>CAIPHQ010000260.1 GCA_903864895.1 uncultured Rhodospirillales bacterium
CCTTGACCGCCACATACGCCATGGCTCAGGCCACCGCCACGCCGCGCGGCAGGGCGGCCAATTGGCCGCCGCAGCACAGCAGCAGGTCGATGCCGCGCGTGCACGACATTCTGGGCGCGGAAGGCCTGATCGAGCCGGATGGCGCGGATAGCGGCGAGCCCTTCGACCTCACCCGCCAGCCCTTGGCCTTTCCCGCCGCGCGCGATGCCCGCCTGCAAGCCTTGGCGCGGGGCGACGAGGGGTTCCTGCTCGGCCTCGGCTACTCCACCCAGCGCGGCTACGCCAACAGCCACCCGTTCGTGGGCGAAATCCGCATGGGCGAGGTGGCCGTGGAAATCGTGCCGCCGGAACTCGGTTTCGCCATCGACATCGGCGATCTGGTGCTGACCGAGTGCCAGATGGTCACGCAGTTCGCCGGCTCGAAAGCCGAGCCGCCGCAGTTCACCCGCGGCTATGGCCTCGCCTTCGGGCAGGGTGAGCGCCGCGCCATGGCGATGGCACTGGTGGACCGCAGCCTGCGCGCCGCCGAATTGGGTGAGGACATCACCGCGCCCGCGCAGGACACCGAGTTCGTGCTGTCGCACTGCGACAACATCGAGGCCACCGGCTTCGTGGAACACCTCAAACTGCCGCACTACGTGGATTTTCAGAGCGAACTGGAGACGGTGCGGCGGATGCGGGGCGCGCCATGACCACCGGCTACAACTTCGCCTATCTGGACGAGCAGACCAAACGCATGATCCGCCGTGCGCTGCTGAAAGCCGTGGCCATTCCCGGCCATCAGGTGCCGTTCGGCGGGCGGGAGATGCCGCTGCCCTATGGCTGGGGCACCGGCGGCATTCAGGTGACGGCCGCCGTACTGGGCCAGCACGACGTGCTGAAAGTGATCGATCAGGGGGCCGACGACACCACCAATGCGGTCTCGATCCGCCGCTTTTTCGCCCGCACCGCAGGTGTTGCCACCACCACGGTTACCACCGAGGCGAGCATCATCCAGACCCGCCACCGCATCCCCGAAACGCCGCTTCGGGCGGGGCAGATCATTGTCTATCAGGTACCGCTGCCCGAACCGCTGTCCAAGCTGGAACCCAGCCGGGCGGAGGCGGCGCGGATGCATGCGCTGGCCGAATACGGGCTGATGCATGTGAAACTGTACGAAGACATTACCCGCTTCGGCCATGTCTCGATCAGTTACGACTACCCGGTGATGGTCAACGGCCGCCATCTGATGTCGCCCAGCCCGATCCCGGCCTTCGACAACCCGAAACTGCACATGTCCCCCGCCTTGCAGTTGTTCGGCGCGGGGCGGGAGAAGCGGCTGTATGCGATCCCGCCATGGACCGAGGTGCGCAGCCTTGATTTCGACGACCATCCGTTCCGCCTGACCCGCGCGCCGCATGAATGCGGCCTGTGCGGGGCCGATGACAGCTATCTGGACGAGGTGGTCACCGACGATCAGGGCAGCCGCCTGTATGTCTGCTCCGACACCGATTACTGCGCCACGCGGCGGGAGGCCGGGCATGGCGGATGACACGCTGCTGGCCGCGCGCGGCCTGTCGCTGGCGTTCGGGCGGGTGCAGGCACTGGCGGGTGTGGATGCCGATCTGTGGCCGGGCGAGGTGCTGGCCATCGTGGGTGAGTCTGGCTCGGGCAAGACCACGCTGCTGGACGTGCTGTCCGGGCGTCTGCGCCCCGATGCCGGGGTGGCGTGGTACCGCGACCCGGACGGGGCGCTGCACGATGTTCACGCCATGCCGCAACCCAAGTTGCGCGCACTGCACCGCTCCGACTGGGGGTTCGTGCGGCAGAACCCGCGCGATGCGTTGCGCCTTGGTGTCACCGCAGGCGGCAATGTCGGGGAGCGCCTGATGGCGCAGGGCAACCGCCATTATGGCGGCATTCGCGACGTTGCGGAAAACTGGCTGCACCGGGTGGAAATCGACACCGCGCGCATGGATGACCTGCCGCGCACGTTTTCCGGCGGGATGCTGCAACGCCTGCAAATCGCCCGCACGCTGGTCACCCACCCCAGGCTTGTGTTCATGGACGAACCCATCGGCGGCCTGGATGTGAGCGTGCAGGCGCGCCTGCTGGACCTGATCCGCACGCTGGTGGCGCAACTGGGCATCGCGGTGGTGCTGGTCACGCACGATCTGTCGGTCGCCCGCCTGCTGGCGCACCGGATCATGGTGATGCAGCGCGGGCGCGTGGTGGAAAGCGGGCTGACCGATCAGGTGCTGGACGACCCGCACCACCCCTACACGCAATTGCTGGTCAGTTCGGTGTTGCAGGCATGACCGCGATGTTACGTGTGGCGGCGGTGGCCAAGACCTTCGTGCTGCATTTGCAGGGCGGCGTGCCGATTCCGGTGCTGGAGGACGTGTCGTTCAGCGTGGCGGCAGGCGAGTGCCTCGCGCTGTCCGGCCCGTCCGGCGCGGGCAAATCCACCCTGCTGCGGATGCTGTACGGCAATTACCGCGCCGATTCGGGTCATATCCGTGTGTGGCATGACGGCGATTGGCTCGACATCGCCGCCGCCGACCCGCGCGCGGTGCTGGCCGCGCGGGCGCGCACGCTGGGCTATGTCAGCCAGTTTCTGCGCGTGGTGCCGCGCGTGGCCGCACTGGACATCGTGGCCGAGGCGGGCGGCGGCGACCGCGATGCGGCGGCGAAGCTGTTGCACAGGCTGAATATTCCGCCCCGCCTGCACGGTCTGCCGCCCGCGACGTTCTCGGGCGGGGAGCAGCAGCGGGTGAATCTGGCGCGCGGCTTCATCGCCCGGCGGCCGGTGTTATTGCTCGATGAACCTACTGCCAGTCTGGATGCGGAAAACCGTGACATCGTGATAGGGATGATCCACGAGGCCAAGGCGCGCGGCGCGGCGATTGTGGGCATCTTCCACGACGCTGCGGTGCGCGATGCGGTTGCCACCCGGCTTTATCCCGTCACGCCACTCCAGGATGCGTATGACCGAGACCATTCTGACCAATGCCATGCTGGTGCTGCCGCATGAGGTGCTGCACGGCACATTGGTGCTGCGCGGCGGCCTGATCGCCGAGGTGCAACCCGGCCGCTCCGCGGTTGCACCGGCACAGGACATGGACGGCGACTTCCTGATGCCGGGGGTGGTCGATCTGCACACCGACAATCTGGAACGGCAGGTGCAACCCCGCATGAACGCGCGCTGGCCGTCGCGATCGGCACTGCTGGCGCATGACCAGCAATGTGCCGCCGCAGGCGTCACCACGGTGCTCGATGCGCTGTGCCTCGGCGATCTCGGCTTCGACGAGGGGCGGACCCGCACCTTCCGCGAGGGGGTGGCCGATCTGGACACGCTGAGCGCCACCGGGTTGCTGAAAAGCGAGCACTACCTGCATCTGCGCTGCGAGATGCCCGCGCGGGACGTGCTGGAACTGATGGAGACGGTGGCCGACCATCACCGGGTGCGCATGGTCAGTTTGATGGACCACACGCCGGGCGTGGGCCAGTACGCCGATCTGGACCGCTTCCGCGCGCTGCGCCGCCGGGAGGGGCGCAGCGAGGGCGAAATCGAGAAGCAGATCAAGCACCTGCACGACCAGCGTGCCCGCCTGCGCGCGCCCAACCGCGCCGCCCTGCTGGCCCGCATCGCAGCCCTTGAAGTTGCCATCGCCAGCCATGACGACCGCGACGAGGACGAAATTGCCCAGAACCACGCCGACGGCATCCGTATCAGCGAATTCCCGGTGACTTTGGCCGCCGCCGCCGCCGCCAAGCGGCATGGCATGGACGTGATTGCGGGCGCGCCGAACATCGTGCGCGGCGGGTCGCACTCGGGCAACGTCGCGGTTTCGGATCTGATCGGCGCGGGCGCAGTGGATGCGCTGGCGTCGGACTATGTGCCCGCCAGTCTGGTGGAAGCGGCGTTCCTCAGCGCCGGGACAGGGGCGATCACGCTGGCCGAGTCGGTGGCTCTGGTGACCGGCACGCCCGCGCGGATGGGCGGCATGGCGGATCGCGGCTGGCTGCAACCGGGGTTGCGCGCCGATTGCCTGCGCGTGCGGGTGCATGACGGGCTGCCGTTCGTGCGGCAGGTCTGGCGCGGCGCGGAGCGGGTGGCATGAGCGCGCGCTACGCCCTGTACTATGTGCCCGCCGAGGACGATGTGTTGTGGCAGCGCGCCTGCACGTGGCTGGGCCGCGACCCGGTACGCGGCGAAGACGTGCCGCAAGCCCCGGTGCCGGGGTTGCACGGCATCACCCGCGACGCCGCCCTGTATGGATTTCACGCCACGCTGAAGCCGCCGATGGCGCTGCGCGACGGTGCCACGCAAGCCGACCTGCTGGCCGCCACGCGCGAGATCGCTGCGGGCATTCCGCCTTTCAAGCTGCCGCCGCTGGACGTCAGCGACCTGTTCGGCTTCCTCGCGCTGACCGAGACCGAACCCAGCACCGGCTTGCAGGCGCTGGCCGATGCCTGCGTGGCGGGCGTGGACCATCTGCGCGCGCCTGCCACCGAGGCCGAACTTGCCCGCCGCCGCCGCGCCGGTCTGGCCGCCGCCGAGGAGGCCAATCTGCGGCGCTGGGGCTATCCGTACGTGTTCGCCACGTGGTTCTTCCACATGACACTGACCGCCAAACTCAGCGAGGCGCAGCACGCGGTGTATCGCCCGGAGGCCGAGGCGTGGTTTGCCGAGGCGCTGGATGAGACACGGCGGGTGAGCGATATCGGCATCTTCCGGCAGACGGCGGCGGGTGCGCCGTTCGTGCTGACAGACCGGGTGAAGCTGGGCGCATAATCGCCGCAATCGGCTGGCAGAACGCCAGCATGAGTCTTGCCGCGCGCCTGCCCGCTTTGCTGTTCGCCCTTTGCTGTGCCCTGGGCTGTGCCTTGGGCTGCGCTGTGGCCGCACCCGCACAGGCCTCGTGTTTCGACAGCCAGTTGCCTGCGCGCACGCCGTGGGCGGCAGCGGCGGCCGAGGCAGCGGTGCGTCTGGTCAGCGCGCTGCCGGATGGGCGGCCGTTTGCCAATGCGTCCGGCATGATCGTGGCCAACAGCAGCGCGGGCGGGGCGAACCGGATCATCACGGCGGCGCATGTGGTGGCCACACTGGACCTGCATCGCGGCGCGTGGCTGGCGGTGTATTCGTCGCATGGCCAGTATCTGGGCCGCGCCACGCTGGCCGCGCGTGCCGCCCCCGGCCCGGCGTTCGGGCTGGCGGCGGGCAGCGATGCAGTCGGGTTGCGCTTCGGCGATACGGCGGTGCTGGACATGGCGGCCTTCGCGCCGGGTGCCGCCGAGGCGTATCGCCGCATCGCCGGACTGCCTCTGGCCACCGTGCAGCCGCGCGCGATGCTTGAGGGCGTGCTGGCGGTGCCCGCAGGCGTGGACCACGGCGTGTCCGGCGCGGGTGTGGTGGTGGATGGGGCCATTGCCGGGGTTATGGCGTTCAAGGCCATCGACGCAGCGATGAAACTGGTCACGATCCGCGCGGGCGATGCGGTGGCACAGCCCCGCGCCAATGTGCCCGCGCCGCTGCGCAGCATAAGGCTGCCCCGGCAGGCCACCGCCTATGCGCAGCCGGTGATCGACAACGCGGTGCTGGCTGGATTGGGCACGGCCGGCCAGAGGGTGGGCGCGGTGCGCAGCACGCTGGCGGTGGAGGTGTTCGTGCCCGGCTTCGTCCACGACGCCTGCGTGGGGTTTCGCGGGCAGATGCAGCCGGGCTAGGGAACTGCCGGTGAGAGCGGCAGCAGAATCCGCACCGCCGTCCCCCGCCCCGGCGGCGCATCCAGCAGCACCGTGCCGCCGGACCGGCGCGCGAAGCTGAGCACGGTGGACAGGCCAAGCCCGCTGCCGCTGCCCGGCGGCTTGGTGGTGAAAAACGGCTCGAATGCGCGCTCGGCCACGTCCGGCGGCATGCCGGGGCCGGAATCGCGCACTGCCACCACCGCGTAATCGCCCGCCACAAGCCCGGTGAGTTCGCCGCGCGCGCCTTGCGGCACCGGCAGTATGGCAGTTTCCAGTACAATGCAGCCGCCACCCGGCATGGCATCGCGCGCATTCAGCAGCAGGTTCAGCACCGCGCCTTCCAGTTGCGAGCGGTCCACCGGGCAGGGCGGCAGGCTGCGCAGGGCGCGCAACGTGATGGTGTAGCGGGCACCCAGCAGGCGCTGCGCCATGCCGTGCAACGGCTCCAGCCACGCGTTCAGGTCGGTGGCTTCGCTGCGCAAGGGTTCGGCGCGCGCGAAGGTCAGCAGGCGGCGGGTCAGATCGGTGGCGCCGCTGGCTGCCCGGCGGGCAGCTTCAAGTTCGGACCTTGTGGCATCGTCGAGGCCCGGCGCGCCGGCGGCAAATTCCAGATTGGCCAGAATGACCGTCAGCAGATTGCTGAATTCATGCGCGATGCCGCCGGTCAGCTGGCCCAGCGTGCGCAACTTCTCCCCGTGCCGCAGCGCCGCCGCTGCCTCACGCTGCTCGGTGACATCCTGGCAGTAGCCGCGCAATTCGCTGATCTTGCCGTCCGCATCGCGCAGCGCGCGCGCCGTCCAGGTCACGATGCGGTGGCGGCTTCCCGGCACCGGCACCCGCGCTTCCACCTGCAAATCCTGCCCGGTGCGCAGGCTGGCATCGGCGCGGGCATAGGCAGCTTCACGGTCGTCCGGGTGCAGCAGGGTGTAGAACGTCTCCACATCCGGCACCCCATCGCCGGGCGGCAGGCCGAAAATGCCGAAGGTTTCATCGGACCATTCAAACCGCTGCCCGGCCACCAGCCAGCGCCAACTGCCGATGCGCGCCATGCGGGCGATTTCGGTCAGTTCGCGGGTGCGGTCCTGCAACGCCTGCGTCAGCCGGGCCAGCGCGTCCTGGCTGTTGCGCCGCTCGGTGGTGTCGCGGGTGACACCCACCCAATTGCGCACCACGCCGCGCTCATCGGCAATCGGCGTGCTGGTGACATCGGCCCAGAATGGCACACCGTCCTGCCGGTAATTCAGCAGTTCCACATGCACGGCCCGGGGCTTGTAAGCGGCGTCGTCCAGCACCTGCACCGCATCCGCCGCCGTGTCCGGACCGCGCAACAGCCCGATCCCACGCCCGCGCACGGCACCGGCGGCGTGACCGGTGATCCGGGTGAAGGCCGGGTTGGTGTAGAGAATGCGCGCATCCGCCGAGGGGGCCAGCGGTGCATCGGTGATGCACACGGCGTCGGTGGTGGCGTCGATGGCCGTCTGCAACAGCGCCAGCCAGTCCTGCGCCTGCTTGCGTTGCAGCACCGGGCGAATGGCCTCACCAATCCGCAGCATCAGGTCTGCCACACGCGGCAAATCCGCCCGTTCGGTGGCAAAGGCCAGCACCATCACATAGCGGGTATCGCCCACCGCCACCGACTGCGCGGCAAAGCTGCGCACGCCATGGCGGTAGCCGAACTGCGACAGCGGATAGCGCTGCGCCAGCGCCTCGCTGAGGTGCGGCACCAGCATCCGGGCTTCGCCGTTGAGCAGGTCGGCCAGCAACGAGCGGGCGGCGGGAAACGGAAACTGTGCCTCGACGGCGGCGCGAAAACCTTCCGGTATGGCATCGCAGTGGCTGAGACCGGCAAGCCGGATGTCGGACTCGTTGTCCGAACGCGTCCAGACCATGCCGAACAGCGCATCCACCGCCGCGATCAGCTGTTCCAGCGTGCCTTCCAGCGCTGCGGCAAAGTTGACCGCGCCACCGGCGTGGCGCAGCACTTCGGCGATCAGTGCCAGTTCATCCTCGGCCTGTTTGCGCAGCAGCGCAGGGCGGATTGCCATACCGGCTTCGGCCAGCAGATCGGCGGCGATCTGCAGATCCAACCGTTCGCCAGCGAAACCGAACAGCAGCCAGTAGCGGGCATCACCCACCGCAAGCGGCTGGGCGGCGAGGCTGCGCAGCCCGTGGCGCATTCCGGCGGCGAGCAGCGGCGCTGCGGCGGCATCGGCATCTGACAGGCGCGGCAGCACGATGCGTTCGCCACCGGCCAGCAGACCCCCGAGGCCCGGCCCCCGCAGTTCGAGGGGAAACACTTCCGGGTCTGGTCCGGCCCACTCCGCCGCAAGCTGGTCTGGCGCGCTGATGCCAGACAGGCGCACAGACCGGCCGCCAGCGCTCTGGATCAGCAGCAGGCCGAACAGCGCATCCAGTTCCGCACATAATGGGTGCAGCAGCGCATCAACCGCAGCAGCGAACCCATCCGCAGCCCCCCCGCGCGCCAGCACCTGATTGAGCAGCGACAGCCGGTCGTCGGCCTGTTTGCGTTGCAGGGCCGGGCGCAGGGCATGTCCGGCCTCACGCAGCAACGCCGCCACCTCGGACAGATCGGTGCGCGGGGTATCGAATTTCAGCACCAGCGCGTAGTGGCGCGGTTCCATACACAGATGCTGGGCCACAAAGCTGCGCATCCCGTGCTGGTAGCTGGAATGCAGCAACGGGATGTGGGCGACCGAGGCTTCACTGACATCAGCCGCGATATAGGTTGGCCCGTCCGCGAACAGGAAACCGAGGTCGCTGGGCATGGCGTATTCGTCAAACGCACCGAAGATCATGCTGCGGAAGTCCGCGTCCAGCGGTTCCGAGGCAGCGAATCCGGCCAGCCGCACCGGGCCGCCGCGCGTCAAATCCCACAAATGCCCGTAGGAGGCACCGGTGTGGCGGCACAGCCGGTGGACCACTGCCTCGATGGCAGCCACAAAACTCGCGGCCCCACTGGCATCACCAAGCACATCGACCATCAGGGCCAGACGCTGGCTGGCTTCCTGTTGCAGGCGCTGCTGCCAGCGCCGCTCCAGCTCGGTCATCACCGTCGCCGCCAGATCGTCCAGCGCCGCGCGCCGGGCCGGCAGCATGGGCGGGCGCGGCACCGAATCCATCACGCACAGCGCGCCGATGCCGAACCCATCCTGTGTAATCAGGGGGCTTCCCGCGTAGTACTGCACACCCGGCGGTGCGGTCAGGCCCGGTGCCAAGGCGTTTGTACCGCTGACCTCAAACGGGTGCAGCATATGGGCCGTATGGCTGCACAATGCGCCCTGGCGCGGCAGTTCACAGATGCCAAGCCCGACGGTGGCCTTCAGCCAGACGCGGTCGGCATCGACAATGCTGATGGACACCATCGGCGCGTCGAGCGCGCGCGCGGTCATGCGGGCAAGCCGATCCAGCGCGGGCTCGGGCGAGGTATCCATGATCTGGTAGCGGCGCACCGCTGCCAGCCGGGCCGCTTCGTCGACAGGCACGCCGTTCATCCTGAAAACCTAATGCTACATTGCAATATAGCACAATAACTCAACTTGTTCGCCGCCGCTGCGTCAAGTCCGTACAGCGCCATTTCCCTGGCACCGGATCATTTTGGGTTTGAGTGAACAGGTTGTACCAATCTTCGCTCACAACATCTTATAACACGCCTCAATATGTCAAAATTTGCGCGGTTCCGGGCGCTTTATTGATCATGACGAGGCTTTGCCCGCTCATGCCACTTCCGGCTGCGCCCATCCTGCCAGTGCAACGGCGTAACGGTGTGCGGCGGCGCGCACCGTGTCGGCGGTGGCGGCGTCGTCCACCGCACGCGCCAGAACCATGCCGCCCACACACATCGCCACCACAGCCAACGCGCGCTGATGGTCGCTGGCATCGTCCGGCGCGCCATTGTGGCCATTGGCCAGAGCAAATGCATCCGGGCCAAGGGTTTCGGCGAAAATGCCGGTCATCATGGCCAGAATCTGCCGGTACGCCGCCTTGGCAGCGCCGCTGCCACGCGCGACGTCCGTCGCCAACCCGATCATCGGGCAGGACCCGTCCACGTCCTCGGCATGGGCGCGGGACAGATAGGCATCGAGCACCACGCGGGCGAGGCGGCTGCCATCCATGGGCGTTTCAAATGCGTGCTGCTGCCAGCCGGGGCTGGGGCGGCAGTGCACGAAGTGCAGAATGGCCTCGGCGTACAGCTCCTCCTTGCTGTTGAAATGGCTGTAGAACCCGCCGCGCGTCAGCCCGGCCCCGGCCATGATCTCGTCGATGGAAATCTCGGTCAGGCCGCGCCGGTTGAACAGGCGGCGTGCGCTGTCGAGGATGCGGGTGCGGGTTTCGGCCTTGTGGTCGGGCGCATACGGCATGGGCGGCATGTCCTGCTGTGTCGGTGTGTGAAGAACCTGTGAACCTGCCCGTTATGATGCATGCAGGCAGAATATGTTCTTGAACATATTGTGGCCGGATCTCACCGTCTCCCCGTTCAAACCAGCAAGGGGAGCCGGACAATGGCCAATCCGTTCGTGCATATCGAACTCAATTCCGCCGACATCGCAGCCGCGAAGGCGTTCTACGGCCAGTTGTTCGGCTGGGCGCTGACCGACGTGGATATGGGCGGCGGCTTCACCTACACGATGATCAACGTGGGTGAAGGCACCGGCGGCGGCATGATGCAAAGCCCGGTGCCGGGGCAGTCGTTCTGGCTGGCCTATACCGGCGTGGACGACATCCATGCCGCGACCGAAAAGGCCCGCAGCCTTGGCGCAAAGGTGATGCGCGAGCCGATGGAAGTGATGGGCTCGGGCTGGCTGTCGATCATCGTCGATCCCACCGGCGCGCATCTGGGCCTGTGGCAGCCGAAGGCGGCGGCATGATGATGAACCTGCCCTATGTGACCGCGTTCTACGCCGCACTGCTGGGCCTGATGGGCGTGGCGCTGACGGCGCAGGTGATCATCGGGCGCGGCAAGTTCGCGGTGACGGCCGGTGATGGCGGGCACGCCGGGATGGCGCAGCGCATCCGCGCCCACGCCAACTTCGCCGAACAGGTGCCGCTGGCGCTGCTGGTACTGGGCTTCGCCGAAGTGTCCGGCGCGCCGAAACTGGCGATCCACATCGTCGCCATCGTGCTGATCGTGGCACGCCTGTTCAGTGCCGTGGCGCTGTCCGGCTCATTGGCCGACACCACCGGGCGGCGCATCGGTGCGGGGGTGACGGCACTGACCATTGTGGCGGCGTCGGTGCTGATCCTGCTGCGGATGGGCGATGTGATCTGACTGCGGGCGGCCGGTGGCGCAGTGCTACCGGCCGCTGGCGGCAGCGGCGACCTTGCGCATCACCGAGGGCAACGCCTCCGCCTCCAACTCGGAGTGGTGGCGCAGGAAGCCCTCCGCCTCGATGCGCGGCACGGTGGCGGCCAATACCTCCAGCGACAATTCGAAATGCGTGAAGCCGTGCCGCACGTCTCCGGCGCGCTGCCACGCCAAGGGCATCGGCGCATGGGCGCGCCATTCGGCATCGGTCCATGCCGGAACGCGCCACGGCGTGCCGGGCACCTCGGTCATGCCGCCGAGCAGGCCGCGCGGCGGTCGGCGGCGCAGCAGCACGCGGCCATCCGCATCGGTCAGCCAGAACATCACGCCGTGGCGCATCGGGCGGGCGGCTTTTGGTGATTTGCGCGGCAGATCGGCGGCACTGCCAGAGGCACGGGCGGCGCAATGGTTCATCCATGGGCAGATGGCGCAGGCGGGCGAGGTGGGGGTGCAGACCGTGGCCCCGAGATCGAACAGCGCCTGCGCGAAATCCGGCGGGTGGGCCTGCGCCTCGGGCTGCGATCCCAGACGCGCGGCGGCGGCGGCGATTTCGGGTTTTGCGGCGGGCAGCGGGGTCTGGATGGCGAACAAACGCGACGTGACACGCTCGACATTGCCGTCCACCGGCACCGCAGGCACGCCGAAGGCAATGGCGGCCACGGCGGCGGCAGTATAGGGGCCGATGCCGGGCAGCGCGCGCAGCCCCTCAATGTCGGCGGGAAACGCGCCTTGTGCGGCCACCGCTTGGGCGCAGGCGTGCAGGTTGCGCGCCCGGGCGTAGTAGCCAAGCCCGGCCCATGCCGCCATCACCTCGGCTTCCGGTGCTGCGGCGAGCGCCTGCACCGTCGGAAACCGGGTGAGGAAGCTTTCATAATAGGGTAGGACCGCCGTGACCGTGGTTTGCTGCAGCATGATCTCGCTGAGCCAGACCCGGTACGGATCGGCGTTCTGGCCGGGTTCGGCACGCCATGCCAGACGGCGGCGGTGGCGGGCATACCAGCCGAGCAGTGCGGCAGCGGGCGGGAGTGTGGGCATGACCAGCGGTATGGACAGCAGCGGCGATGCGGACAAGGGCCGCTTCAGCTTCGGCCCGCGCCCGATTGCCGCTTTTGTGCCGGCCCTGACCCGCCCGGCATTCCGCCGCCGCAGCCCCGCCGCAGCCCAACTGATGGCCGACTGGGACAGCATCGCCGGCCCCGCCATTGCTGCCATCGCCATGCCGCTGAAGCTGACCGCCGGCACGCTGGCCCTAGGCTGCACCGGCCCGGCGGCGATGGAATTGCAGCATGTGTCCGATGCGCTGATCGGGCGGATCAACAGCCACATGGGGCAGATCGTGGTGAAGAACCTGCGCTTCGTGCAGTCCGCCCTGCGCCCGCCCGGCCCCGCCGCGCGCGCGGTGCCGAAGCTGGCCGAGGCAGCGGCGCGCGCGGCGGTGGCGGATTTGCCGCAGGGCGAACTGCGCGACGCGCTGGAACGGCTGGGCCGCCGCGCGCTGGCACCGCGCCGCCCTTGACGGCACCCCCCTTCTGGCGACACGCCTAGCGCCGGTTCGCTTCCCGCCCCATTCGACACGAGGTTCGCCCATGCATCTGCACCGCCGCTCCCTGTTGCTGTCTGTCCCCGGCGCGCTGCTCGCCGGCGCCGCCATTGCCCCTGCCCGCGCCGAAGACCCGCGAGTCGCCCCGCGCGGCGTGGGCCTGAACGAGGCGGCGGTGCAGGTGCAGGAGTTTTTCTCGCTGACCTGCCCTCACTGCGCGCGCTTTGCCCGCGACACGCTGCCCAAGATCCGCACCAAGCTGATCGAGCCGGGCAAGCTGCGCTACGTGTATCAGGACTTCCCGCTGGATCAGGTGGCGCTGACCGCGGCCATGGTGGCGCGCGCGCTGCCGTATGAGCGGTATGAGCCGTTCATTCTGGCGTTGCTGTCCTCGCAGGACCGCTGGGCGTTCGCGCGCGGCATCAACAACACCGAGGAAATCTTCAAGATGGCGGCGCTGGCGGGCATGACCCGCGCGATTTTCGACGCCACCATCGCCGACACGGTGCTGCGTGACGCGATTCTGGCGCAGCAGGACGTGGCCGAAAAGCAGTACAAGGTCGACTCGACGCCGACGTTTATCTTCAGCGGCCCGCTGAAGAAGGATCGCCACGCCTCCGGCGAAATGACCTTCGATGGCTTCGCGGGCGTGTTCACCGAGGTGGGCGGCGTCGTCTGATGGAGTAACCTGTTGCCGGTCAGTTTCACCCGCCTTCGCATCGCCGGGTTCAAGAGTTTCGCCGAACCGGCGGTGGTGGAGATACGGCCCGGGCTGACCGGCATTGTCGGGCCGAATGGCTGCGGCAAGTCCAACGTGGTGGAGGCGCTGCGCTGGGCGATGGGCGAGAGCAACGCCCGCAGCCTGCGCGGCGGCGAGATGGACGACATCATCTTCGCCGGCACCGCCACCCGGCCGAGCCGTAACATGGCCGAAGTATCGCTGTTCCTGGACGAGGCGCTCGGCCTTGCGCCGCCGCCGTTTCACGACCAGCCGGAACTAGAAGTGGTGCGCCGGCTGGAGCGCGGCGGCGGCAGCGCCTATCGCGTCAATGGGCGGGAGGCCCGCGCGCGCGACGTGCAAACGCTGTTCGCCGATCTGGCCAGCGGCGCACGGGCCTCGGCCATGGTCAGCCAGGGCCGGGTGGGCGCCCTGGTGCAGGCGCGGCCCGAGGAGCGGCGGGCGCTGCTGGAAGAGGCCGCCGGGATCACCGGCCTGCACGCGCGCCGCGCCGAAGCGGAGCAGAAACTGCGCGCCGCCGAAGCCAATCTGGCCCGCGCCGAAGACACGCGGGTGCAACTGGAAGCACAACTGGCCAGCCTGCAACGGCAGGCCAAACAGGCTTCGCGGTATCGCAGCGTCTCGGCGTCGATTCGCGCGGCGGAGGCCGAGTTGCTGGCCTTGCAGCGCGCCCGCGCCGAGGCCGCGCGCGATGCCGCCGCCGCCGCCGTGCATGTGGCACAGGCCGGTGTGGCCGCCGCGACCGCCGAGGTTACC
>CAIPHQ010000261.1 GCA_903864895.1 uncultured Rhodospirillales bacterium
ATGCCGGTGGCGATCTCGTCGGCCACGCCCAGTTTTACAGCCTCATCGGCGGAAATCTGTTTGCCTGCGGCGATCAGGTCCAGCGCCGCCAGCGCGCCCACCAGACGCGGCAGGCGCTGCGTGCCGCCCGCGCCAGGGATCAGCCCCAGCTTGGTCTCGGGCAATCCCACCCGCGCATCCGGGGACAGCACGCGGCCATGGCAGGCCAGCGCCAGTTCGAACCCGCCGCCCAGCGCCGTGCCATGCACCGCGGCCACCACCGGGCGCGGGCAGGCATCCAGCAACGCGCATACCTCCCCCAGCAACGGGTGTTGCGGCGGCGCGTCGAACTCACGAATATCGGCCCCGGCCACGAAGGTGCGCCCGTCGCAGGCCAGCACGGCGGCGCGGATGCCGGGTTCGTGGCTCACCCATTCCACGGCGGCGGCCAGATCGCGGCGCACATGGTGCGACATGGCGTTGACCGGCGGATGGTCGATCACGATCAGCGCAATGTCGCCATGGCGCTCGGTGCGGACGGTTTTCGCTTCGGTCATGGCGGCGCTCCGGTCAGAAGCCAAACATATGGTCCAGTGAGAACCCGCCCGCGTGGTTCATCAACCCGTGATAACCGAACAACCGGCATGTGATATCGCGGATCAGCACGTAGCCGCCGCGTCCGGCGGCGGCGATTTGCCCGGCGGAAAAATGATCGTCCGGAAACACCATCGCCGAGCCGGAACACGCAACGCGGATGCGCGCTTCCGCCAATAATGCGCCCCCGGCATCGTGCAACTGCAACGCGGTGTCGCTGTGCGGGTGCCATTGCGCGGACGCCGGATAGATCAGCAGCGCGAAACTCCGCCGCCCCTCACTGCCGAGTTTCAGAAACAGCCGTGTCGAAAGGCCCGGCGGCGGGCCGCTGTAGGATTGCGGTTCGTCGCGATAGGTCATCACGGTGTTGTAGATATGCGCGCCAAAGCTGCTCTCGGCGGCATGGCCGTTGCTGCGATGCTCGGCGCGCACCAGCGTGTGCAGCCAGCCATCGGCCTCGCCACCGTCGCGAAAATCATAGACCAGATCGGCATGCCCGCCATCGGCCAGCGCATCCGGCGGCAGAATCGTGTCCAGATCCACCGCCACGTTGTGGTTGCGCGGCAGGCAGCCGAGGAAATGTTCGGCCACCAGACGCCCGTCCGGCGTGAACACGTCCAGCCGCACCGGCAGCGTGCGCTGGCTCTCGGCCATCGGCGTGGGCTGGATCAGCGTGCGGAAATCGCGGCGCGGCAGCACCGGCACCGGCAGCAGATATCCCCGGCCAAGCGGTGCGGGCAGCGTGGCGATGCCGGGGTCGGGGGCCAGACCGGCGCGCTCCACGTTGGCGTGGGCGATGCGGGTGCGCCCGCCGCGCGTCACCTCATAGCGCGGGCGCACCACATGGCGGCCGCAGCGCAGTTCAATCTGCGCGGGCCAAGCCAGACCCGGCAGCAGGCTGGAAACGTCAACGGCCACGCTGGCGAACGGCGCGATGGCGTGCGGGAAGGCCACGGGCCGTTCCGCCCCCATGCGGTCGAGTGCGATGGCCCCGGCCGGAATCGGCACTGCGTGGCTGTTCTGCACCCACAGCGCCACCACTTCACCCTCGGCGGGAGCCGGAATACCGGCGTAGCGGTCGGACGGCCACGCATTGGCGTCGTGCGTGCAGGACAACGAGGCATCGTTGCAGGTGCCGTAGGTGTCCAGCGCATACTTCACCACGTCATGCCCGGCGGCGCCGATGGCATGGATGAACAATTGCCCGGTGAACTCCGGCAGCGCGAACCGCGCCCGCACCTCCGCACTGTCAATCACCACGCCGCCCGCGCCGGTGGGCACCGCCTGCTCCCACTCGGCCAGCGTGGCCCCCGCCGCGTCATACAGGCGCAGCCACAGCCGCACGGCGGTGGCGCCATAGCCTTTCCAGTAATTGGCGGTGACAAGGCGGGTCGACAGGCCATCGGCCTCCCGGAACAGGGCGAAATTCGTGGCGAAGTTGAGCTTGTCGAGATACCGCTTCGGGTTGGTCAGCATCGCATCCGGCAGGCGCGCAGTGTCCAGGGTTTGCACCACGGCGCCCGGCGGCAGCAGGTGGCGCAGGCGGTCCACCACGCGCGCCGCGTCGAACGCGCACACCAGCACGCTGGCGGCCCCGCAACCCGGCAGATCGGTCAGCGGGCGGCCCGCCATCCCGGCGCGCTGCACGCCGATGGCCTGCACGTCCTGCACGAACAGGCCCGCCACCGGCGGCACGCCCGGATGCAGCGCCAGCAGGGCGGCGGCCACGCCGTCCGGGTCCACCAGCGCCACCGGCGCGGGCAGGCGGGCGTAGAGGGCCGAAATCGCCGGGGCGGCGAGGGGGTGCGCCAGCGCCTTGTAAAGCACGTTGCCGCCGGCACGGGCGTCGAAGGTGGTGATGTCGAGCATCGTATGTCCTCAAAACCCTAATCGCCGCCGCATCGCATCGGCCGCCGCCGGCGTGTCGTCCAGCGGCGTCACCGGCCATAGCTCCAGCCGCCCCTGATACGGCCGGGCGCGGCCGTCGTCGATCAGTCCTTGCAAAAACAGCCCGATCCGCCGCGACCGCCCCGGCAATTGCGCCAGCAACAGCGGGGCCGAGGTGGCAGCGGCTTCGGAGACCATCGAGACACTGTCGGTGGTCACCACAATGGCATCGGCCAGCGCCAGCATGCCGAAATACGGGTTTTCTTCCGTTCCATCCCACACCACGCCGCCCAAGGGCGTGAGCGTGCCGGACAGGATGCGCGTGACGGCCGGGTCGGTGCGGCGCGAGGGGGTCAGCATCAGCCCCACCTTGTCCGCCTGCATCATGCCGGCCAGTTGCCCGGCCAGCGCACGCCCCTCCGCCACGCCCAGCCGGAACCGCCCGTTGCTGCCGCCCACCAGCACCGCCACCAGCGGGCGCGGCAGGTGCGCCAGACGTTCCCGCCACGCTTCGGCGGCGGCGGCCAGACGCTGCGGGCGCACCCGGTGCAGCGCGGTGCGGGAGACGAACACGTTCGGGCCGGTCAGTTCATCGTGTCTTGCCGCGACCACCAGCGCGAAGCGGCGGATGTCCATGCGCGGATGCTGCACGATCACGCCGGGCACGCGATGGCGCAGACCGGCCAGCACGGCCGCCGACTTGCCGCCGCAGCCCACCAGCAGATCGGGCAGCGGCGGGCGCAGCGTGTCGGCGCCAATGGCTGCCGCCGGGTTCGGCCACCAGCGGGCGGGGATGTGCTTCCACAGGCCGCGCGGGGCCAGAAACCTTGTTTCGGCGTCAAGCCCGGCCGCCTCGGTCAGCCCCAGCGCCTGCGCTTGCAGGCCGGCATAGGGTTCGCACAGCACCCAGGTGGCGGACGGATTCATGGCGCGGTTTTCCGGTCATGGCCGCCCTGCGTCAATGCCAGCCCGCAGCCGCACGGTTTTGCTTGACTTTGCTGCACCGCAGCAGCATTTTCTGTAGGCGCCGCGATTGGGTTTTGTGCGCTGCCATCCTGTGGCAAGTCGGCTGCTTCCCGGTTTTCGGGTGCGCTGGTCACGGGCGGAGCAGTTCCCGGTAGCCCCCTTTTCTCTGCCGTTTGCGCCGGTTCGTGGTCCTGCCGACCGCGATCGACCATGTTCTGTGCTGTGCGGGCCAGGCCTGCACGCAGGGCGTTGTCGTGTGCGAAAGTTATTGAGCTTATGACGTCTTTTACCGATCTCGGCCTGTCCCCGGCCCTGCTGAAGGCCGTGGCCCGCGCCGGTTACGAAACCCCCACCCCCATTCAGGCACAGGCGATTCCGCACGGGCTGGCCGGGCGTGACGTGCTGGGCATCGCCCAGACCGGCACCGGCAAGACCGCCGCCTTCGCCTTGCCGATCCTGACCCGTCTCGCCGCCACCCCGCGCGGCCCTGGTGCCGCGCCGCGTGCGCTGGTGCTGGCCCCCACCCGCGAACTGGCCAGCCAGATCGCCGAGACCTTCCGCACGCTGGGCCGTGACATGGGCACCCGCGTGGCGCTGGTGTTCGGCGGCGTGCCCAAGGCGCGCCAGTCCCGCGCCATGCAGGCCGGTGTGGACGTGGTG
>CAIPHQ010000262.1 GCA_903864895.1 uncultured Rhodospirillales bacterium
CGTCTCGGTGGCGAACTCGAAGTTCGGCCCCTCGACGATGGCATCCACCGGGCAGGCTTCCTCGCACAGGCCGCAGTAGATGCACTTGGTCATGTCGATGTCGTAGCGCGTGGTGCGCCGCGAGCCGTCTTCGCGCGGTTCGGCCTCGATGGTGATGGCCTGCGCCGGGCACACCGCTTCGCACAGTTTGCAGGCGATGCAGCGTTCCTCACCGTTCGGATAGCGGCGCAGCGCGTGCTCACCCTTGAAGCGCGGGCTGATCGGCCCCTTTTCATACGGGTAGTTGATGGTGACTTTGGGCTTGAAGAAATACTTCAAGGTCAACGCCATGCCGCCGAGCAACTCGCTCATCAGCAGGCTGCGCGCAGCGCGGTCCAGCATCGCCATGCGTCAGGCTCCTTCTCGCGGGGCGGGATAGACCGGGGTGCGGCCGGGTTCAAGGTTACGCGGCATGGGGCAGCCACCCGAAAATCAGCAGCACGCCCGCCGTCAGCACCAGCCACAACAGCGACAGCGGCAGAAACACTTTCCAGCCCAGACGCATCAACTGGTCGTAGCGGTAGCGCGGAAAGGTGGCGCGCACCCACAGGAAGAAGAACAGCACAAACACTATCTTCAGGAACAGCCAGATCGGCCCCGGGATCCACGTGAACGGCTCGATCCCGAACGGGGCCAGCCAGCCGCCCAGGAACAGGATGCTGGTCATCGCCGACATCAGGATCATGTTGGTGTATTCGCCGAGGAAGAACAGCGCGAAGGCCATGGCGCTGTATTCCACGAAGAAGCCCGCGACGATTTCGGATTCGCCTTCCGGCAGGTCGAACGGCGAGCGGTTGGTTTCCGCCAGCGTCGAGATGAAGAAGATCACGAACATCGGAAACAGCGGGATGCAGAACCAGATGTGCCGCTGCGCCAGCACCACGTCGTTCAGGTTCAGGCTGCCCACGCACAACAGCACCGTGACCATCACGAAGCCCATTGAGACTTCGTAGGACACCATCTGCGCCGCACTGCGCAGCGCGCCGAGGAAGGCGTATTTCGAGTTGCTGGCCCATCCGGCAATAATCACGCCGTATACGCCCAGCGACGAAATGGCGAACAGGTACAGCACGCCCACGTTGATGTTGGCGATGGCCCAGCCGTCATCCACCGGAATCACCGCCCAGGCGATCACCGCCAGCGCGAAGGTCAGCATCGGGCCGAGCAGAAACAGCACCCGGTTGGCACCGGACGGGATGATGGTTTCCTTCATCATCATCTTGATGGCGTCGGCAAACGGCTGGAACAGGCCGAACGGCCCGACCACGTTCGGGCCCTTGCGCAACTGCATGGCCGCCAGAACCTTGCGCTCGGCATAGGTCAGGTACGCCATCATGATCAGCACCGGCACGATAATCGCCAGCGCCTCGATAAAGGTCAGCAGCGTGATGCCGAAGGAAGTGTCCAGAAACGCGTCCATCGCCTCACTCCGCCGCTACGGCCAGAGCGGGCCGCAAAGTGGCGGTGCATTCCGCCATGGTCGGGCTCGCCCGGCTGACCGGGTCGGTCTGATAGTAGTTCGCCACCGCATAGCCGAACGGGGCGGCCCCAATGGCAGTGGCATCACCCGCCGGACCGGCGGTGTCGGTGATGCCGAAGCGCGGCAGATGGTCGATGCGGGCGAACACCGGGTTCACCTGCTCCAGCCGCGCGCGCAGCGTCTCGATGGTGTCGTAGGGCAGCGGCTTGCCGATGATCTGGCTGAAAGCGCGCAGGATTTTCCAGTCCTCCCGCGCCTCGCCCGGCGGCGGCACGGCGAGGAAGCCGCGCTGCACCCGGCCTTCGGTGTTCACGTAAGTGCCGTTCTTCTCGGTATAGGCGGCCCCCGGCAGGATCACGTCGGCGCGCGCGGCACCCCGGTCGCCGTGATGGCCCTGATAGACCACGAACGTGTTGGCCCCGATGCGGGCGGTGTCGAACTCATCCGCCCCCAGCAGCCACAGCACGTCCACCCCGCCGCCCAGCATCGCGGGCAGCGCCTTGCCACCCTTGCCGGGCAGGAAGTGCAGGTCGAGCGCGCCCACGCGGGCAGCGGCGGTGTGCAGCACGTTGAAGCCGTGCCAGTCCTCACGCAGCATTCCGGTGGCGGCGGCCAGTTTCCACGCCGCCGCCAGCACCGCAGCGCCATCCGGGCGAGCCAGCGCGCCCTGCCCCACGATCAGCATCGGCTTCTTGGCGGCGCGCAGCACGTCGAAGAACGCATGGCCGCCGGTCAGCAGGCCGGGGGCATCGCCGAGCCACTCGACCTTGTAGGTCAGATCGGCGGCCGGCCCGATGCCCGCGATGGGGAACTTGCCCGCCAGCCACCGCTTGCGGATGCGCGCGTTGATCAGCGGCGCTTCGGCGCGCGGGTCGGTGCCGATCAGAAGCAGCGCGTCGGCCTCCTCGATCCCGGCAATCGAGGTGTTGAACGTGTAGAAATCCCGCCGCGTGGCGTCCAAAGCGGCCCCGTCCTGACGGCAATCCAGATTGGCCGAGCCAAGCGC
>CAIPHQ010000263.1 GCA_903864895.1 uncultured Rhodospirillales bacterium
CCGTCCGCGAGGGCATCCTGCCCTGGGCGTTGCAGCCTCCCTGCGCCCTGGTGTTCGACGAGTATCACGCCGGCCGCCCGGACGAGATGTTCGTGATCCAGCGCGTGCTGGAAGTGGAAGGCAAGCTGACGCTGCTGGACCAGAACCGGGTGATCCGCCCGCATCCGGCCTTCCGCCTGTTCTCCACCGCCAACACGGTGGGCCTTGGCGACACCACCGGCCTGTATCACGGCACCCAGCAGATCAATCAGGGCCAGATGGACCGCTGGAACATCGTGGCCACCCTGAACTACTTGCCGCACGGGCAGGAGACCGAGATCGTCATGGCCAAGATGGGTGTGGAGCCCACCGACAAGGCGATGAAGAAGCGCATCGAGAGCATGGTGGCGCTGGCCGACCTGACTCGTGCGGGCTTCATCAACGGCGACATCTCGACCGTCATGTCTCCGCGCACGGTCATCACCTGGGCCGAAAACACCCGCATCTTCAACGATGTTGGCTTCGCGTTCCGGATGACCTTCCTGAACAAGTGCGACGAGGCCGAGCGCAGCACGGTGGGCGAATACTACCAGCGCTGCTTCAACGAGGAGATCGCCACCGGGTCGTTCACCCGCAAGGCGGGGTGATGCGATGGATCGCGATCAGGTCATCGCGACGCTGAAGGCGCACGAGGCTGAACTGCGGCGGCGGGGTGTTGCCCACGCCGCACTGTTCGGCTCTGTGGCGCGCGGCGACGCGGGGCCTGAGAGCGATATCGATATTCTGGTGGATATCGCGCCCGAGGCCGAGATCGGCGTCTACGAATACGTGGCGATCACGCAGTTTGTCGGCGACCTGTTCCCCACCAAGACCGATGTTGTCGAGCGCCGGGGGCTGAAGCGCTTCGTCCGCCCGAACGTGGAACGAGACGCGGTCTATGCCTTTTGAAGACGACACACAGGCGCTCGCCGACATTCTGGAAAACATCGGCCTCGTGAGCGAGTTTACCCACGATATGCCGTTTGCGGCGTTCGCTGACGACAAGCGCACCCTCTATGCTGCGTCGCGTTGTCTGGAGGTCATCTCCGAAGCGTCACGCCGGCTGACCGAGGCAACGCAAAGCCGCTACGACTTGCCGTGGCGGGCGATTGCCGATCTCGGCAATTTCTGCAGACACGAATACCACAAGGTCTTGAGCGAACGCGTGTGGGCCACGGCGCGGCAGGGCCTCGGTCCGTTGAAAGCAGCCGTCGAACACGAACTCCGCGCCCGCGGACTGAGCGAACCGGAGACCCCGACATGAGCGGCAGCAAAGACAATACCCGGTCGGAAGAATTCAAGCGCGCCACCGCCGGCGCGGTGCGGGCGCTGGCGCAGTCCAACGAGGTGCAGGTGGCGTTCCAGCCCGGCCCGTCGGGTGTGGCGGGCAAGCGGGTGCGGCTGCCATTGCCCACGCGGGCGCTGCCGGCCGCCGAAATGGCCAAGCTGCGCGGCGCGGCGGATAGCCAGGCGCTGCGGTTGCGCCATCACGACGACGCGGTACACGCCGCGCGCATGCCGCAGCGGCGTGAAGCGAAAGACGCCTATGACGCGTTGGAGCAGGCGCGGGTGGAAGTGGTCGGCGCCAAGCACATGGCGGGCGTCGCCTCCAACCTGCGCGCCAAACTGGCCGAGGAATGCGAGGCCGAGGGCTTCGACCGCATGACGCGCAAGGACCAGTTGCCGATTGCGGCAG
>CAIPHQ010000264.1 GCA_903864895.1 uncultured Rhodospirillales bacterium
GACGCGCCAGCGCCTGCGCTTCGGCGCCTTCCGGAAGCAGGATGTCGGTGCCGTTGCTCAGCCGGATGTTCCAGCGCCGCTCCCCCACGCGCACCGAGGCCGTCACGCGGGCCTGAATGGCCGGGAATGTGGCCAGCAAATCCAGCCACGCCGCCGCCGCCTTGTCCGCGCCCGGGCCCACCACCATCGGCAGTTCATGCGAAAACGCCGCCACGTCCGAGCCACTGACGATGTTGCCCGCCCGGTCGATCAGCTTGAACTCGCCGCCCTTCTGCCAGACCGCGAACGGGCTGCGCTCGGTGATCTGCACCACGATGGTGTCTGGCAACTGGCGCGTCACGCTGGCCGACTCGACCCACTGAATGCCCTCCAGCCGGGTGCGCGCCTCGGCGACCGAGAAATTCAGGATCGGCGTGCCCGGCGTGGCCGCCAGCGCCGTGGTCAGCATCGCCTCGGGGGTCTTCTGGCGGCCTTCGATCACCACGTGGCCGATGCGCAGGCCAAGCCCCGCCGTTAATGACGCGGCCCGGGCGCGCAGTGAGTCGCCGGTGCCAAGTTGATGGGCAGCGCCCAGACCGGCGGCGGCCAGCAGCACCACGGCCAGCAGAATGGCCGCAGGCGCCAGCATCCGTCGCTGCCGCCGCAGCAGCATCTGCCAGCGGCCCGGCCGGTCCTGCACCGCCGGGCGCACCGGCGGACGCACGGGCGGGCGAGCCGCCACGCGCGGCGGGCGCGGTTTCTTCACGCCCGGCATGCGGCCTGCTCCACCATCCACGCGCACAGCGCGCCGAAGCCGATTCCGGCATGCGCCGCCTGCTCCGGCAGCAGGGATGTCGGTGTCAGGCCCGGCTGGGTGTTCACCTCCAGCAGCACCAGACGGCCCGGCGCGCCCTGTGTGTCGTCGTACCGGAAATCCGCCCGGCTGGCGCCGCGGCAGCCCAGCGCCCGGTGCGCGGCCACGGCCACGTCCATCGCCTGCGCGGTGGTCTCGGCGGGCAGCACGGCGGGCACGATGTGGCTGGAGCCGCCATCGGCGTATTTGGCGTCGTAGTCGTAAAACCCGTGGCGCGGCGCGATCTCGGTCACGGTCAGCGCCCGCCCGCCCATCACGCCCACGGTCAGTTCGCGGCCGGGGATGTATTCCTCCACCATCGCCTGCGGCCCGTAGCGCCAGCCCTCCAGCACCGCCGCCCGGCTGTTGCCGCCTTCGCGCATGATGGACACGCCGACGGAGGAACCTTCGTTGAGCGGCTTGACCACGTAGGGGCGCGGCAGCGGGTCGGCGGCATCGAGTTCGGCGATGTCGATCACCCGGCCTTTGGCCACCGGCAGCCCGGCGGCGGCAAACACCGCCTTGGCGGCGGCCTTGTCCATCGCCAGGGCGGACGCCCGCACGCCGGAATGGGTGTAGGGAATGCCCAGCCAGTCCAGCACGCCCTGAATGGCCCCGTCCTCGCCGAAGCGGCCATGCAGCGCGTTGAACACCGCGTCCGGCTTCGGGTCCAGCGCAGCGAGCGTGGTACGCAGATCGGGGCCGACCTCGACCGGGGTTACGTCGAAGCCTTCAGCGCGCAGGGCAGCGATGACCTGACGGCCCGAGGACAGCGATACTTCGCGCTCGGCGGAGATGCCGCCGTAGAGGACTGCAACGCGGGTCATGCCACCACCTCCGGCCGCCCGGCGGGCCGCCCGATGCGCTTGATTTCCCACTCCAGCGTTACACCGCTGGCGGCATGCACGCGGCGGCGGACTTCCTCGCCCAGGCCTTCAATGTCGGCGGCGGTGGCCTCGCCGGTGTTGAGCAGGAAGTTGCAGTGCTTCTCGCTCACCTGCGCGCCGCCGCGCACAAGGCCCCGGCATCCGGCAGCGTCGATCAGTTCCCACGCCTTCATGCCGGGCGGGTTGCGGAAGGTGGAGCCGCCGGTGCGGGCGCGCACGGGCTGGCTGGCCTCACGCGCCGTGCGGATTTCGGCCATGCGGGCGGCAATCGCGCCCGGGTCGCCCGGCTGGGCGCGGAAGCGCGCGCGCACCACGATGCCGCCGGGCGGCAGGCTGGCGTGGCGGTAGGCGAAGGCCAGACGCGCGGCCGACAGCCGCACCAGATCGCCCGAGCGGGTGACGATTTCCGCCCAGTCCAGCGTGCAGGCGACATCGCCGCCATAGGCCCCGGCGTTCATGGCCACGGCACCACCGATGCTGCCCGGAATGCCGGACAGGAATTCCAGCCCCGACAGACCCGCTGCGGCGGCGTGTTCGGCGACCGTTACGTCAAGCGCCGCAGCACCTGCCACCACACCGCCCGCCTCAATCTCGATGCCGGTAAAGCCGCGCGCCAGACGCACCACCAGGCCCGGCACGCCGCCGTCGCGCACGATCAGGTTGGACGCGGCACCAATCGGCACCACGGAAATCTCGGCGGGCAGCGCCGCCATCACGCGCCCCAGATCGGCGGCACTGGACGGGCGGAGCAGCACCTCGGCCGGGCCGCCAACGCGGAACCATGTGGTGGGGGCCAGCAGCACATCCGCCTGCACCCGCCCGGCGGTGGCCGGGATCAGGTCCAGCAGATGCGGCAGGGCGGCGGCGGTCATCATCGCCCGCCTCCGGCACGGCGCGGGGCCGCGCCCTGCAAGGCCAGCAATTGTGCGGGCAGCGCGGCGGCCCAGTGGGTGATGTTGCCGGCGCCGAGGCAGATCACGTAGTCACCGGGCTTGGCGATGGCGTGGACCATTTCGGCCAGATGCTCGGGGCCGGGCAGCGGCACCACGCTGCGATGGCCGCGCGCGCGCAGGCCTTCCACCAGCGCATCCTTGTCCACGCCGTCGATGGGCGCTTCGCCCGCCGCATAGACATCTGCGATGATCACGGTGCTGGCGTCGTTCATGCAGGTGCAGAACTGCTCGAACAGGCTGGCAAGGCGGGTGTAGCGGTGCGGTTGCACCACCGCGATCACGTCACGCGCCCCGGTCTGGCGCGCGGCTTTCAGCACGGCGGCAATTTCCACCGGATGATGGCCGTAATCGTCGATCACGTTGATGCCACCGGCATCGCCGGTGCGGGTGAAGCGGCGCTTCACGCCCCGGAAGCCGCTGAAGGCGGTGCGGATGGTGGCGTCGCTGATGTCCATCTCGGCGGCGATGGCCACGGCGGCCAGCGCGTTCTGCACGTTGTGGATGCCCAGCATCGGCAGCCGGAACGGCCCCATGCGGCGCGGGCGGTTGCGGGTGCGGTCCGCAATGACCACCTCGAACGTCGTGCCCAGCGGATCGGACTTCACGATCTCACCGCGCACATCGGCCTGCGGCGAGAACCCGTAGGTCACGATGCGCCGGTCCGACAGGCGCGGGATCATCTGCTGCACCGCCGGGTGGTCGATGCACAGCACCGCGAAGCCGTAGAACGGGATGTTCTGCACGAAATGCTCATAGCCGAGCGTCATCGCCTGCTCGGTGCCCCAATGGTCCAGATGCTCCGGGTCCATGTTGGTGATCACCGCAATGGTGGCGGGCAGGCGCAGGAAGCTGCCGTCGCTTTCGTCGGCTTCCACCACCATCCAGTCGCCCGCGCCAAGCCGGGTGTTGGTGCCATAGGCTTCGATGATGCCGCCGTTGATGACGGTGGGGTCGTATTTCGCTGCCTCCAGCACGGTGGCGACAAGGCTGGTGGTGGTGGTCTTGCCGTGCGTGCCGCCCACCGCAATGGCCCAGCGCAACCGCATCAGTTCGGCCAGCATTTCCGCGCGCCGCACCACCGGGATCAGGCGGGAGCGGGCGAATTTCACCTCGGGGTTGTCCGGCTTCACGGCGGTGGAGATCACCACCACCGTCGCCTCACCCACGTTGGCGGCCTCGTGGCCGACGGCCACCGGAATGCCCTCGCCGCGCAGGCGGCGGACATTGGCGCTGTCGCTGATGTCGCTGCCCTGCACCGAGTAGCCGCTGTTGTGCAGCACCTCGGCAATGCCGGACATGCCGATGCCGCCGATGCCGACGAAGTGGATGGTGCCGATGGACAGCGGCAGGGCTCTCATGCGGATTGCTCCTGACGGACGGCGATGGCGGCTTCCACCCGGTCGGCCAGCCGCGCGGCGGCGTCCGGGCGGCCC
>CAIPHQ010000265.1 GCA_903864895.1 uncultured Rhodospirillales bacterium
CGTAGTGCTCGGCGGTCAGCTTGTACTCGGTCTTCCACCACTCGCTGTTATGCGGCGGGTCGGACTTGCCGTGGCGCGGCAGGTCGTAGGCGATCACGTTGTAGTTCTTGGTGATCTCCTCGTCTTCCAACAGGCCGCGCCACTGGTGGTTGTGGCAGCCGGCGGTGTGCTGGCATAGCAGCGGCGTGCCGCGGCCGTTGTGCAGGTAGAACACCTTGTACTCGAAGCCATCCACGTCGATGGTGACGTAGCGGCCGGTGACGGGCGAATGGCGCACCATGGGCGGCCTCCTCGGCGAAGGGTGGGACGGCTCGCTTAAACGGGCACGCCGCTTTTGCGTAGCAATTCGAACTGGCAGGTGAAGTTGCGCAGGTTCTGCATCAGCACCAGCAGATTGCCTTCCAGCTTCAGATCCTCACGGAAGCTGGCGGCCCAGATGCCGTGGAACATCGGGCGTGGCACCGGCTGGCCGAATTCGCGCCACGTTTGCGCGCTGGCGCGCAGCGCAAAATCGTACGCGTCCATCGGCGCCGGGTTGATGTTGATGTGCTTCACCTTGCCGTCATGCATCTCGATGATGACCTTGCGGTCAGTCATGTCCCACATGAAGGTGCAGGTGTAGTACTTGGCCATCGCGCCAATCGTGGCGTCGTTGTCGGTCAAGCTTTTGAACTTGTTTGCCCAGCTTTTGATTTCGACGGCCATCGCGTCCTCTATTAAGCTGTCCAGCCGGCCCGTGATGCGGGTGCGGGGCGCCGATATGCACCATGGCGGTGGATCGCGTGGCGAACCCGTGTCGCGGCGGGCGCGGTGCCGTGCTGCATCATTCCCTCCCCCCGTTGGCGGTCGCCTTGCTGGTCCGTTGGTGCCGTTTGCGGCATTTTTGGACTTGCCGCCAACCCCGCCTTCGGCAACTCTCCGGCAGGGCGTTCAGCATACTGAAAGCCAATCACTGGATTGAACTGTCGCACCCGGGCGGAAGACCCGTCAAGAGGGCTGGACTGGGGATGATGCCGGACAAGCCGACACTGGGCCAAGGCGGTGCCATGGCCACGCCCGAAGCGCCACGCGGGGTGCCCGCGCTGATGCGCGGATGCATGGTGCTGGATGCAGTGGTGGATGCCACCCAGCCCGCTACGGTGTCTGATCTGGCGCGGCGGCTGGACTTGCCGAAAAGTACGGTGCACGGCCTGTGCGCCACGCTGGTCGATCTGGGGCTGTTGCTGCGCCGCCCGGACAATTCGTTCCGCGTCGGCCCGCACGTGATGCGCTGGGCCAATGCCTTCACACTGCAAACCGACCTGACTGCCGAATTCGCAGCCCTTTGCGACAGTCTCGATCTGGCCGGTGAGGAGACGCTGACGCTGTCGGTGCTGGAAGGCCGCGACGTGGTCTATATCGCCTGCCGCAACAGCAGCGCGCCGCTGGGCGTGACCTTCCGCATTGGCATGCGCCTGCCCGCCGTGTTCACCGCCACCGGCAAGACGCTGCTGAGCACGATGCCGGAAGCCCAGGTGCGGCAATTGTATGAAGGGGCGTGGCCTGCCCCGCTGACCGCCTACAGCGTGCGCGACATTGACACGCTGATGGGCGAACTGGCCGCCTGCCGGGCGCGCGGCTATTCGATTGACGATGGGCAGGTGCGAGACGGCATGCACTGTTTCGGTGTGCCGGTGCATGATGCCAGCAATCACGTGATTGCCGGGATTGCCATCAGCCTGCTGGCGGGCCGGGTCAGTGCGGCCACCACGCAGCGCGGCGTGCGCGCCATTCAAACGATGGCGCGCGCCCTGTCAGAGCGGCTTGGGGCACCGCCGCCGGGGTAACTCAGCGCGAGGTCTTGGCCGCGTTCACCGCCGCAGCGCGCGGACGGTCCCATGCGCCATTGCCCGGGGCCAACTGGCTTTCGCGCATGATGCGCTCATGGCCGTCGCTGGCGTTCTTCACCCGGTATTGCCGCTCGCTGGATTCCACCGGCAATTGCCGCACGATCGTATACAGCCCGCGCGGCACATGCATGTCCATGCGGCTCGGCAGAAACTCGACAGACTGACCCACGGCAAATTTTGGCTGGACCATCGCGGCCTCCCGAAAGTGGCCGGCGCCGCAGTTGCGGCGCCGGTATGCTGGCTGGTCCTGCGGCCGAGGAGACTATTCGGCCTGCAGATTTTCCGCCGACACCTTGCCCTGCTGGCCGCGCTGGACTTCGTACTTGATCTTCTGGCCTTCGTTCAAACGCCCCAGATTGGCGCGCTCCACGGCCGAGATATGCACGAAGACATCCTTGGAACCATCATCGGGCTGAATGAAACCAAAGCCCTTTTGCGCATTAAACCATTTAACTGTACCTGACGCCATAACAACTCTCCAAAAGAAACCGGCGGCCAGCAGGTTGCTGGCCAAATCCACGATCCAATCTTGGGAGGGCGTCGAATGCGAAAGTAACGCACGAAAACACGTCTGGCCCGGACCGAAAAGCGCCGATAACATGCGGTATGCGCGCAATACCGCACAAATACCAGGCAAATTTCTTACCATGGTGTCCGGGCGCCACAGGACAGGGCTGCGCCGGTTGCTGGACGCAGGCCGAGTACTTCGCTAAGCCTCGCACAGCGCGGGTGTAGCTCAATGGTAGAGTTCCAGCCTTCCAAGCTGGCTGTGCGGGTTCGATCCCCGTCACCC
>CAIPHQ010000266.1 GCA_903864895.1 uncultured Rhodospirillales bacterium
ACTGTTCCTGCCGTCGCGCTGGCTGTCATGGCTGAAGCCGGGCACCGCGTTTGCGGTGACGGTGGAGGAAACCGGCAAGACCTATGACGCGGTGATCGAACGCCTGTCGGGCCGTGTGGATGCGATCAGCCAGTCCATCAATGCCTATGGCCGCCTGACCGCCACGCCGCCCGAGTTGCTGGCGGGCATGAGCGGCAAGGCGCAGATCACGCCGCCGCACGGCACGCCATGAACGCGCCGGCGCTGAACCCGCATCTGCTGCGGCTGTCCGGGCTGATCGACCTGGAACGCCGCGCACGCGCCGCGCACGGGGCGGAACTGACCTATCTGATCGTCAACGACACGCTGCTGGTGGTGCCCTACCAGCAATCGGCCCTCTGGCAGGGCGGCAAACTCGCCGCCGTGTCCGGCGTGGCAGCGGCCGAGGACGGCGGGCCGTATGCCCGCTTCCTGCGCACCGTGCTGCCTGCCGCCGCAAAACTGGCCGAGGCGGATCCGTCCGCGCCCGTCGAAGTGGTCCCCTCCGCCATCGGCATGGCCGAGGCCGAATGGCGTGCGTGGTTTCCGCCGTTCGCCGTGTTCGTGCCGCTGCCGGACCCGCGCGGCGGCATGGCGGGCGGGCTGCTGATCGGGCGGCAGGACCCGTTCCATCCCGCCGAGTTGCAGTTGCTGGGTGCCGTGGGCGGCACCTACGGGCTGGCGCTGGCCGCAGCCGGCCTGCCGCGCCGCCGCCACCGTCTGCCGGGGTTGAAGCGCACCGCGCAGGTGGCCGCGGTGCTGCTGCTCGCAGCGGCCAGTTTCACCCCGGTGCGATCGTCCGTGCTCGCCCCCGCCGAAATCGCCGCTGCCGCGCCGTTCCCGGTGCGCGCGCCGTTCGACGGCGTGGTGGACGCCATCCACGTCGCCCCCAACACCCCGGTGCACAAGGGCGACCGCCTGATCTCGTTCGAGACCACCGAGCGCCGCGCCAAGGCCGAGGTGTCGGCCAAGGCGCTGGAAATCGCCCGCGCCGAATACGCCGAAGCCTCGCAACAGGCGTTCACCGACGCGCAGGCCAAGGGCAAGCTGCCGCTGCTGCGCGCCAAGATCGAGCAGGCGCAACTGGAAGCCGAGTTCAACCGCACCATGCTGGAGCGTGCGGAGGTGCTGGCCCCCGCCGATGGCGTGGCAGTGTTCGACGACGCGCATCAATGGATCGGCCGCCCCGTCACGCTGGGCGAGCGCATCATGGTGCTGGCGGATCCGGTCAGCGCGGCGCTGGACATCGCCGTGCCGGTGGCCGAGGCAGTCACCTTCGCGCCGGGGTCCGAAGTGCTGTTCTTCCCCAACATCGCCCCCGACCATCCGGCGCGCGGCGCGCTGGTCAGTGCGGGTTATGCCGCCAGCCTGAACGCCGAAGGCGTGCTCGCCTACACCGCGCGCGCCAAACTGGATGCGGGCGAGGCGGGGTTGCGGCTGGGGCTGAAGGGCACGGCGAAAATCTACGGCCCGCAGCGCCCGTTCATTCTGTGGGTGCTGCGCCGCCCGCTGGCGGTGGCGCGGACATGGCTGGCGCTGTAGCCGCTCCGCCGGGGGCAATGCGCCTGCCGCCATTGCGCGAGGACATCCGCCTGATGCCCGGCCCGCCCGCCCGCGACGGCGCGCCGACCTGGACGCTGTACGACCCGGCGCTGCACCGCTTCCTGCGCGTGGGGCGGCTGGAATTCGAGATCCTGCTGCGCTGGGGCATGGGTGTCCCCGCCGCCATTGCCGAGGCGGTGCGCGCCGCCACCACGCTGCCTGCGCGTGAGGCGGATGTGCTGGACGTGCTGCGCTTTGCCCAGCGCGGACGGTTGATCGAGGCCAGCGGCCCCGCCGCCGCGCGCACATTGATCGCCGAAGCCGAGGCCCGCCGCCTGTCGCCCGCGATGTGGCTGCTGAAGAACTACCTGTTCATCCGCGTCCGCCTGATCGACCCGGACCGCGCGCTCGGCGTGCTGGCCCGCGCGCTGGGTTTCATGTTCACGCGCGGCTTCGTGCTCGGCATGGCCGCGCTGGCCGTGCTGGGTTTCTACCTGATCGGCCGCCAGTGGGAGAGTTACATCGCCGGGTTCGGCTCGCTGTTCTCGTTCGAGGGGGCGGCCGAAGTGGCGGTGGCGCTGGCCTTCGCCAAGGCGTTCCACGAACTCGGCCACGGGCTGATGGCCAAGCGTCTGGGCTGCCGCGTGCCCGGCATGGGCGTGGCGTTGCTGGTGATGTGGCCGATGCTGTGGACCGACACCACCGATGCATGGCGGCTGACCGGGCGGCACCAGCGTTTGCTGGTGGATGCGGCGGGCGTAATGGCCGAGTTGCTGCTGGCGGTGGCCGCCTCGCTGGCATGGAGCATCCTGCCGGACGGGCCGTCGCGCAGCGCGGCGTTTCTGCTGTCCGGCTCGACATGGCTGATCAGTCTGGCGGTGAACCTGAACCCGCTGATGCGCTTTGACGGCTATTTCCTGCTGTCCGACTGGCTGGAGGAGCCGAACTTGCAGGAGCGTGCCTTCGCGCTCGCACGCTGGCGGCTGCGCGAGGCGCTGTTCGGCTTCGGCGACGCGCCGCCCGAGGCGCTGCCGCCCGCGCGGCGGCGCTTGCTGGTGGCCTACGCCGCCGCCTGCTGGGTGTACCGGCTGGGTCTGTTTCTGGGCATTGCGGTGCTGGTCTATCACCTGACCTTCAAGCTGCTGGGCCTGTTTCTGATGGCGGTGGAAGTGGGCTGGTTCATCGTGCGGCCGATTCTGAACGAACTGGCGATGTGGCCGCGCCGGGCGCGGGCGGGCGGCATGTCGTGGCGCGTGGCACTGCCGCTGGCGGGCCTCGCGCTGATCACCGCAGCGTTGGTGGTGCCGTGGCGCGGCGCGGTGGTGGCCCCCGGTCTGATCCGCGCCGGGCGGCAGATTGCCGTGATCACCGCCGAGCCGGGACGGCTGGACCGGATCAGCGCCGAGGGCAGTGACGTCGCCGCCGGGCAGCCATTGTTCACGCTCGACAACCCCGATACGCCGCAGGCGGCAGCGATGGCGCGCGCCGAGATTGCCGGGCTGAAGGCGCGGCTGGCCGGGCAGAGTTTCGATGCGGCGGCGGCGCAGGATGTGCCGGTGGCGTGGCGGCAACTGGAACAGGCGCTGGCCCGCCTTCGCGATGCCGAGGCGCGGGAGCAGCGGCAAGTGGTGCGCGCCCCGTTCGCCGGGCGGCTTGTGGACGTGCCGCGCGATGCCGTACCCGGCAGTTGGGTGCCGCGCCGCGAGCAACTGGGCATCCTGATCGACCCATCCTCGCTGCTGGCCGAGGCGATGATCGGCGAGGCCGATATCGGCCGCGTGCAACCCGGTGTGACCGCACATTTCCAGCCGGAGAACGGCGAGTCCCCGGTGGCGCTGGTGGTGCGCGATGTCAGCCCCGGCGCGGTGGCGTGGCTGGACGCGCCGGAACTGGCGTCGGTTCACGGCGGCGGCGTGGCGGCGCGGCGGGAGGCCAATGGCCGTCTGAAGCCCGACGCAGCCATCTATCGCGTCACGCTCGCCGCCGCCGATGGCGGGGCCGGGGTTTCCAGCATCCAGCGCGGCACGGTCCGCATAGATGCCGCCCCGGTCAGCATCGCCGGACAAATCTGGCGGCGCGCGGCCTCGGTGGTGATGCGTGAGGCCGGGCTGTAGTCAGAGGGTCTTACGGATACGCCTTGCGCAGCGCGTCCAGCCGCCTGGCCGCCTCGTCCGTCAGCGCCCGTTCCGCGCCAGCCCCGGCCAGCACCGCCTGATATTCCTTCCGGGCGAAGGCCGGGTCGGCATCGTCCGGGTTGCCGGTGCCGGACAGCGGGTCATACAGCTTGCCCAGTTCCAGCACCGCCGCCCATTCACGGGCAAATTCCGGCGCGCGCAGCAGCGACTTGGCGTCTTCCAGATTGCGCTGGCCAATCCACACCCGCGCCACGCACAGCGCGTCCAGCGGTGCCAGACCTTGCGGCAGCAGCGTCAGGGCCGCAGGCACCGGCTCACCGCCGCACAGCGGCCCGGATGCCGGGCGCGGTTGGGCTTCGGCTTTCGGCACGCTGGCCACGGCCACCGGCGCTTGGGCCGGTTCGGCGGCGGCTGCGGGCCGGGCAGAGGGTTGAACCGGCGCCGGTGCAATGGCGGTACTGGCAGCGGGCGGCGGCGGCGGCTCGGCGGCCGGATGGATCAATGCCAGCATTTCCGGCAGCAATTGCGGTGCCAGCACCGCGCCACCAGCGGCCAGCACAGCCAGCACCAACAGCAGCACCACCGGCACCAGCCACCCCCGCTTGCGCCGGGGCGGCATCATCGGCTCGGCATGGCTGGCCATCGGCACCGGCGGCGGCGGTACCGCGGGCGGCAAAGATGGCGGCTCGGCGGCGCTGCGCGGCATCGGCGCGGCGGGTGCAAGTGCGGCGGGTGCGAGCGCGGCAGGCGGCGGTGGCGGCAGCGGCGGCGCCACGGGCGGGGGATCGGGCGGGGGATCGGACGGTGGAGACTGGACTGCCGTCCTGAATTCCGCTTGCCCATCATCCGGCTCGGCGTCCGGGCGCACCGGTTTTGCGCGCTGTGGCTCGGCGGCAAGGATTTGCGCCACCGGCTTGCCGCCCAGCGCGGTATCGGCCATGGCCTTCGCCGGCCGGGCCTGCCGGGCGGCGGCCTGCGCTGGCTCGGGCGGCGTGCGCCGGTCCAGCCCCAACGGGCTGGCGGCGGCACGCAGATGCGGCGGCACCACGCTGGCGGGAATGGCGGCGGCTGGCACCAGCGACACGTCGGCCACCAGTTTGTCCGGGGCCACTGCGCCCGGCGCGCTGGCCGCGAAGCATTCAGACGGAATGTACAGCGTGCCGGTGGCCAGCGGCGGGTCGGTCAGGCTGATCGTGTACGGGCCGAAATCCGGAATATGGGTGAACAGGTCCGGGCCCAGCAGCATCCAGAACAGCGCCTCGTCAGCGTCCCAGCCCCAGCGCAGCGGGCGCAATTCCGTTGCGGCTTCCGACCAGCGGTCACGGCCCAGATACAGCGGGTCGTCCACATCCTGCCGCAGCGTGAACCCGGCACGGTGCGGCGGCCCGGCCAGACCGCGCACCAGCACCAGCGCGTGATGCTTCAAATTGGGCACGCAGGGCAGTATTTCGATGACAACGGGCATCATGCCTGCGGTTCCTTCCGGTCTGCGGCCCAGTCTGCGGCCCAGCCTGCGGCCCAGCCTGCGGTGTGCTGCATCACTTCACCGCCGGTTTGGCACCGGGGCGCACCCACACTTCAACGCGCTGATTCAGGAACCGCGCATTGGCGTCACTGTTGCAGGCCACGGGTGCGGCCGGGCCGACACCGAACACGGCCGCCACCCTGGTAAACCCGGCTGTGGTTTTCAGCCGCTCGCGCACTGCCGCCGCGCGGCTCAGCGACAATTGCCGGTTGGCCTCGTAGTCGCCCTGCGCCTGCGTGAAGCCGATCAGCACCACCTCCTGTGTGGTGAATGCGGGCGTGCGCATCAGGGCCGCCAGACGCCGCAGATCTTCTTCCGAGCGTGAGTCGAGTTCGTCGGAGCCTGCGCGATAGCGGAAGGTAATAGGCAGCCGGTTGGCGTTCTGCACCGCGTCTTCGAACTTGTGCTTGTCGGACGGGCGGATGCGCGTCTTGCCGCCGTCCAGCGCATTGCCTGCGGCATCCAGGCGGTTGCCGGCATAATCGTCCGGGGCCAGTTCCGGGCGGAAGTCGATGAATCCGGCATCCTTGATCACCGGCTGCGCCGCATCGGATTTCACGAACTCCAGAAACTGTTTCGCGGTCTTGCTCTGCGGACCGTAGCTGTAGAAGAACAGCCGCCGCGACAGCGGATATTCCTCGGCCTTCACCGCGAAGCCGTTCGGATACGACAGGATGTTGCAGTCCGACACCACCGGCACCACGCGGGCATTGCGTGCATACGCGAAGCCGACAAAGCCGATATTGCCCAGCCCGGCCGCCACCGTGTCCGACAGGTCTTCGCTCGACTCAAACATCTTCTTCGCGATGGCCGGAATTGTCTTCTTGCAGTCGGCCACTTTCACCAGCGCGCAGAACGTGTCGAACGTGCCGGAATTGGTGTCACGGGCGAACACCGATATCGGCAAGTCCGGTCCGCCCACCTGCGACCAGTTGTTGACCTTGCCCGCATAAACATCACGCAACTGTGCCAGTGACAGCGAGCGCACCGGATTGCGCGGGCTGACAATCACCAGCACGGCGTCCAGCGCAATCACGTTTTCTGCGCCGGGCGCCAGCATCTCGGCCAGCGGCGGCACCGGCGCTGCCCCGGCCTTGGCGGCTTCGTCCAGATCCTTCTGGTTCGCCTGGCGCGACGCCATCCAGAAATCCGCTTTGCCCTTAAGCAGTTTTTCGGCACCGGTGCCGGTGCCATGCGCCTCGACATGCGCGCGCAACTGCGTGCCATCCTCGGCGCGGGTGGCCTGAATGTCGTATTCCTCGGGCTTGGCATCGCTGATCAATTGCGTGGACGGAAAGCCCTGCGCGGTGGCGAAGCCTTCCACCAGATCAGCGGCCAGTTTCTGGCCGATGGTGTTGGACCCGGCCAGCCCCAGTGAGACCGGCGTTTGCGCCGTGGCGCAAAGCGGCACGGCAAACAGCAGAAAACCGCTCAGCGCGGCTGCAAGATGACGCATCGTCATTGCACCCATACCTCCACCCGCCGGTTCAGATTGCCCGCTTCCGGTTTGCCGTCACACGCCACCGGACTGATCGGGCCAACGCCGGTCACGCTGGCAATCTTCAAGCCCAGTGCGCGCAATTTGGCTTCGACCTCTCGCGCCCGCCTGCGGGACAGATCCACGTTGGCGGCGAAATCGCCGTCCGAACTGCTGTGCCCGATCAGCGTGAATGTGCGCCCCGCGCCGCCGGGTCTGGCCCACAGCGCACGACGCTTCAGATCGTCCTCGGCGCGGGCATCGAGTTTGGCGGTGCCCGCCTCGAACCGCGCCGTGATCGACAGGCGCTGCTGGCCGTGAATCGCGGCCTGAAACAGCCGGATCTGCTCGGCGGCAGGCTTGGCGAAAGCGGCAGGCAGGGTGTCCGTGCTCAGCGCGGCGCTGCGGGCTTCGGTCACCTCCGGTCCCGCCACCAGCGGTTCCAGACTGACAAACCCGGCATGTTCCACCACCGGATAAACCTGCGGCAGCAGCGTGAAGCGGCGGAAATCCTCGCTCAGCGGTGCGCGCCTGTCACCCGCGTACAGATACAGCCGCCGCGCCAGCGCGTATTCCTCGGTCTTCACCTGAAACACCGTGGGCTCGGTGGGCGGCAGCGCGCAGCCGCCGTCGATGGCCAGCGCACGCGCGTTGCGCACATAGGCCACACCGGCGAAGCCAATGGCCGAACGGTCAGCCGCCACCGCGTCGGCCAGATCCTCGCTGGATTCAAACAGTTTGGCATCCGGGCTCAGCCTGGCATCCTTGCCCAGCACCCGCTCCCGGACCAAATCGAACGTGCCGGACCTGGCATCGCGCGCGTACACCGTCACCGGCAAATCAGGCCCGCCGATCTGATACCAGTTGCGCACGGCACCGGACATCAGGTCGCGCAATTTCGCCAGCGTCAGCGCGCGCACCGGATTATCGTGATGGACAACAAACACAATGCCATCCAGCGAGATGATGGTCTCGTTGCCGTTCTTCAGCATGTCGCCCAGCCCGGCGGCTTTCAGCGCGGCGGCTTCTTCCGGCTTGATGCGGCGCGACGACATGCCGATGTCGGTCTTGCCCGACTGCAAATCCTCAAACGCCGTCTTGCTGCCATGGGCAAACACCTCACCGCGCAGCACGCGCCCGGTTTCGCTGCCTTCCATGACGATCATGCGTTCTTCGGCCTGTGCGCCGGGTTCTTCGCGGGCGGACCCAAGCCCGGCATCGCGCCCGTA
>CAIPHQ010000267.1 GCA_903864895.1 uncultured Rhodospirillales bacterium
ACGATCTGGCCGGCATCAAGGGCGTCGGTGCATCGAAACTGGCGCGCTACGGCAAGTCGGTGCTGGACGTGCTGCGGGCGGCCTAGATCCCCCGTTCGACCAGATAGCCCCGGTATTTCTGCCGCAGTCTCAGCTTGCTGACCTTGCCGGTGGCGGTGTGTGGAAGGTCACTGTCCACAATCACCGCGTCCGGGAGCCACCAGTTGGCTACGCGGCCACGCAGCACGCCGATCACCGCCTCCGGGTCGATGTCATGCCCCTGCTTGGCCACCACCACCAAAATCGGCCGCTCGGCCCATTTCGGATGCTCGGCGGCCACCACGGCGGCTTCGGCCACATCGGGGTGCAGTAGCGCCAGATTTTCCAGTTCAATGGAACTGATCCACTCACCGCCGGACTTGATGACGTCCTTGGCGCGGTCGGTGATCAGCATCTGGCCCTGCGGGTCGATGCTGGCCACGTCGCCGGTGGTGAACCAGCCTTCCGCGTCCAGGGCGCTGCCCGGTTCCTGCCCGTAATAGCCGCTGCACACCCAGTTGCCGCGCATTTGCAGATTGCCGGAGGTCTTGCCGTCATGCGGCAGGGCACCGCCCTCATCGTCGGTGATGCGGATGTCGATGCCGAACAGGGCCTGCCCCTGCTTGGAGCGGCGGGAAAGCGATTCCGCTTCGGTCTCGCCGTCCATCACGCGATGGGTGTTGTAGGTGCCCACCGGGCTGCACTCGGTCATGCCCCAGGCGTGTTCGATGATCACGCCGTATTCGCGCGCGAACGCGTCGATCATCGCGGGCGGGCAGGCGGAGCCGCCGATGCCGAGGCGCTTGACCGTGTGCAGGCGCTCGCCGGTGGTGCGAAGATGCTGCAGCAGCGCCAGCCACACCGTTGGCACGCCGGCGGCAAAGGTCACGCCCTCGCTGTTCATCAGATTGGCCACGCTGGCACCGTCCAGATGCCGCCCCGGCATGATCAGCGATGCACCGCTGGCCATGGCCGCATACACCATGCCCCATGCGTTCACATGGAACATCGGCACGATCGGCAAGGCCCGGTCGCCCGGCTTCAGGCCCATGACGGCCGCAGCGTTCACGGCCATGGAGTGCAGCACGGTGGAGCGGTGGCTGTACAGCACACCTTTCGGGCGGCCCGTGGTGCCGGAGGTGTAGCAGAGCGAGGCGGCGGTGCGTTCGTCGAACTCCGGCCAGTCGAACTCCTCGTCCGCCGCGTCCATCAGGTCTTCGTAGCACAGCAGCGCAATCCCGGGCGGCAGCGCCATTGCGGGCATTTCGGCGCGGGCGCACATCACCACCACCGCGCGCAACGCGCCGCCCAGCAGCGGCGCAACGGCAGCCACAAGCGGGGCGAAGGTGGTGTCGGTGAACAACAGCCCGTCGGCGGCGTCGTTCATGATGTAGGCGATGTCGTCCGGTGTCAGGCGCGGATTGACCGTGTGGCAGACCGCCCCCATGCCGGAGACCGCGTAATACAGTTCCACATGCCGGTAGCCGTTCCACGCCAGCGTGGCCACACGCTCGCCGGTCTGCACGCCCAGACCTTGCAGCACCCGCGCCAGGCGGCGGCTGCGCCGGTCCAGCGTGGCGTAGTCCATGCGGTGCAGGCTGCCATCCACGCCGCGGGAGACGATTTCCGCGCTGCCATGAAACCGCGCCACGTGCCGCATGATCCCGGAGATCAACAGCGGCCGATCCTGCATCAACCCGAACATCACGCCTCCCGCTGCCGCCCCGTTGCGTGTGGGGCGGCGGTTACGGGCAAGCGTATCGCGCCGCCGCGTCCGCGGCGACGGGTTTCAGCGATGCGCGGTGATAAACGCCTTGATGCGGGGGGCGACTTCGGTGCGGAAGCGGCGGCCGTTGAACAGGCCGTAATGGCCCACGCCCTTCTGCTCCAGATGATCCGACATGGCGGCCCCCAGATGCGGCGTGAGCTTATGCGCCGCCTTGGTCTGGCCGATGCCGGAAATGTCGTCACGCTCACCTTCGATGGTGAACATCGCGGTGCGGGTGATCGCCGCCGGGTCCACAACCTGGTCTTTCCAGGTCAGCAACCCGCGCGGCAGCAGATGCTCATGGAACACAGCGTGGATGGTCTGCAGGTAGAACTCGGCGCACAGATCCATCACCGCGCGGTATTCTTCGTAGAAGGCGCGCTTGCTGGCCAGCGTTTCACCGTCGCCGTCCACCAGATGGTTAAACATCTGCCAGTGCGCTTCGACGTGGCGGTCCAGGTTCATGGCCAGGAACCCGGCCAGTTGCAGGAAGCCCGGATAGACCCGGCGCAGGAAGCCGGGCTGGCCGAACGGCACGCGATGGATGGTGTTGCTGCGGAACCACTCCATGTTGTGGCGCTTGGCGAACTGGTTCACCGCCGTGGGGGCTTCGCGCGTGTCGATGGGCCCGCCAATCAGGGTCATCGACCGGGGCGCGGCCTCCGGCTCGTTGCGGTTCATCAGCGCCACACCGGCCAGCACCGGCACGGCGGGCTGGCAGACGGCGATGACATGCGTTTCCGGGCCGAGGACGCGCACGAAATCCATCACGTAGTCGATGTAATCATCCAGCGTGAAGTCCGGCATCATCAGCGGCACTTCGCGCGCATCGCGCCAGTCGGTGATGTACACGTCGTGGTCCGGCAGGAACGCCTCGACCGTGCCGCGCAGCAATGTGGCGTAGTGGCCGGACATCGGGGCCACCAGCAGCAGCTTGGGGTCGTTCGGGCGGTGGGCATTGCGGCGGAAATGCAACAGGTCGCACCAGCCACGGGTGGCGGTGATTTCCTCGGTCACGTCCACGGCAAGGCCGTCGATTTCGGTGGTCTTGTGGCCGAACGCGGGTTTGCCGAAGCGGCGGGTGGTGTGTTCGAAACTGTCCAGTGCGGCGGCGGCCACGCGGCCCATCGGGGTGGGGCGCAGCGGATTGAACGGCGCGTCCAGCATGGTCAGCGCGCCCTTGGCCATCATGCGCATCGGCGCCATGGAGACCCGCTGCATCTCGTACAGATGATAAAGCATTCGCGTCCTTCTCGACTTCGGGCCGCCGTGACGGGGGCCGAGGGTCAGGCCAAATGGCCGCCCCGCCCCGCGATTACGACGGTCTGCCGCTGCCCGCTGCGCGGGCAGTCATCGTGTCAGCATAGTTGGACAGTCTTGCCGCGCCCGGCAACCGCAAATGTCAGACGCATGGCAGGGGTCGCGGCAATTCGTGTCAGTGCCGCAGCAGCGCCAGCACCAATTCGACCAAAATCAGTATGGTGATGGTAATTTCCAGCACAGCCGAGCGGCTGGAGGAGGCTTCGTCATACAGCGCGGCATAGGTGTCGCGGATCAGGGCCAGTTTGCGGTCCACCGCAGCACTGACCGTACGCACACGGAACAGTTCCAGCGCTGCCGTATAGACACGGGCCAGATACACGTCTTCGGTGACTTGCAACGCGTTATCGACCTTCTCGGTCAGTTCGGTCACTTCGGCGACCAGCGTGTACAGGCGGCGCGCGAGCCCGGCATAGCGGCGGGCGGCAAACAACATCCGCCCGCGCCGCGTGCTTTCCACCAGGTCGTACATGCGCGGCAATTCATCGTCGAGCAGTTCGTCGTAGTAGCGCATTTCCAGCAACTGGGCGTTGGCGACTTCCAGCACATCGAGCACATCGCGCTCACCGCGCGGCTCATAGATGAAGGCGCGGTCCCAGGTGAGCACCACCAGATCGTCGGCATAGTAGGAAAACCGGTTGCGCAGCAGGTCGGCGCGCGCCGCGTCGGACAGGGGGCGATGCTCGCCGGACAGCAGCGGCACCAGATCCACTTGCGCCAGCACCGCCGCCGCATCGGGCCGCCCGTCGAAGGACTGCACCACGGCGAACAGGTAATCCTCGGTCAGCGCGGTGTTGACCGGCTTGTCCAAGGCGGTGGCGACAATACCGCGCAGATGGTCCAGCAACCGGTCCCACACCGCCGATTCGGCGGACAGCCCGACTGCCGCGTGCAGCGCCAGTACTTGCGTGACAAAACCCTGCCACGGCAGTTCGGCCACCGGCAGGCGCAAGGCGAGGCTGACTGCGCCGAACTCATACAGCCGCGCCGTGACCGCCAGTTCCACCGGCCGCCCGCCCAAATCGAGCGCCACCGGGTCCAGCGCGATTTCCAGCGGCGGCACGCCGAACGCCACCGCTTTGGGTGGCGTGGCCGACAGGCGGGCGCGGCCGGTGCGCCCGGCGGCATAGCCGGCCCATGCCGCCTCGGCGCGCTTGATGTCGATCGCGTAGGCCACATCGAACAGCCGCAGCGCGACAATCTGCCCGGCGGTGACGGTGAGCCCGGTCATGCGAGCGTGCTCAGCCAGCGTAGCGCCCCGGCCCCGGCGGCGGCCCCGGTGCTGAACGCGCCTTGCAGCAGATAGCCGCCGGTGGGCGCTTCCCAGTCCAGCATCTCACCGGCAGCGAACACGCCGGGGCGGCGGCGCAGCATGAAATGCTCGTCCAGTTCATCAAGCGCGATGCCGCCGGCGGTGGAGATGGCGCGCGCAATGCTGGCGGTGCCGGTCAGCCGCACCGGCACCGCCTTGACCAGCGCGGCCAGATCGTCCGGCTTGGCGCCGGTGTGCAGCGCTTCCTGCACCAGACCCACGCCCACCGGCGGCAGCCCGCCCGCCTTGCGCAGGAAGCCGGACAGGCTGGCCCCGCCGCGCGGGCCGTTCAGACGGGAGGCGAGTTCCACGTAGGTCATGTCCGGCCGCAGATCGACATGTACTGTTATAGCGGGATCGCGTTCCAGCGCATCCCGCAACCGTGCCGACAGCGCATAGACCACACCGCCTTCCAGCCCGGTGGCCGTGACCATCGCTTCGCCGCGCACCGATTCGCCGCCAAACGCCAGCGCGATGCGCTTGAGCGGTGCGCCTTCATGCTTGGCCCGGAACACGTCCGACCACGCCACGGTGAAGCCGCAATTGGCCGGGCGCAACGGCACCACCTGCACCCGCCCCATGACTTCCGCCCAGAGTCCATCCGAGCCCAGCCGGGGCCAGGATGCTCCGCCCAGCGCCAGCACGGTCACATCCGGGGCGAGGGTTTGCGCGCCTTCGGGGGTTTCGAATTGCAATGCGCCCGCATCGTCCCACCCGGTCCAGCGCCA
>CAIPHQ010000268.1 GCA_903864895.1 uncultured Rhodospirillales bacterium
GAATCTGGCGCTTCAGGGTCTGCGCCTCGGCGGGCAGACGGCGATTCGGGGTCTTCAGCAGGAAGGCGTCGATGCCGCCATTGCGTTCCACGGTGCGGATCGCACGGGTGGACAGGCGCAGGCCAACCGAGAAGCCCAGCACATCGGACAGCAGCGATTGCTCCTGCAGGTTCGGCAGGAAACGGCGGCGGGTCTTGTTGTTGGCGTGGCTGACATTGTTGCCAGACAGCACACCTTTGCCCGTGATCTGGCAGCGGCGAGACATAGCGAAATCCTCAAAAAACGGACGGCGCGCGGCACAAGCCAGCCACGCGCGGGCATCGGAAGGCGGGGGTTATGGCGAAGCAACAGGGCCGCGTCAAGCGATCCGCCCCCGCAAGGGCGCTAGTGGCTGCCGTGCTCAGCCCGCAACTCGCCACGGCGCACGCTGGTGATGGCGTTTTCCAGCACGCGCACCATGGCGTCCTCGGTCATGCCCTGCGACAGCATGCCCATCGCGCCGCCCAGCAGGGCGGAGGCGATGGCCAGGGTGCTGATGTTCTGGCCGGTCATGAACTCGATGGCCTTGTCCACCACTGCGCCCGCGTGGCTCAGATCGGGCGGGGCATCGGGGTTGGCGAATGGGTCCTGCATTTGACGATTCCTTCTTACGCTGCCGCCGCCTGTTCCTGCTGCTCGGCTTGCAGCGCCCACATGCCGGCATATACGCCGCCACGCGCCAGCAACTCGCCATGCGTGCCACTCTCCGCGACGCGGCCGTCCACGAGAACAAGAATCTGGTCGGCATCCACCACGGTGGACAGTCGATGGGCGATGGTCAGCGTGGTGCGGTGCTTGGCGATGGCCCGCAGCGCCAGTTGAATGTCCTGTTCGGTGCCGGTGTCCAGCGCGCTGGTCGCCTCGTCCAGAATCAGGATGCGCGGATCTTTCAGGATGGTGCGGGCAATCGCCACGCGCTGCTTCTCACCGCCTGAGAGTTTCAGCCCGCGCTCCCCCACCTTGGTGTCGTAACCGGCGGGCAGGCGCAGCACGAAGTCGTGCACCTGTGCCAATCGCGCCGCGTGCTCAATCTCGGCCTGTGTGGCACCGGGACGGCCATAGGCGATGTTGTAGCGGATGGTGTCGTTGAACAGCACGGTATCCTGCGGCACCACGCCGATGGCCGCCCGCAGGCTGTCCTGCTTCAGGTCGCGAATGTCGTGGCCATCCACCAGCACCCGCCCGCCCGTGACATCATAGAAGCGGAACAGCAGGCGGCTGATGGTGGACTTGCCTGCCCCGGTCGGCCCCACAATGGCCAGCGACTTGCCGGGGGCCACGCGGAACGACACGCCCTTCAGGATCGTGCGATCCGGCTGATATCCAAACTGCACATCCTCGAACACCACCTCGGCGGCGCGTTCGGCCGCCGTGGCGGCGGAGGCGAGTTTCACCGCCCCGGCGCGGTCGGCAATTTCCTCATGCGCGGACAGCAGGCGGAACATCTGCTCCATGTCCACCAGACCCTGCTTGATCTCGCGGTACACGAAACCCAGGAAATTCAGCGGCTGATACAATTGCATCAGATAGGTGTTGACCAGCACGAAGCGGCCCACGCTGAACTCACCGGATTTCACGCCGTCGGCGGCCATCAGCATCACCACGGCAAGCCCTGCTGCAATGATGCTGGCCTGCCCCAGGTTCAGCATGTTCAGCGTCACCTGGCTTTTGACTGCGGCGCGCTCGTAGCGCCCCAGCGCCTCGTCGAAGCGGTGCGCCTCGTGGGCTTCGTTGCCGAAATACTTCACCGTCTCGTAGTTCAGCAGGCTGTCCACCGCCTTGCTCTGGGCGTCGCTGTCGCTCTCGTTCATGCGGCGGCGGAACTTCACCCGCCAGTTGGTGAACAGCAGCGTGAAGGTGATGTAAAGCGCCACGGCAGCCAAGGTCAGCGCCGCATAGCGCCAGTCGAACAACTGCCACAGGATCACCGTCACCATCGCCACTTCCAGCAGCGTGGGGATGATGTTGAACACGGCCAGCCGCAGCACGCTTTCAATCCCGGCGGTGCCGCGTTCGATGGCGCGCGACAGGCCGCCGGTCTGCCGGTCCAGATGGAAGCGCATCGACAGCCGGTGCATGTGCTCGAAGGTGCGCAGCGCCACGCGGCGCACGGTGCGCTGCTGCACATTGGCGAACACCGCATCGCGCAATTCCGCAAAGCCCGAGGAGGCAACGCGCAGCAGGCCGTAGCTGACAATCAGCGCCAGCGGGACGGCGAGCATCCCCTCGGCCCCCTTCGGGGCCAGCGCATCCACCGCGCGGGAATACACCACCGGCACATACACGGTGGCCACCTTGGCCAGAATCAGGAACACCGTGGCGGCGATCACCCGCGCGTGGGAATTCCAGTCGCCCTTGGGCCACAGATACGGCAGCAAGGTGGCAATGGTCTGCAGGCCGGAACGGGTGGGCACACCGACAGTCGGCTCGGATGACGCTGGCTTCATGCGCTGCATGTGGCATGGCCCACGCCGAGTTCAAAGTGCGCGGCTTCGCGGCAGCGATGCTTGAGGCGCGGGCGCGGGCGGGCTACGCCGGGGCATGTCCCCGTTCATGCGCCACATCGAAGCCTGCAACACCGCCCGCCTGCCGGGCCAGCGCCGGGCGTTTTACGCCGGTGCCGCCCATGTCGGCTGGGTGCTGCCGGATCTGGCCGAGGCGCTGGCCGAGTTCGGCGGCATCCGGATCACGCCAGAAGGGGTGCGGCTCGACCGGCCGCAAGACCTCTACGGCATCGCCCGCACGCTGGCTGAGGCCGGGCAGTTCCGCTTCCGGGGTGAGGTGTTTGATGTGCGCGAAACCGCCGGCGGCCCGGTGCTCGCCCAACTCGACCGCGGCGCGCTGCCCCGCTTTGGCGTGATCTCGCAGGGCGTGCATGTGAACGGTCTGGTGCGCCGGGACGGGGCCACGTGGCTGTGGGTGGCGCGGCGCGCCCTGAACAAGGCCAACGACCCCGGCAAGCTCGACCATATCGTGGCGGGCGGCATTCCGGCGGGGCTGACGCCGGACGAGACGCTGATCAAGGAAGCCGCCGAGGAAGCGGCGATTCCGGCCAGCCTCGCCGCGCGTGCGGTGCAGGTGGGGCGGATTGCCTACCGCATGGAACGCCCGGAAGGTCTGCGGCGCGATGTGCTGACCTGCTATGACCTTGATGTGCCGGAGGATTTCACTCCGCACCCGGCGGATGGCGAGGTGGCAGGCTTCGAACTCTGGCCCATCGAACGCGCCTTCGCCGAAGTACGCGACGGCAACGGCTTCAAGTTCAACGTCAATCTGGTGCTGACCGGGCTGTTCCTGCGGCTCGGGCTGATTGCGGGCGCCGAGGCGGAGCAGGTTCGGGCGGGGTTATACCGGGCGGGCTGAACCCCCACCCTTCCTATCCCGCAAGCGGGAGAGGGAGGGTGGAGGTGCTACCCCCTCAATTCCCCGGCGGGGCCGCCGAGATCGGAATCTCGCGTGCATCGCCACCCGGCTGATCGCCCAACCCGGCAGGCTGAATTTCCTCGGCTTCCGGCTCGCCATCATTGCCGCCGCTTTCCGCGCCAGCCTCGTTGGACAGATGCCGGCGCTGGCCCTGATTTGGGTTGGCCTGCTGCTGGCCGTTCTGCTGGGCCGCCTGATTCATCGCATTCAGGATGCGGAAATAATGCTCGGCGTGCTGGAAATAGCTTTCCGCCATCACCCGGTCGCCCGAGCTGGTCGCATCGCGGCCCAGTTGCAGATACTTCTCGAACAGCTGCTGCGCCGTGCCGCGCACGCGCAGGTCCGGGCCGTTGCTGTCGAACACATGGTTGCGGTTCAGTGGCGTCCCGCCACCATGATGGCGCTGGCCTCCGCCACCACCACCACCGCCGCCGCCACCCCCGCCGCCACCGCCGCCCCCCGGGCCTCGGTGATTGCGGCCTCTCATGCGTTTCATGTTCATGCGTGCGCCAAAACGCTTTCCTGTTCACAGGCCCGGCCGGATCCTGCGCGGCGGGCCAGACTGGCCCAAATTCGCACATTCGCGGCAACGGCGGCGGCATCCGCGATGCCTACGCCGCACCCCGTCTCCGGGGCCATTCCATTCCATTGGCTTCCACACAGGCCCCTGCCCCCTGCCCGCGCCGCGATAACAACTGCGCCGCGCGTCCGGTCAGGCAAAAGCGTCAAGGACTGGCCCATCGGGCAATCCCTGCTGCGAGTGCGAAAGCTAACCCCGCCCAAGGCCAGCGCCAAACGATTTTTTCAGCCGCCGGACAAATCCAGCACCAGCGCCCGCTCGATGCCGCCCAGATCACGGCGCAATTCCAGCGATGTGAACCCGGCGGCGCGCGCGAGATCGCCCACCTCGCATGCCTGCCCCGCGCCCAATTCCAGCACCGCCAGCCCGCCGGGTGCCAGCAGACGCGGCAGATCGTCCAGAATCGCCCGGTAACAGTCCAGCCCGTCCGCGCCGCCATCCAGCGCCAGCGCCGGTTCCCAGGCGGATACTTCCGGCATCAACCCGGCAATCCCGGCGGCCGGAATATAGGGCGGGTTGGACAGCACCAAATCGAATGAACCCGAAAGCGAACTTGCCCACCGCCCGCACAGGAACGCGGCCCGCCCCGACAGCCCGTTGGCCGCCGCATTGCGCGCCGCCAGCGCCGCCGCGCCCGGAGCCAGATCAACCCCCACGCCAAAGGCCTGCGGAAATTCGCGCAACGCCGCCAGCAGCAGCGCGCCGGTGCCGGTGCCGAGATCCAGCACCCGCCGCACCGCGCCGCGATCCGGCCGCGCCGCCAGCGCCGCCTCA
>CAIPHQ010000269.1 GCA_903864895.1 uncultured Rhodospirillales bacterium
GGGTGTTTCAGGCCGGTGATCGCGCCGAGCAGGTGCGCAACTACGACAATTGGGCGGCCACCTACGATGCCGACATGCTGGGCGTCGGCTACCTGACCCCTGCGGTGGTGGTGGGCTTGCTGAACCGGGCGGTGGCCCCCGCAGCCGGACCGGTTCTGGATGCCGGGTGCGGCACCGGGCTGGTGGGGGAGATTCTGCACGTGCTGGGCTACGGCCCGTTGCTGGGTGTGGACATGTCCGAAGGCATGTTGGACCGCGCCCGCGCGCGCGGCGTGTATGCCAGCCTGACCCGCGCCGTGCTGGGTGAGACGCTGGATTTCGCCAGCGGCAGCTGTGCCGCGTGCTTCGCCACCGGGATGTTCACCGCCGGTCACGCCCCGGCATCGAGCCTGGATGAACTGGTGCGGGTCACCCGCCCCGGCGGGCACATCGCGTTCAATGTGGGCGAGCAGGCGTGGATTGCGGGCGGGTTCAAGGACAAGCTGGAAGCGCTGGCTGAAGCCGGGCGCTGGCGGTTGCTGGCCAGTTCGCACCCGTACCGCCCGATGCCATTGTCGGCGGCGGACGGGCACCTGACCGCGCAGGCATTCCTGTTCGAGGTGGCATAGCGCTGTATGGTGTTGGATTGTCCGACAGTGCTACAGCCGGAGCAGTTTCCCGGATTTGTGCAACGCACCAGAATGTAAAAATAGTATTATTCAATGTATTTTACCAAAAGTGACGTTCAATGTTTGAAAATGGTCATGTGAGTGTGGACATGTAGTGTGTTCCAAGTATCTTTACTGATGAGGTTTGGTTGTTTTGGTTTTCTGTCAATTGTGACGCAGGGTGGTTGTGCGTAAAGAAAACTCAGAAATCATGCAATATCTGTGACGTTGAGGCCCCAGAAAGCGACATAGACTTTGTTCATATCGGCAAAAATTTGTGATCATCTTGCAAATTTGGCCTGTCATATGAATAACATTCCTGTATAATGTAAAAATATATTTTGCACTCAACAATCTATAATATGCGGTGCCGCCTAATATTCCCGCTGACATGGCCGCAAGGTGCGTGTTGAGGCTGAAAAAAACGCTTATCCTCGAAGCTGCTGCCTCTTGCATGCCGCACTTGAATGCCCGCAAGATCGCGTCGCTACAGAGGCTGCGGGTAATGCTTCGGCCATCTAAGTAATTGGCACCGGAAGTTGGGCCGGATGCTCAGGGGGGAACAGAACATGCGTCAGGGTAAACCCGTACTGCGTACACTTCTCGCCGCCGGCGTGGCGGGCGGATTGATGCTGGCCGGCTCGGCCGCGTGGGCCGCCGACACCTACAAGCCGGAATGCTTCAAGCCCGGCAACACCAAGGTGATCCAGCAGAAGGCCAAGACCGGCCCGTACAAGATCGCGCTGGCCAACGGCTTCGCGGGCAACTCCTGGCGCATCCAGATGATCCAGGGCCTGAAGGCCTGGGCCGCGCTGCCCGAGAACAAGGCCAACATCAAGGAACTGAAGATCATCTCCACCGGCACGGACGTGGCCGCCCAGATCGGCGCCATCGACAACCTGATCGCCGCTGGTTACGACGCCATCATCACCATCGCCGTGAACCCGACCGCGTTCGGCCCGGTGGTCAAGCAGGCCAAGAAGGCCGGCGTGGTGCTGGTGCCGTTCGACAACGTGCTCGACACCGACCAGGTGATCACGGTGACCGAGCCGCAGGTGGAACTGGAGCAGGTCAAGGCGCAGTTCGTGTGGGACAACATGCCTGAGAAGAAGGGCAAGATCCTGGAAATCCGCGGCCTGCCCGGCAACTCGGTGGACCGTGACCGCTCCATCGGCATGCACAAGGTGTTCGACGGCAAGCCGGGCATCGAAGTCATCACCGTGGTCGGCAACTGGGACGACGGCACGGTGCAGAAGGTGGTCAGCGACGCCATCGCCACGCACGGCCAGTTCGCCGGCATCGTGACGCAGCACGGCGCCACCGGCCTGATCAACGCGCTGAATGATGCCAAGCATCCGAAAGTGCCGCTGGGCACCTCGGGCGAGAACGGCTCGCTGAAGATGATCCACGATCAGGGCTGGACCGCCATTGCGCGCGTGCAGTCGCCGATGCTGGCCGTGGTTGCGGCGCAGGCGGCCATCGCCGAACTGCAGGGCCAGGCGATCCCGCAGCTGATCGAGCTGCCGGTGCCGACGGTGTACTCGAAGGATCTGAAGGACGGCGTGAACTACTCCAGCTCCGCGCCGGACAACTTCCAGGCGGGTGCCGATATCCCGTCCTGCGGCGCGGTGGTTCCCATCGACGCGCTGCTGAAGCAGACCCCGGACAACAACTAAGCCTGAGGCGCGCCCCGGTCTTCGGGCCGGGGCGTGCGCTGCGCCATCTGGCGCACATGGAACGAATCTGAACGCGGAAGTCCTGCCAATGCCGCCCACGCCCGAGCCGCGCCCGCCCTTTTTGCGGTTGAGCGGGGTCAGCAAGCGCTATGGCGGCGTCGTCGCACTCGATGGCGTCGATTTCGCCTGCGGCGAAGGCTCCATCCATGCCGTGCTGGGCGAGAACGGCGCAGGCAAAAGCACACTCATCAAGGTGATCGCGGGTGCCGTGCGCCCCGACAGCGGCACCATGACCATCGCCGGACAGCCGTTACGCTTCAATGATCCGCTGGACGCGGTGGCGCATGGCTTCGTGTGCGTGTTTCAGGAATTGTCGCTGCTGCCCGATCTGTCGGTGGCCGACAATATCTGCATCACCCGCCCGCCGGGGCTGGCCGGTTTCATCAACCACCGCGCGCAGCGCCGCCGGGCCGAGGAATTGCTGGAGCGCGTCGGCTGCCCGGATATCGACCCGCGCATGGCCGTGCGCGACCTGCCGCTGTCGCGGCGGCAATTGGTGGAACTGGCCAAGGCCATCGGCCGCAACCCGCGCCTGCTGGTCATGGACGAGGCCACCTCGGCGCTGACCGCCGATGACGTGGAGACGGTTTACACCATCCTGCGCAACCTCAAGCGCGATGGCACCTCGGTGCTGTTCATCTCCCACCGGATGCATGAAGTGGACGCGCTGGCCGACACTTGTTCGGTGTTCCGCAGCGGCAAGCATATCGAGACCTTTCCGCAGGGTAGCCGCACCGAAGACGAGATCGTCAACCTGATGATCGGGCGCGAGATCGCGCACACCTATCCGGCCAAGCCGAAACCGCCCGCCGCCACCGAAAAGCCGATGCTGGAAGTGCGGGATCTGGCATGGACCAACCGCCTGCACGGCATTTCGCTGAACGTGCGGCGCGGCGAAATTCTGGGCCTCGGCGGGCTCGACGGGCAGGGGCAGCGCGAATTGCTGCTGGCGTTGTTCGGCGTGCTGAAGGATGTGCGCGGATGCATCGCCATAGAAGGTGAGCCGGTCGCGTTCAGCAGCCCGGTGCAGGCGATGGGGGCCAAGCGCAAGATCGCGCTGGTGCCCGAGGATCGCAAAACCGAAGGGCTGCTGCTGCCCTTGCCGGTGGGCGACAATCTCAGCCTTGCGTCGCTGGACTCCCTGCGGCGCGGCATGATGATGGATGCGGGCAAGGAGCGCGGCCTGATTGCCAGCGCCATCCAGCGCCTGCGCATCAAGACCGCCTCGGCCGATGTGGCCGTCGGCACACTGTCGGGCGGCAACCAGCAGAAAGTGGTCATCGGCAAGTGGCTGGCCACGCTGCCGGACATTCTGCTGCTGATGGACCCCACGCGCGGCATCGACGTGGGCACCAAGCAGGAACTCTATGCGCTGATCCGGCAACTGGCCGACGCGGGGGCGACGATTCTGTTTTACAGCACCGATTACGATGAGCTGATCGGCATGTGTGACCGGGTGGCCATCCTGTACCGCGGCCGCGTGGTGAAGGAACTGCAAGGCAGCGAGATCACCGAGTCCAACATCATCGCCGCCTCGCTGGCCATGAAAGTGGATGCACCGGGTGCGGGAGGCCACGCATGACCGGCCTGTTACGCTGGGCGCGCCGCAACCAGGGGCCGCTGTTTGCGGCGCTGCTGTTCGGCATTCTGTTCGCCACCTTCGTGATCATGCATCCGCGCGGCTTCTCGATTCTGGTCACCACGCCTGCGGCCAATCAGGGTCTGGCGCTGGCCTTTGCCGCGATGGCGCAGACCCTGCCGGTGCTGACCGGCGGGCTTGATCTGTCGGTGGGCTCGGTGCTGGCGCTGACCGACTGCGTCGCCTCACATCTGGTGAATGGCTCGCCGCTGGAAATTGCCTTTGGTATTGTGGTGACCCTGCTGGCCGGTGCGGCCTGCGGCTTTCTGAATGGTCTGGTGGTGGTTGTCGGCCGCATCCAGCCGATCATCGCCACACTGGCCACCGGCGCGATCTTTACCGGCGTTGCCTATTTGCTGCGCCCGATTCCGGGCGGCAGCATCGATGAAGATCTCGGCGACCTGCTGACCAACGAGACCTTCGGCGTGATCCCGACGTCGCTGGTGCTGCTGATCGGCGTGGTGCTGGTGGTGTGGGTGCCGTTCAAGAACTCCACGCTCGGGCGCGGCGGCTATGCCGCCGGATCGGCGGAAGGGGCAGCGTTCCTGTCCGGCGTGCGCGTCGGCCGTTCGCGGCTCGCCGCCTATACGCTGGCCGGGGTGCTGTCGGCCTGCGGCGGGTTGTTTCTGGCGCTGCAAACCCTGTCGGGTGATGCGCAGGTGGGGGCCGACTACACGCTGAAATCGGTCGCCGCCGTGGTGATCGGCGGCACCTCGCTGGCCGGCGGCGTGGGCGGCGTGATCGGCTCGATCTTTGGCGCCTATGTGCTGCGCGCCATCACCGGCCTGCTGTTGTTCACCGGTGTGTCACCGCTGGCGCAGCCCTTGTTCGAGGGTGTGGTGCTGCTGGGCGCCATCGGCCTTGGCTCACTGCGGATGCTGTCCAACCGCAACCGGCTGGAACTGCTCAGCGCGCAGGAAACCGCGCGCACCGACCCGGGCCGCCCGCTGATCAAGTACGTCGACAACTCGGTGCTGGTGGCGCTGGCGGGTATTGTGGTGATCCTGCTGATCGGCAGCATGTATCTGCCCGCCTTCCTGTCCGGACCGTATCTGGTGCTGCAACTTCGCATCGCGGCGTTCCTTGGCATCGTCGCCGCCGGGCAGATGCTGGTGATCCTGTTGGGCCATATCGACCTGTCGATTCCGTGGACCATGACGGTCACCGCCATGACGGCCACATCGCTGGTGGGCCTCGGCGGGCCGTGGGTTGGTCTGGCGATGCCGATTGCGCTGCTGGTGGGCGTGGCCATCGGCCTGTTCAACGGCTTCGGTGTGGCCTATCTGCGGCTGCCGTCGATGATCCTGACGCTCGGCACCAACGCCGTGCTGTTGGGGCTGGCGGTGATCTATACCGGCGGGTTTGCGCCTCAAACCAAGGCCTCGTCGCTGATGCGCATGCTGGGCAAGGACAGCGATATCGCGGGCGTACCCAACATTCTGTGGGTCTGGCTGATCGGCTCGGTCCTGCTGGTGCTGCTGCTGCGCCGCACGAGTTTTGGCCGCAAGGTCTACGCAATCGGCAACCGCGAGCGTGCCGCCTACCTGTCGGGCATCCGCACTGCGCGCGTCGTGATGACCAGTTTTGCGATTTCCGGCTTCACCAGTGCCATGGGCGGCGTGCTGCTGGCCGGGCGGCTGGACCAGTCCTATCAGGGCATGGGTGACGAATACCTGCTGCCCGCCGTGGCCGCTGTGGTGCTGGGCGGCACCAATATTCTGGGCGGGCGCGGCAGCTATATGGGCACGGTCGCGGGCGTGCTGGTGATCAGTCTGCTGGCGTCGATGCTGTCGGTGATGCAGATGCCGGAAGCCAGCCGGCGCATCATCTACGGTGTGGTGATCATTTCGATGCTTCTGCTGAATGGCCGGGGCACGCGGCGGGCGTAGATGCGAAATTCGCCCATCTCGTCTGCGTGTCCGGGTCCACGTGTAGTGTGGCCGCGTGCTGGACAGTGCAGCGGCAAGCGTGTCAGGTTGACTTAACTGCGCGGACACTTGGCGGTTATTCACGGTTAAACGATCCGGTGAATAAAGACCGTGTCCGCGAGGGGGAATGAAATGGCTGCACCAAAGAAGAAGGCCGGAGGCGCCCGCAACACCGCGTTGGTGATTGGCGGCGTTGGCGTGATCGGCCGCAATCTGGTCAATCACCTCTCGGCGCTGCCGGA
>CAIPHQ010000270.1 GCA_903864895.1 uncultured Rhodospirillales bacterium
GAGGCGGTGTTCGTGACCGGGCAGGCCATGATCATCGACGGTGGAATTGCCCTGTAGCAATCTGACGAAACCGGTAGGAATGATTGCATGGCAAGAGGAACCCAGCCTGCGAACATCAGAGAGAGCGTCTTCTGGAACGAGTACAGGGATCAGAGAGAACAGACGCAATTAAGTCAGCTGCCGTTCGTACGGGCCGGCGTTCGCAATGGCCGCGTGAGCTTAGTGAACGACGCTGTCTGGCTCAACATGTTCCGATCTATCAATGAAGGTGTCGGCACACTTCTTCGTTTTCGCGGGCCGGTCGGTCTGATTTGCTTTACAACCTTGTCAGGCGCGCGCAGACGCATTGACTCCGAACTCATGGAGCACCTGCCGGGCTGGAGAACTCCGATATGGGATTTATCGCCGAATCGGTCGACGCGGACAGATCTTAAAATGCATACTATCTCCGTTACGCAAGCGACACCCGCACCGTGGGATGCCACCGCTGACTTGCAGCACATCACGTGGCTACTGGAAGCCGAATCGGCCTTCCGCGCGGTGTGCCTGCCCTTGCTGCTTCAGGCAGCTTAGGGCAAGGATATTCAGATTTTCCAAAACGATACCGGACTATGATGCCGGTTGGAATGAGGAACAAATTGTCATGCGTCGCCTGATCTCCTCCGGGTCGAGTTTCGAGGCTGAGATCGGCTATGCGCGCGCCGTGGTGGACGGGCCGTGGGTGTTCGTGTCCGGCACCACCGGGTTTGACTACGCCAGCATGAGCATCAGCGATGACGTGGTGGCGCAGGCCGAGCAGTGCCTGAAGAACATCGGCGCAGCACTGGCCGAGGCGGACGCCAGTTTTGAGGACGTGGTGCGGGTGCACTACATCCTGCCCAACGCGGCGGACTTTGAACCCTGCTGGCCGGTGCTGCGCAAATACTTTGGCACGGTGCGCCCGGCTGCCACCATGTTCGCGGCCGGTCTGGCCGACCCGCGCATGAAGATCGAAATCGAGGTGACGGCGCGGCGCCGCGCGGCCTCCGGACAGGAGAGTTTTACATGAAGTTGCTGCGTTATGGCGCGATCGGCGCCGAGAAGCCGGGCATTCTGGATGCCGGCGGCAATATCCGCGACCTGTCCGGCGTGCTGGGCGACATCGATGGTGCCGCCATCTCGCCCGCCGGTCTGGCCAAGCTGGCCGCACTGGACCCGAAGCAACTGCCGCTGGTGGGCGGTTCGCCGCGCCTTGGCGCCTGCGTGGCGCGGCCGCTGAACTTCATCTGCGTCGGCCTGAACTATGCCGACCACGCCGCCGAGAGCAATCTGCCGGTTCCGAAAGAACCGATCCTGTTCATCAAGTCGCTCAGCGCCTATTGCGGCCCGAACGACACCATCATGATCCCGCGCAACTCGAAGAAGACCGACTGGGAAGTCGAACTCGGCGTGGTGATCGGCAGCGTGTGCCGCTACGTGTCCGAGGCGGATGCGCTGGACCATGTGGCCGGGTATTGCGTGATCAACGATGTCAGCGAGCGCGAATTCCAGACCGAGCGCGGCGGCACGTGGGACAAGGGCAAGGGCCGTGAGACCTTCGGCCCCACCGGCCCGTGGCTGGTGACCAAGGACGAAATCGCCGATGTGCAGGATCTGGACATGTGGCTGGATGTGGATGGCGCGCCGATGCAGCGCGGCTCCACCAAGACGATGATCTTCAACGTGAAGCAGCTGGTCAGCTACATCAGCCAGTTCATCGTGCTGCATCCGGGCGACATCATCAGCACCGGCACGCCGCCGGGCGTGGGCATGGGCAAGAAGCCGAACCCGATTTACCTGACCGCGGGCCAGACGATGCGCGTGGGCATTCAGGGCCTTGGCGAGCAGAATCAGGTGACGGTGCAGGCGTAGGCGTTCCTGCAGCAGCAGGCCGGCCAAGGGGCGCAGCGATGCGCCCCTTTTTCGTTCACGGGTGGCGGCGGTCCACCGTGATGCCGTGCACCGCCTTCTCGCGCTCGATGGCTTCCTGAATCAGCGCCCGCGCCTCGGCGGCGTCGCCCCAGCCCAGCACCTTCACCCATTTGCCGGGTTCGAGGTCTTTGTAGTGCTCGAAGAAGTGCTGCATCTGCTCGATCAGGATGATCGGCAGGTCGGTGTAGTTGTGGACGTTGAGGTAGCGCTTGGACAGCTTGGGCGTCGGCACCGCGATGATCTTCTCATCCCCGCCGCCGTCGTCTTCCATCTTCAGCACGCCGACCGGGCGCACATTGATGACCGCGCCGGGGATGATCGGGCGGGTGTTGGCCACCAGCACGTCAATCGGGTCGCCATCCAGCGACAGCGTGTGCGGCACGAAGCCGTAATTGCCGGGGTAGCGCATCGGCGTGTGCAGGAAGCGGTCCACGAACAGCGTGCCGGATGCCTTGTCGAGTTCATACTTGATCGGCTCACCGCCAATCGGCACCTCGATGATGACGTTGATGTCTTCGGGCGGGTTCTTGCCGATGGGGATGGCGTCAAGACGCATGGGACTCTCCGGGTGTCTGAACTGGCGCGGCTGTTTACGGGCTGTGCTGCGATGCAGCAAGCGGCGCCCGTACTGTTGCAGGTGGGCTGGGCTGGCACGTTCAGCAATGCTAACCGCCACGCATGAACGCGAACAGAAAAACCGAAACGGGCAGCGTGCGCGCCGTACTGGTGCTGATTGGCGTGGCCAGCCTGCTGCGGCTGGCGCTGGCGGCGGCGATGGGGCTGGGCATTGACGAAAGCTACATGGCCGCCGCCGGGCGGCACTGGGCGTGGGGCTATTTCGACCATCCGCCGCTGGCGTGGTGGCTGTCGCACGGCATGGCGCAACTGGCGGGCAGCGAGGCCGCGTTCGTGCTGCGCCTGCCGTTCATCGGCCTGTTCGCGGTGTCCACATGGCTGATGTTCCGGCTTGCCGAAGCCTTGTTCGGCGCGCGCGCGGGCGTGTGGGCGGCGCTGGCGCTGACGGTGTCCCCGGTGTTCGGCGTGACCTCCGCCACATGGGTGCTGCCGGACGGGCCACTGGACTGCGCGTTGCTGGGTGCGGCACTGGCGCTGGTGCGGGCGCTGGAGCGCGGGCAGTGGCGGTGGTGGCTGGCGGCGGGCGTGGCGGCGGGGCTGGCGTTGCTGGCGAAATACTCCGCGGCGCTGATCCTGGCCGGGGCGGTGGGATATTTTCTGACCCAGCCGCTGCACCGAAGCTGGCTGCGCCGCCCGCAGCCCTATGTGGCCGCCGCGCTGGCGCTGGCAGTGTTTGCGCCGGTGTTGCTGTGGAACGCCCAAAATGGCTGGGCGTCGTTCGCGTTTCAGGGTGCGCGGGCCGGGGCGGAGCGGTTCAACCCCGCCGGGCCGCTGACCGTGCTGGGCGGCGAGGCGGCGTTCGTGCTGCCATGGATCTGGGCGGGACTGGTGATCGCGCTGGGGCGGGCGCTGCGCACCGGGCCGCAGAACTGGCGCGGCTGGCTGCTGGCCTGTCTGGGCATCGGGCCGGTGGTGCTGTTCGCCGTCATCGGGCTGTGGTCGCGCCATGTGCTGTTCCACTGGGCGGCCC
>CAIPHQ010000271.1 GCA_903864895.1 uncultured Rhodospirillales bacterium
CGTGATCCAGACCGGGTCGTGCATCGCGATGCGGCGGGGGAAGTCTGTCAGCGTGCGCATGGGGCGGGGTTCCGGGTGCCGTTGCAGCGTAGCAGCCCGGACAGTGAGAGAAAGAGTGCCTCGAGTGGATTTGGAACGGCCGATCAGCTAGATTACCAGCTAGCTGACAGGAGGCTCTCGTGCTGGAAGTCGGATCGTTTGAAGCCAAGAACAAGCTTTCGGCGTTGCTGGACGCCGTCGAGCGCGGCGATGAGCTGGTCATCACCCGGCGGGGCAAGCCGGTGGCAAGACTGGTCAGCGCCAACACGGGCGTGGACCGTGCAAGGTCGGTCGCGGCGGCGAAGCGCATCATAGCCCTGCGCAAAGGTGTGACCCTTGGCCCGGATATCAGCCTGAAGGACCTGATTGATGAGGGCCGCCGGTCAGTCTGGTGCTGGATGGCTCAGCCGCGCTGGCCTGGTGTTTTGAAGACGAGAGTACTACGGCCATCGACGCCTTGATGATGCAGGTGGCCGGTGAAGGTGCTGTTGTGCCAGCCATCTGGCGGCTGGAAGTCGCCAACGGGCTGCAATCCGGCATCCGCCGCAGACGGCTGACGGCATCCAAGCGCGACGCCCTGCTGGCAGCACTGGCGGAAATGGACATTGCAGCGGACGCGGAGACAGGCCGCTACGCATGGACCACGACGGTACGGCTGGCCGAGCGCCACTCGCTGACGATTTACGACGCCAGCTACGTGGAACTTGCCCAGCGGCTGAGTTTTCCATTGGCAACGCTGGATGCGGCGATGCGCAATGCAGGACGTGCGTGTGGTCTCGCGCTGCTTGGAATTTAACCACGCCGCGTCCTCAAAAATCCTTCGCGTAGCGCAACCCATCATAAATCGCCGCATGGATATTCCGGCTCGCCACCGCATCGCCAATGCGCAGCAGCCGGAATGTGCCTGCCGCGTTACGTACCACGCTCTGCGGCTTGCCTGCCAGCAGATCGCCGTAGTCAACTTCGCCAAGATTGCAGCTCAATGGCCGCAACTCCTGATACAGTTCGTCCACCGGCAGGGTGGCGTGTTCCACCACCACCTGATCGACATGGCGTTCCTCGGTGCGCGCGCCATAGTCGCTGCCCACCACGGCCACCAGACCGTTGCCCTCGCGCCGCACGGATTTCAGCCGTGCGTTGATCGTGACCCTCACGCCGAGCTTGTTGAACGCCTGCGCGTATTTGGCGTGGTTCAGCCCGCCCATTTCGGGTGCGAAGAACCGCTCCGGCGAGACGATTTCCACCTGCGCGCCTGCTTCGGCCAGCAACTCGGCCGCCTGCATGCCGGGATGCATGCCGTTGTCGTCGAACACCAGCGCGCGGGTGGCCGGTTGCACCTGACCGGAAATCACGTCCCACGAGGACACCACAAGGTCGTTGCCGCTTTCCAGCACCTCGGTATCCGGCACGCCGCCGGTTGCCACCACCACTATGTCCGGCGCTTCGTCCAGCACATCTGCGGCGGTGGCGTAGGTGGAAAACCGCATGTCCACGCCCAGGCGCTGCAACTGTGCCACGCGCCAGTCCACGATGCCGATCAGGTCGCGCCGCCGTGGCGCGCGCGTGGCAAGCAGGATCTGCCCGCCCGCTTTTCCGGTGGCCTCGAACAGCACCACGTCATGCCCCCGCTCGGCAGACACGCGGGCGGCTTCCAGCCCGGCGGGGCCGGCCCCGATCACCACCACCTTGCGCGCGGGGCCATCGCTGCGCGGCACCACATGCGGCATGGTGGCTTCGCGCCCGGTGGCGGGGTTGTGGATGCACAGCGCCTCGTGCCCCTCGTAAATCCGGTCAAGGCAATAGGTGGCCCCCACGCAGGGGCGGATGGAATCCTCCGCACCGCTGGCGGTCTTGCGCACGATATGCGGGTCGGCGATCAGCGCGCGGGTCATGCCCACCATGTCCAGCTTGCCGCTGGCAATGGCGTGCCGGGCGGTGGCCACATCGTTGATGCGCGCCGCGTGGAACACCGGAATGCCCACAGCGTTCCGCACCTCACCCGCGAAATCCAGATGCGGGGCAGACCGCATGCCCGTCACCGGAATCACCTCGGTCAGCGCATTGTCGGTGTCGATATGGCCGCGAATGATGTTGAGGAAATCCACCAGCCCGGACGCCTTGAAGCGCCGCGCGATCTCCACGCCGTCTGCGCGTGACAGCCCGATCTCCCACGCCTCATCGCACACCAGCCGCATGCCGAGCAAAAAGTGCGGCCCCACCGCGTCACGCATCGCCTGCATCACCCGCACCGAGAAGCGCATGCGGTTGTCCAGACTGCCACCGTATTCATCGGTGCGCTGATTGGTGGCGGGCGACCAGAACTGGTCGGCCAGATGGCCGTAAGCCTCGATCTCCAGCCCATCCAGCCCGGCGGCCTGCATGCGCGCCGCGGCACTGGCGTAGTCGGCGATGATGCGCTCGATGTCCCAGTCCTCGATCACCTTCGGGAACGCCCGGTGCGCCGGCTCGCGCACGGGGGAGGGGGCCAGCACCGGCAGCCAGTCCGCCTTGTTCCAGCCGGTGCGGCGGCCAAGATGCGTCAGCTGGATCATTACCGCGCAGCCCTCGCCGTGCACCGCATCGGCCAGTTCTGCCAGAAACGGCACGATCTCGTCCTTGTAGGCCAGCAGATTGCCGAACGCGGGCGGGCTGTCGCGGGAGACCACGGCCGAGCCCGCCGTCATGGTCAGCGCCGCCCCGCCCCTGGCCTTTTCCACGTGATACAGCCGGTAGCGGTCCTTCGGCATGCCATCGTCGGAGTAGGCCGGTTCATGGCTGGTGCTCATCACCCGGTTGCGCAGCGTCAGGTGCTTCAACTGGAACGGTTGCAGCAGCGGATCGGCGGCGAGAGTCATGGCAGCGGCATCTCCTGAGCAAGTGTGGCACTCTGCACCCGCAGACGCGCCGCTGCCCAGCCCGGCAGGGTGTGGCGGACGCGGTCTGGCGCAACGGGGGTGACAGTGGGGCGGCACACGGGGGCGGAGACAGCGCCGATGCTGCGCGCGGGGATTGTGCTGGCGGAGAATTTCACGCTGGCCCCGTTCGCGCTGTTCATCGACCATCTGCGGCTGGCTGCCGACGAAAGCGACCGCAGCCGCCCGATCCGCTGCACATGGCAGGTGATGTCGGCCCGCGCCGAGCCGGTGCGCGCCAGTTGCGGCGTGCCAGTGGGGGCCACCAGCGCGCTGCTGGACCCGGCGGGGCTGGACTACATCGTCGTGGTCGGCGGGTTGCTGAACACGCCACGCCCGGTGGACGCCGCCACGCTGGACTATCTGCGCCACGCCGCCCGCGCCGGGACCACGCTGATTGGCCTGTGCACCGGCAGTTTCATCCTGACCCGCGCGGGGCTGATGGACGGGCGCACCGTGTGCGTATCGTGGCTGCACTATCAGGATTTTCTGGCCGAGTTCCCCGGCCACAAGGTCACGGCGGACCGGCTGTTTCTGGCCGAGCCGGGGCGCATCACCTGTGCGGGTGGTGCGGGGGCGGCGGATCTGGCCACCTATCTGGTGGAACGCCACCTCGGCGCGTCGGCGGCGCAGAAAAGCCGGCAGGTGATGCTGCTGGATGAAGCCCGGCCCGGCGAGATGGCGCAGCCGCACCCGCCGGTGGGGCGCGACGTGGCCGATGAACGGGTGCGCCGGGCGCTATTGCTGATGGAACAGAACCTGTCCCGCCCGCTGCCGATTGCCGCCATTGCCGCACTGCTTGGTGTCTCACCCCGCCAATTGGAGCGGCGGTTTCAGGCCGTGCTGGGTGCCCGCCCGGCCGACTGGTACCGCACGCTGCGCCTGCGCTACGCCCGCTTCCTGCTCGATACCACCAGCCGCAGCGTAACCGACATCGCGCTGGACGCGGGGTTTTCCGACTGCGCGCATTTCTCCCGCCAGTTCAAGGCGGTGCATGGCGTGGCCCCCAGCGTGGCGCGCGGCGGTGGCGGCGGGGACAGTGCGGGCGGACGGATTTTCGGATAATATGTTTGCTGGAAGGAATACGGGATACCACTGACCCGTCACATCGGGGGCACCAACAGCGCCGCATGGCGCACGGGAGTGATTCGATGCATATTTCAGTCAAAGCGTGGGTTGTCGCTGGCTTCACGGGTGCAATGTTGTCGATGGCAGCCGCCGCCGCACCGGCGATGGCGGCCAGCGTCACGCAGTCAAACCTGACGAGCGACGGCGCGGTTGCTGCCACCTTCACCGACAAGAATCTGGTGAATGGCTGGGGCATGGCCTACTCGCCCACCGGCAATTGGTGGTTGTCGGACAACGGCACCGGCCTGACCACCGTCTATGACGGCACCGGCAAGCTCTCGCCTGCCGCCAAGCCGCTTGTGGTGACCATCCCGCCGCCGGCGGGCCAGACCGGCCATTCCAGCCCGACCGGGCAGGTTTACAACCCGAACAAGTCCTTCAACATCACCTCGGGCGGCAAGACCGGCGCGGCGACCTTCATCTTCGTCACTGAAGACGGCACCATCTCCGGCTGGAACACTACGGTGAACGCCACCACGGCGATCACCACGGTGGACAATTCGGCGGGCGGCACCGGTGCGGTCTACAAGGGCGTGGCCCTGTCCAATTCCGGCGGCACCCCGAGCCTGCTGGTGGCCAATTTCCGCTCCGGCATGATTGAGGTGTACAACAGTTCATGGGTCAAGACGAACAGCTTCCGCGACACTGCGCTGCCCGCGAACTATTCGCCGTTCAACGTGGCTGTGCTGAACGGGCAGATCTTTGTTGCCTATGCCGTGGCGGCGACCGGCGGGTTTGATGATGTGCCGGGCGCAGGGCACGGCGCACTGGAATTGATTGACATCACCGGCAAGGTGCTGGGCCGCCTGAAGGGTGGCGTGCTGAATTCGCCCTGGGGTATGGCAATTGCCCCGTCAAGCTGGGGCACGTATGCGGGATCGCTGCTGGTAGCCAATTTCGGCGATGGCCGCATCTCCGGCATCAATCTGACCAACGGCCACCTGATCGGACAGCTGCCCGACAGCAGCGCGAAGCCGATCTCCATCGACGGCCTGTGGGGCATCATGCCCGGCAACGGGTCTGGCGCCGGTGCCACCACCGACATGTACTTCACTGCTGGCCCGAACGGCGAAGCCAACGGCCTGTTCGGCAAGCTGACCTTCAACCCGTAATCCGCCGGTTGCGCGGATCGTAGAACGGCGACAGCGAGGCGGTTGCGGGAAAGCGAACCCCGGCCGCCTCGATTTCGTAGCGGCCCTCGATGGGGCCTTCCACCAAACCGAGTGCCACGGCACTGCCAAGCGTATGGCCGTGCATGGCGGATGTGACTCGGCCCACCCGCACGCCGTCGCGCCAGATGGGCTCGTCGTGGAACAGCACGGCCTCGGGGTCATCGAGCCGGAACTGCACCACGCGATGCGTGAGTGGCCCGTCTTTCTGCTGCAGCAGGGCCGCACGCCCCACAAAGCCGCCCGGCTTGTCCCAGGCGATGGTGAAGCCCAGCCCCGCTTGCAGTGGCGTGGTGTCGCTGTCGATGTCGTGGCCCCAGTGGCGGTAGCCCTTTTCCAGCCGCAGTGAATTCAGCGCATGGTAGCCGCACAGTTGCAGCCCATGCGGCGCACCGGATTCCATGATGCGGTCGAACACGTCCGGGGCAAATTCGGTGGGGATGTAAAGTTCCCAGCCCAGTTCACCCACATAGGTGATTCGCGTGGCGCGGACGCGCGCGTAGCCCAGTTCGATCTCGCGGCTGTCGCGGAAGCGGAAGGCGGCGCCCGACACATCGGCGGGCGTAAGTGATGCCAGCACATCCCGCGCGCGCGGACCCATCAGACTGAGCGTGGCGTAGGCGGAGGTGACATCGGTCACCACGCAGTCATGCCCCTCCGCCGCGCGTTCCAGATGCTGCAAATCATGCGCCTGCGTGGCCGCTGCCGTGACCACCAGAAACCGGTTTGTGCCAGTGCGGGCGATGGTCAAATCCGCTTCAATGCCGCCGCGCTCATTCAGCCATTGCGTGTACACCACGCGATCCACCGGCGTGTCGATATCGGCGGTGGAAAGCCGGTTCAGCACGGCCAGCGCATCGCGGCCCTGCACGAGGTATTTGGCGAAGCTTGACTGGTCAAACAGCCCCACCGCCTCACGCACCGCGCGATGTTCGCGCGCACTGGCGGCAAACCAGTTCTGCTGTGCGTAGCTGTATTCATAGACAGGGGCTTGCCCGTCCAGTGCGAACCAGTTGGCGCGCTCCCAGCCTGCCACCTCGCCGAAGCACGCGCCGCGCGCCGCCAGACGGTCGTGCAGAATGGATCGCCGCGCGCCGCGTGCAGTCTCGTTCTGCCGGAACGGCCAGTGCATGGCGTAGAGCAGACCAAGGGATTCCGTGGTGCGGTCGTGCAGATAGGTCTTGTTGGACTGAAACGCCGAGAAGCGGCGGATGTCCACGTCGGCCAGATCCATGCCGGGATGCCCGTCAATGATCCAGTCCGCCATCGCCTTACCTGCGCCGCCTGCGGACTGGATGCCGATGGAGTTGAACCCGGCGGCGACAAACAGGCCCGGCAGTTCCGGCGCTTCGCCCAGAATGTAGCGCACATCGGGGGTAAAGCTTTCCGGGCCGTTGAAGAACAGCCGTATCGGTGCATTGGCGAAGATCGGCAGGCGATGGATGGCGCGGTCCAGAATGGGCTGGAAATGGTCCAGATCTTCCGGCAACTGGTCGAAGCAGAAATCCTCCGGAATGCCGTTCATGCCCCACGGCTTGGCGTTCGGCTCAAAGCACCCCAGCAGCAATTTGCCCGCATCTTCCTTCACATAGATGCAGTTGTCGGTGTCGCGCAGCACCGGCAATTCGCGCGGCAGGCCGGGAATGGCTTCGGTGACGATGTAGAAATGCTCGGCCGCGTGCAGCGGCACCACCACGCCATGCTCGGCGGCGAAATCGCGGCTCCACATGCCCGCTGCCAGCACCACCGCACGGGCGCGCACCTCGCCCTGATCGGTCAGCACGCCCACTGCGCGGCCGCCTTCACGAATCAAGCCCGTCACCTTGCAGTTTTCCAGAATTGTGGCCCCACGCATCCGGGCTGCCGTGGCCAGTGCCTGCGTGGTATCCACCGGGTCGGTCTGCCCATCGGTGGGCAGGAAAATGCCGCCCGCGATGTCGTCCACATTCACCAGCGGATGGCGTTCCTTCAGTTGCGCGGGCGTGAGTTCCTCGGCCGGCAGGCCGAACAGCCCGGCCATCGCCGCCTGCCGCCGCAACTCGATCATGCGGTCCGCCGTGGTGGCGACACTGATGGATCCGGTGCGGCGGTAGCCGGTCTCTCGCCCGGCTTCCTGCTTCAAACTCTCGTAGAGTTTGGCGGAATACTGTGCCAGCCGTGTCAGGTTCAGCGTGGCGCGCAACTGCCCCACCAATCCGGCGGCGTGCCATGTGGTGCCGCAGGTCAGTTGGCGGCGCTCCAGCAGCAAGGGCTGCACGCCGCGCAACGCCAGATGATAGGCGATGCTGCATCCGGCGATGCCGCCGCCGATAATCACCACATCGGCGCGGGCGGGAAGCGGGGACATGCGAACTCCTGACAGCTAAGGCGGAAGAACGGCGAGTTTGCCAACATGGCGCTTGGCGGCGAAGTCGTCCTGCGCCTGCGCCAGATCGCGCAGCGCATAGGTGCGCGCCAGCAGTGGTTTCACCTCGCCGCGCGCGATATGGCCGACCAGTGCGGCGAACACGCTGGACTCCTGCGCCGTGCAGCCGAAGAACGTCAGATCCTTCAGATACAGTTTTCGCAGGTCCAGCATCACATGCGGCCCGGCGATGGCACCAGACACGGCATAGCGCCCGCGCGGGCGCAGCACGTCCAGCAGCGCGGGCCAATCGGCACCGCCCACCACGTCGATCACCACATCGATGCTGTTATCGGCAAGCGCATCCCGCAACGGGACTTCGCGGGCAATGACATGCACCGCGCCCAGCGTTCGCACATCATCCAGCTTGGCGGCAGCAGCCACCGCCACCACCTCTGCCCCGCGCCGGGCCGCGAGTTGTACCGCCGCCGACCCCACGCCGCCGCTCGCCCCGGTGACCAGCACACGCTCGCCCCGCACGGCGCCTGCGCGCGTCAGCAGGTTTTCGGCGGTGCCGTACGCGCAGGGAAAACTCGCCAGTTCGGCGTCGCTCAAGGCGGAGTTGATGGCGTAGGCATCCGCCGCAGGAACCGCGACGAATTGTGCAAAGCCGCCATCACGCTCCGAACCAAGCCACACATCCTGCGCGCCATCGCGCAATGAGCACAGGCAGGATTGCACGAGCACGCGCTCGCCCAATCGCGTGGCCGCCACGCCCGCGCCGAGGGCGACGATGCGTCCGCACACATCCGCGCCCTGAATGCGCGGAAACGTCAGCGCGCCCGACCATGCGCCATCTTCAATCGCGTCAGCCTGCGCCTGCTGCGAATACCAGCCGATGCGGGTGTTCAGGTCGGTGTTGTTGATGCCTGCTGCACCGACGCGAATCAGCACCTCGCCCGCGGCAGGCCGTGGCACCGGGACATCCTCGCGGTATTCCAACTTGTCAGTGCCGCCGTGGCCGGTCAGCAGCACCGCCGCCATCGTGGCGGGCAGCGCCGTGCTCATGCGCGCAGCCTTGTGTTGTCCGGGTCGAACAGCGGTTCGCGGGCCACGGTGGCGGCACGCATCTCGCCATACACATTCACCGCCACTGCGGTGCCAGGGGCTGCCAGACCGGGCCGCACATAGGCCAGCGCCACGCTGCGGCCCAACCGGTAACTCCAGCCGCCGGAGGTCACCAGCCCGGCGCGTGTGCCATCCGCAAACACGCTGGCGCAGGCTGGCGCGTCGGTGTCGCCTGCCTCATCCAGCAGCAGCGGCACGAACCGCCACGCGCTGCCGGTTTCGCGCTCGCGCAGCAACGCGTCGCGCCCGCGAAACTCCGGCTTGTCCCATGCGATGAAGCGGTCCAGCGAGGCATCCAGCGGCGAAAAGCCGATTTCCAGATCGCCCTTCCAGCCACGATAGCACTTGTCCAGCCGCATGGACTCCACCGCATAGATGCCGAAATCCGCCAGCCCGTGCGCGGCCCCTGCCTGCATCAGCGCGGCATAGAGTCCGGGCAGATACTCCATCGGCGCATGCAGTTCCCAGCCAAGCTCCCCCACATAATTCACCCGCAGGGCCAGCACGCTCGCGGCCCCGATTTCGATGTGCTGCGCACTCATCCATGCAAACGCGCGGTTGGACACATCAGCGCGCGTCACCCCCGCCAGAATGTCGCGCGCACGCGGCCCGGCCAGCACCAGCGTGCCATAGGTGGCCGTGGCGTCGGACAGGATCACGCTGCCATCTTCCGGCAACGCGGCACGCAGCAAATCGGCATCATGCCATTCCGCAGCGGCGGCGGCGCACAGATAGAACGTGCTGTCCGCCAGACGCGTGATGGTGAATTCGCTGACGATGCGGCCCTGTCCGTTCAGCACCCAACCCAGCCCGATCCGCCCGGCGCGCGGCAGCCTTGTGCAGATCAGCCGGTCCAGCCATGCCGCAGCCCCGGGGCCGGAGACCATGAACTTGCTGAAACCGGGCAGATCGAGCAGCCCGGCCCGCTCATGCACCGCGCGCACCTCGGCGCCCACGGCGTCAAAATACGGCCGCGCCCGCAGGAAACTTGGCGCATCCGGCGCGTCGCCGGGGCGGGCGAACCAGCAGGGCCGCTCCCACCCGCCGCGCGCGCCGTAGTGCGCGCCCTTGGCAGCCAGCACGCCATATAACGGGGAGGCGCGCAGCGGCCGCCCGGCCGGGCGCTCCTCGTTCGGGAAACCCGGCGCGTATTCGTTCTGGTACACCTCGACCGCCTTCGCGGTCACATAGGTTGCCGTCGCGTAGCCGGTGTAGCGGCGCGGGTCGAGGCCCCACAAATCCCATTCCGGCGCGCCATGCACCACATATTCGGCAATCGCCTTGCCCGCGCCGCCTGCCTGACAGATGCCGAAACTGAATGTGTTGCAGTGGAAGAAATCGCGCAGTCCGTGCGCCGGGCCGATATACGGGTTGCCATCCGGCGAATACGGAATCGGCCCGTTCACCACGCGCTTGATCCCGGCGCGCGCCAGCGGCGGCACGCGGGCGCAGGCGTCCTCGATATAGCGGTCAAGCCGCGACAGGTCGTCGTTCCAGAGTTTATAGGCAAAATCTTCGGGAATCCCGTCCAGCCACATCGGCGTGGCCTGCCACTCATATGGGCCGAGGATGAAGCCCAATCCTTCCTGCCGCAGATAGTACGACGTGTCCGGGTCGCGCAGCAGCGGCACGCGGGCGGGCAACTGCGCCAGTTCCGGCACATCTTCTGTCACCAGATACTGGTGTGACAGGCTGACAATCGGCAGATGCTGGCCCAGCAGCGCCATCACCTCACCGGCGCGGTAGCCCGCCGCGTTGATCACCACATCGGCGCTGATGCTGGCACCGTCCTTCAGCCCGATGCGCCACCCGCCGCCGGGGCGGGCGGCCAGCGCCACCACCTTGCTGAATCGCCGTACCGTGGCCCCAAGCGCCCGCGCCGCCTTGGCAAGCGCCTGCGTCAGTTGCGCCGGGTCGATATCGCCATCCAGCGGGTCCCACAGCGCGCCCGCCAGATCATGTGTGGCAGCCAGCGCATGCCGGGCGGGCAGGTCTGATGGCGACAGGATGTCGTAATCCACGCCGTTGGCACGGGCCATGCTGGCCACATGCCGGAACTCCCGCATCCGGTCCGCCGTATGCGCCAGCCGCACCGAGCCTGTGACGTGGTAATTGATGGGGTAATCGGCCAGATCGCCCAGGCGCTGATACAGCCGCGCCGAATAGGCCTGCAGCTTCAGGATGCCCCACGCGCCGGAAAATGTCGGGCAGTTGCCCGCCGCGTGCCAGGTGGATCCGCTGGTCAGTTCGTCCTGTTCCAGCAGCACCGCGTCGGTCCAGCCCAGCAAAGCCAGATGATACAGCGCGCTGCACCCCACGGCCCCGCCGCCGATCACCGCCACCCGCACGTGTTCCGTCATCGCACCCTCGCTGCGCCGAGTCTGGCGCGTGCGGCAGAACGCGTCAAACCGGCCCGGCTTGCCGGGGCCGGGACGGCATGCCATGCGGGGCGCGCGGAAGGGAGGCTTCGATGACGGCATATCAACGGCTGCTGCAACGCCTGCGCGACGGCAAGATGGTGGTGCTGGATGGCCCGACCGGCACCGAGTTGCAGAAACGCGGCGCGCCGATGGACCCGGCGGCATGGTGCGGCCCGGCGACGCTGGGCAATGATGCGCTGCTGACCGAAATCCATACCGATTACATCGCCGCCGGTGCCGAGATCATCACCGCCAACACCTTCGCCGCCTCACGCCTGATGCTGCGCGATGCGGGTCTGGCGGACCGCTCCGGCGAGATCATCGCCCGCGCCTGCGCCGCCGCCGTGAAGGCGCGCGAGGCGCACCCGGATGTGGTGGTGGCCGGTTCCTTCAGCCACATGGTCCCGGTCACCGCTGGCACCGACGCGCTCGACCCGTCGCGCGTGCCGCCCGATACCGAAGTGGCCGCGGCGTTTGCCGATCTGGCGCAGGGGCTGAAGGCAGGCGGTGTGGACATGATCATGCTGGAGATGATGTACCACCCCGGCCGAACCCGTCTGGCGCTGGACGCCGCACTTTCCACCGGCCTGCCGGTGTGGTTCGGCTTCAGCGCCCGGCGCGGCGCGGACGGCGCGGTGCTGGGGTTCGACCGCACTGCCGATTATCCGATCGGCGAAATCCTGTCGCTGATCCCGCCCAAGGGTGTCGATGTGGTGGGCCCGATGCACACGCCCGCCGACCTGATCGCCGATGCGGTGGCCGCCGCGCGGCAGCATTTCAGCGGGCCGGTCATGGCCTATCCGGATTCCGGCTATTTCGCGATGCCGGATTGGCGTTTTGTCGATACGCTGACGCCGGAGCAATACATCGCCTTCGGCACCGCGTGGGCCGATGCAGGCGTGCAGGTGCTGGGCGGGTGCTGCGGGCTGGGTGTGGAACATGTGCGCGCGGCAGCCAGCGTGCGCGCGGCGCGGGCGTAAGGGGGGCGGCAATGGGACGCGAATCACAGGCCTATATCGGCGGACGCTGGGTGGATGCGGCAGCGCCGCAGTCCTACACGCTGATCAGCCCGGCCAAGGAGGAGCCGGTCATCACGCTGGGCTTGTGCGGCGCGGCGGAGGTGGACCTGGCGGTGGCCGCCGCGCAGGCGGCGTTCGTGGGTTATTCCCAGACCAGTGTTGCAGACCGCGTCGCGCTGCTGCGCCGGATTCTGGCCGAATACCAGCGCCGGGAGGAAGACTTCGCGCAGGCGATGACCCGCGAGATGGGCACGCCCATCACCTTCTCGCGTGAGGCGCAGGCCACCTCGGGCACCGCGCATCTGGAAACCATCATCTCGGTGCTCGAGAGCTTCGCGTTCTCGCACCCGCAGGGCAGCACCATGATGGTGCGTGAGCCCATCGGCGTGTGCGGGCTGATCACGCCGTGGAACTGGCCGGTGAACCAGATTGTCTGCAAGGTTGCACCTGCGCTGGCGGCGGGTTGCACCATGGTGCTGAAGCCGTCCGAGATGGCCCCGCTGTCCGCCGTGCTGTGGGCCGAGGTGATGCACGCGGCCGGGGTTCCGGCGGGCGTGTTCAACATGGTGCCCGGGGACGGGCCGGTGGTGGGGGAGGCGATTGCCGCGCATCCCGGCATCGACATGGTGTCGTTCACCGGCTCCAACCGCGCGGGCACACGGGTGGCGGCGCTGGCCGCGCCCACGGTGAAGCGGGTGGCGCAGGAACTCGGCGGCAAGTCGCCCAACATCATCCTGCCCGATGCCGATCTGGCCGATGCGGTGGCGCGCGGGGTGGATGCCTGTTTCAACAACAACGGCCAGTCCTGCGACGCGCCGTCACGCATGTTCGTGCCCGCCGCCCTGCATGATCAGGCCGCCACACTGGCCGCCGCCGCCGCCGAACGCTGCGTGGTGGGCGACCCGTCTGACCTGGCGACCACGCTCGGCCCGGTGGTCAGCCGCCGCCAGTTCGACCGGATTCAGGACCTGATCGCCAGCGGCATTGCCGAGGGCGCGCGGTTGATGACCGGCGGCACCGGGCGGCCCGAGGGGCTGAACCGGGGTTACTACGTGCGCCCCACCGTGTTCGCGGGCGTTTCCAACAGCATGACCATCGCGCGGCAGGAAATCTTCGGCCCCGTGCTGTCGATTCTGCCATACGAGACGCTGGATCAGGCGGTGGCGATGGCCAACGACACGCTGTTCGGTCTGGCCGCCTTCGTGCAGGGCGGCGACATGGCGGCGATGCGGCAGGTGGCCGGGCGGCTGCGGGCAGGCAACGTGACGCTGAACGCGGCGGGCTGGGATTTGTTTGCGCCGTTCGGCGGCTACAAACAATCCGGCAACGGGCGTGAGTACGGCGCTTGGGGGCTGGAGGAGTTTCTGGAAACCAAGGCCGTAATCGGCTGGGGCGCGCAATAGTTTGCCACTCTAGGATAACGGCGTCGCTTTGCGTCCGCCGCACAGTGCGCTATGTCGCATCATGCCAGCACCTATCCGTCAAACGCGGGTCGATGAGGCACGAGTCCTGTCCTGCGGCCATCCGCCCATTGGCGCGGCGTTGCGGGGGCGTCCCGCGTAAAGAAAATGAACCTATTCTGGAGAGAGGCACCGACCGATGGACCAGCTTGAGTATCTGAAGCAGCAGCATATCGCGGGCCGCGTGTCGCGCCGCGAATTCCTCGGCCGCGCTGCGGCGCTGGGCGCCAGCGCGGCGCTGATCGGCCACATGGTGGCGGGCGTGGAAGCCCATGCCGCCGAAATGGCGAAGAAGGGCGGTACGCTGAAGCTCGGCCTCGCCGGCGGCAGCACCACCGACAGCCTTGATCCGGGCAGCTACAATGACTCGGTGATGATCGACACCGGGCACGCCTTCTGGAACGGTCTGGTGGAATGGGACCAGAGCGGCAAGCCGGTGCCGGAACTGGCCGAAAGCTGGGAAGTGAAGCCGGGTGCCGCCGAGTGGATTTTCAACATCCGCAAGGGCGTGACCTTCAGCAACGGCAAGACGCTGACCGCCGATGACGTGGTGTACTCGCTGAACATGCATCGCGGCGCCACCAAGTCGGGTGCCGCCGGTCCGTTCAAGGCGGTCAGCGACGTGAAGGCGCTGAGCCCCAATCAGGTGCAGGTCACGCTGGCCAGCGGCGACGCGGATTTCGCGTATGTGCTGACCGACTACCACGTGCTGATCGTGCCGGATGGGCACAAGGACTGGTCGAAGGCCATCGGCACCGGCGGTTATGTTCTGGACAAGTTCGATCCGGGCGTGCGCATCACCGGCACGCGCAACCCGAACTACTGGAAGGCTGACCGCGCGCATGTGGACAGCTTCGACATCACCGTCATCAACGATGACAGCGCCCGCCTGAACGCGCTGATCACCGGGCAGGTGGACGCCACAAACCGCGTGCCGGCCAAGCTGATCGGCCTGCTGAAGAAGAACGAGCATCTGGAACTGATCCGCGCGCCGGGTGGCTGGCACACCGTGATCTCGATGATGCAGGACCGCGCGCCGTACGATAACAAGGACCTGCGCCTTGCCCTGAAATACGGCATCGACCGTGAGCAGATCATCAAGGCGCTGTTCTCGGGCTATGGCTCGGTGGGCAATGACCACCCGATCCCGAAGACCGACCCGTACCTGAACACCAGCCTGCCGCAGATCAAGTACGATGCGGACAAGGCGAAGTTCTACATGAAGAAGTCGGGCCTTTCGAACCCGCCGATCACCATCCAGGCTTCGGATGCGGCGTTCTCGGGCGCGGTAGACATGGCGTCGCTGTTCCAGCAGAGCCTGAAGAAGGCTGGCATCGCGATGGAACTGAAGAAGGAGCCCGCCGACGGGTTCTGGGACAATGTGTGGCTGAAGGGCCCCTGCGTGACCAGCTATTGGGGTGGCCGCGCGGCGGCGACGCAGATGTTGGCCGTGGCCTATGGCCCGGGCGCGCCGTGGAACGAAAGCCACTACGCCAACCCGAAATTCGCCGAACTGCTGACGGCAGCGCGCGCGGAAACCGACGAGGCCAAGCGCAAGACGCAGATCTGGGACATGCAGGCCCTGCTGCACGACGACGGTGCAACCATCGTTCCGGCCTTCCGCGACTGGCTGGACGGCAACAACAAGAAAATCGGCGGCCACACCCCGCATGGCGGGTTCGACATGGATAACGGGTACATTGTCGAGAAGGCCTGGATCAAGTCGTAACACCACCCGTTAACTTGCTATAGTATGGCTTCAACCCCGCCGGCTTTTGTAGCTGGCGGGGTTTTGATTTTGTGCCAGTGTTCGTCAATTTGGCATCTGCGGCGCGCCTACATGGCGCCAATAGAGAGCCCGATGCCCGGAGCCGCGGTGGATGACAACCAACGCATGAGCCTGCTGCTGCGTCCGGACCAGAAGGCAGCCTTGGTACGCGCCGCCGGTAACGGGGCAAGCGGACGCGGCCCGGCGAGTCAGCCGAACATCAGGTCCAGCCGCACCACAATCTCCGGCGCAGCCGCCAGCGCCACCTGCTCCCCGGCGCGGTGCGTGGTGCGCTCACGATAGAAGTCGCCGTCTGGTACCCGGTAGGCGTCCAGCGCCCGGCGCTTGATATCCACAATCCACAGTTCCGGAATACCCGCGCGGGCATACAGCGGCAGTTTCACGCTGCGGTCGAAGCCGAGCGAACTGTCCGCCACCTCGATCAGCAGCAGCACATCCGCCGGACCGGGGCGTTCTCCGGTGGCGTAGAAGTCAGCTCGGCGGCGTAGAACGGCGAAGTCGGGTTGTGGCTCGCTCGATTGATCCAGACGCACCGGATTTTGCGGTGATACGAAAGCGCGGCCAGCGCAGGCATTGACCAGTGCTTCGGTCAGCCCGATGACCACGGCAGCATGACCCTGCCCAATCGGCGCCATGTCGATCAAATCCCCGTCGATCAGTTCAATCCGGTCGTCCTCACCGAAAATTCCGGCCCCGGCCATACGGTGA
>CAIPHQ010000272.1 GCA_903864895.1 uncultured Rhodospirillales bacterium
CGCAGGCGCAGCGGCGGCGGCACCGGGCCGCCCAGCAGATGCGGCAGGCTGAGCAAGGGGGCCTGAACATCCGCGCGCGGCGCCGTGTCACCATCGGTGATCACCATATCCGCAGTGCCGTGCAGCAATGTTTGCAACGGGCGCTGCACCAGCAGCACCACCCGCCCCACGCGCGCACGGGCACGGGCCACGTAGCGGGCGAATTGCATGGTGTCGCCCAGCCCCTGCTCCCAGTGCAGCAGCAGCGTGGCACCAGGTATGGCCCGGCCATCCCAGCGTGGCAGACCGACATCCCGGTACGGCGAGGGAAAGCCGCGCGCCTGCCAGCGCGATTCGTAGTCCGCCCATGCCTCCGCCCAGCGCCCCAGCAGGAACAGCGCCAGCGCCCGGTTGTAGCGCAACTCCGCCTGCCCCGGATGCGCCGCCAGCGCCGCATCCAGCAGTGCCACCGCGCCCGCCGCGTCGCCCTGCGCCAGCTGCACATTGGCCAGATTGTTGCTGCTCTCGGCACGCAGCGGTTCAAGCCGCAACGCTGCGCAATAGCTGTGCCGCGCATCGTCCAGCGCGCCCGCCGCCTGTTGCGCGCGCCCCAGCGTGTGAAAGCGCTCCGCCGCAGGCTGCCTCTGCGCGGCCCGGCGCAGCGGTGTGACGGCCGCAGCCGCATCGCCCGACTCCAGCAGTGCGCGGCCAAGATTGCTGCTGGCATCAGCATGATCCGGCACGCTGGCCAAGGCTTGCCGGTAGAGCCGCAGCGCCTCCGCCTCCGCGCCGGTCTGCCGCAGCAGCACGCCCAGATTATTGGCCGCGTCGGCACAGTCCGGGTGGCGGGCGAGGATGTTGCGGTACAGCAGCATCGCCGTCGCCGAAGCCCCGCCCGCCGCCAGACGATGCGCGCGGTCCAGCAGGCGCGTCACGCCGCGTGGTCCGCCAGCCAGTCCGGCGTGCGCGCCGGGGTCAGCCCGTTCAGCGTGACATGCGGCGGCGCCATCACCAGCATCGCCGCCACATCAGGCGGCCCCGGCGGGCCAAACCAGCTTGGCGTGCCGGCCAACGGGGCAACATGCCAGAACGCCGCATACCCCTCCGGCCGCAGCGCCAGCGCCGATGCCGCGCGCTGCGGTGTGTCCGCGCTCAGGCACAGCAGCGGCTGACAGCGCCGCAACACGTCAGCCGCGCCGCCCAGCACCGCCACAGCGTCTGCGGCGCTGCCCACATGCAGCAGGCGGCAGGTTTCCAGACCCAGCGAGTCAGGTGCAACCGGCGGGGCCAGCGGGTGCAACCCGTCCAGTTCATTCAGTGCCACCTGCGCGGCCAGCAGGTGCAACCTGTCCGCGCCATCGGCGACCGCGAAAACCGTTCCCGCCCGCCGCGCCATCGCCACCGCCAGCGTGCCCAGCCCCGCGCCATGGCTGAGGGCCACATCCCCCGGCCGCAGCATGGCCGCCAGCGCCGTGGCGGTGGCGTCGGCGTATTCGCCATAGCGGTCCAGCAGCGCGCCTTCCTTGTCCGCCGGGTCGAACAGCAGCAGCCCGCGCTTGCACGCCTTCAGCCGCATCCGGCCCAGCGGTGGTATCAGGCTGCGGGCCGCCGGTCCCGGCTCGCCAGAGGGGGCGGTGCGGCGCAGCACCATCTCGATGGCGCATTCCGCCACCGGCCCCAGAGTCTGGTCGCCGTCGACGCCGGGGCGATAGAACTCCCGCAGCACGTCCAGCCGTTCCAGTTCGGCGTCGTCCGCGAATTCCTGCGCCAGGTCCAGCAGGCTCACCGAAACGGGCGACCAGCTTTCGCGTTTGCTGGCGGTGAAGGTCCATTTGTGGTCGCTGTTGCGCCGGCTCGGCCAGACGCCCGCTTCATACATGTCCTCATCCGGCACGGTCACAATCACATGCCCGCCCGGCCGCACCACCCGCAACCAGTGGGACAGGGCGATGCGGGGGTCGCGCATGTGCTCCAGACAATGGCTGGCATGGACGAAATCCACCGACGCGTCCGCCACGCCCGCGAGATATTGCGCGTCCCCATCCGCCAAGTCCCAATCCCGCACCGCATGCAGCAGCGGGAACACGCCGCA
>CAIPHQ010000273.1 GCA_903864895.1 uncultured Rhodospirillales bacterium
CCTTTGTGCGCCACGGCAGCATGATCACGCAGGCCCACGCCATTGTCGGAATGCCCGCCACCCCGGTCAGCGTGGCCGGTGTGGCCCGCCGCTCGGTGCGCCGGGGCTGGTGAGCCGCCCCACGTAACGGCCGTATAAAACCGGGCGGGTGCCGCAGCAGCGGTGCCCGCCCGTTCTATCTTCCCTCGATATACCCCTTGGGGAATAGCGGCGGCCAGTTACGGCGATGTACAAAATTTATGACTACCAGAACGTCTAGCTTCCGCTGACAGGCGTTGATGCGCTACCACTTGCAGTGGCGCGTTCGGACAAGGGTGCCACTGGCCGTAGCCGCTAGCGCTGTTGCCGAATGAACATAACGTCCAGGGAGAAGGGCTCCAATGCCATGATCACCATTACTGTCAACGGACATCAGCAGACGCTGGATGTCCCGTCGGACATGCCGTTGCTGTGGGTACTGCGCGATGTGCTGGATCTGACCGGCACGAAATTCGGCTGCGGCCAGAATCTGTGCGGCGCCTGCACCGTGCACAAGGACGGCAAGGCCGTCCGCTCCTGCCAGGTGTCCATCGGCGACGCGGCGGGCAGCAGCATCACCACCATCGAAGGCCTGGGCGCCAAGGGTGAACACCCGGTGCAGACCGCCTGGATCAAGGAGCAGGTTCCGGCCTGCGGCTATTGCCAGTCCGGCCAGATCATGAACGCGGCCGCCTTCCTGTCGGCCAACCCCGACCCCGAGGACGAGGAAATCGTCCGCGCGATGGACGGCAATCTGTGCCGTTGCTCGCAATACGTGCGCATCCAGCGCGCCGTGAAGACGGCCGCCGAGATCATGAAGACCGGGGGAGCCGCGACCAATGGGTGAGCAATTCAACGCCGCGGGCATCGGACGCCGCGGCTTCGTCGCCTCCGTGCTGGCAACCGGCGCGGTTGGCTTCGGCTGGGGCGTTCTGCCCGGCACCGGCAGCAAGGGCGCGGCCATGGCTGCGGCCAATGCCAGCTTCTCGCCGGTCAACCTGATCGAAATCGGCGCAGACGGCATCGTGACGGTCAACGTCACCAAGTCGGAAATGGGCCAGCACGTCGGCACCGCGTTCGCGCAGATCGTCTGCGAGGAACTGGAAGCCAACTGGACCTCCATGCGCATCAAGCACGTGGACAGCGACCCCAAGTGGGGCCTGATGGTCACCGGCGGGTCGTGGAGCATCAACTGGACGTTCGACGCGCTGTCGCGCGCCGGTGCAGCCGGGCGGCAGTCGCTGATCAACGCGGCGGCCAAGCAGTGGGGTGTGCCGGCGGCATCGCTGACCGCAGCCGACGGTAAAGTCACCGGCGGCGGCAAGGCGGCGAGCTACGGCGAACTGGTGGCTGCGGGCAATGTCGGCGGGGCGTGGAGCGAAGACGACCTGAAGAAGCTGACGCTGAAGCCGTCCAACTCCTACAAGATCATCGGCAAGAGCGTGCAGGCGCTCGACATTCCGCTGAAGGTCAACGGCACCGCCAAATACGGCATCGACTTCAAGCTGCCGGGCATGCTGTACGGCAAGATCGTGCTGCCCCCCACCCGCAACGGCGCCACCGCGAAATCGGTGGATGACAGCGCGGCCAAGGGCGTGCCGGGCTTCGTGCAGGCGCTGTCGCTGAAGGATCCGTCCGGCAAGTTCACCGGTCTGGTCGTCGCGGTCGCCGACACCTACTGGGCTGCCACCCGCGCGGCGGCTTTGGTGAAGGTGGACTGGGATCTCGGCCCGAACGCGAAAGTGGACGACGCCGCCCTGATCGTGGAAGCCAAGCGCCTGCAGGCGGACCCGAACGAGGGTGCGACCTGGGTGCGCAACGGCGACGCGGAAGGCACGCTGGCCAAGTCGGGCAAGGTCCTCAGCGCCGAATACACCACCGGCCTGAACCTGCACGCCCCGATGGAGCCGACCAACGCCACCGCCGAACTCAAGGACGGCGTGTGGCACCTGTATGGCGGCAACCAGTTCCAGACCATGTCGGTCCCGCTGGTCGCAGCCGCGCTGGAAGTGGACGCGAGCAAGGTTGTGCTGCACCAGTTCTGGCTGGGCGGCGGCTTCGGCCGGCGTCTGCTGGGCGACTACTTCATCCCGGCCGCCCTCGCCACCAAGGCGCTCGGCCGCCCGGTGAAGGTGGTCTACAACCGCACCGACGACATGCGGCTGGATTGCGCCCGCAGCCCGAGCTGGCAGAAGCTGTCCGGCGCGGTGGTGGACGGCAAGGTCTCCGCACTGACGCAGGACGTGGCTTGCGGCTGGCCGACCAACAACGTCGCCCCGGCGCTGCTCGGCGACGATATCGACAAGAAGAAGAAGATCGACGTTTTCGCCATCAACGGCGCGGACGTCTGGTACTCTTTCCCGAACCACCATGTCCGCCTGCTCGACAACAAGCTGGCCGAAGCGACGGTGCCGCCCGGCTATCTGCGGTCGGTGGCCCCGGGCTTCACGGTGTGGGCGCTGGAAAGCTTCATCGACGAATTGGCGCACGAAGCCGGGGCTGACCCGGTGGCGTTCCGTCTGGCTCACCTCGATGGCGCAGGTGCCAATGACAAGGGCGCGCAGCGTCTGGCCGCCGTGCTGCGGCAGGCCGTTGCCCGCTCCGGCTACGGCACCAAGAAGCTGCCGGAAGGCACGTCCTTTGGCGTGGCGCTGAGCCAGGGCCAGGAGCGTGCGGCGGCAACCTTCACCGCGTGCATTGCCGAAGTGGCCGTGAACAAGAAGACCGGCAAGTTCACCATCAACAAGCTGACGGTGGTGTACGACGTGGGCACCGCCATCAGCCCGGATGGCGTGATCTCGCAGATGGAGTCCGCGACCCTGTGGGGTCTCAGCCTCGCGCTGTATGAGACCACGACGATCCGTGATGGCGCCATCGCGGCGGCGAACTTCGACGGCTACACCCCGACCCGCATGTCGCAGGTGCCGCCGCTCGACGTGAGCTACATCGCCACCGGCGTGTTCCCCACCGGCACCGGCGAACCGGCGACCACGGTGATCGCACCGGCCATCGGCAACGCGATTGCCCTGGCCAGCGGGGCCCGCGTGCGCGCCCTGCCGATCACCCCGGCCAAGGTGAAGGCCGCACTGGCGTAACAACGAAACCGGCCGGTGGAGCAATCCACCGGCCGGTGCCTTGTCTATCCGTCAAGCCCGGCGATGACGAAATACTAGGCCAGATACTTCTTCAGGATCGACGCGGCCAGCGAGTATTTCGGGTCCACCATGTTGCCCAGCCGCATCCGCCCGGCCTGCGTCAGCAGCATGTAGGCGTCCATTTCCTCGAACCCGTAATCCGCCACCATCCAGCGCGTCAGTTCGCGGTAGGCGATGCGCGCCGCATCCTCCATCGGCCGTGCCGAGCCAATGGTGAACAACTTGTCCTCGGTTTCCAGCCGCGGCCACGCGATGGTCATGCCCTTGATCAGGTCCACCTGAATCGTCGTGACAGACGGGATCTCGATGGCCACACCGCACAACTCGCCATCGCCCTGCGTGCCGTGGCAGTCGCCCAGATACAGATAGCCGCCGGTGGTGTTCACCGGCAGATACACGATGGCGCCGGGGGCCACGTCCGGCACGTCCATGTTGCCGCCATGGCTGTCCGGTTGCAGTGAGGAAATCGCCTCGATCTGCGGGGAGGTGCCGATGGTGCCGATGAACGGCTCATAGGGCAGCGTGATCTTGTCGTTCCACACCACGCCGCCCTCGGGCGTCACCACCATTTTCTTCACCCGCTCCGGCAGCGGCTTGTTCAGCATCGCCGTGGTGCCGGTGCCCACAAGCCCGCCGAATTCCGGAATCACCGCCGTGGTGCCCACCGGTTGCGGGCCGCGCGGCACGATGGATTTGATGTAAACGGCCAGACAATCGCCCTTCTCGGCCCCCTCCACGAAAATCGGCCCGTTCTGCGGGTTCAGGAACGGGAAGTTCAGCTTCTCGGACGGCATGTCCTGCTCGGAGGTGATCGCCCCCTCGAACGCGTCCTGCGTCTCCACCGAAATCACCGCGCCCGGCTTCACGCTCAACACCGGGCTCGCATACGGGCCGTACACGTAGTGGAACGCGCCCTGATCGGCGATGCTGAGATAATGCTCAGCCCCGGCACGGCCGCCCGCCACACCGCGCCGCGCCATAATGGAGTTTTCCAGCCACGACATCCCATCCTCCTGCATTCATATGCTCGGTGGATGGTGGCGCAGGCCGCGCGCCGCGCCAAGGGGCGCTACCAGCCCTCGAACAGCGCTGCCGTGATCGCCGCCGCCTGCCGGTCCCAGCCAAACCGCTCGCGGGCCTCATCGCGCGCCGCCTCGGCCATTGCGCCGCGCCGTGCGTCGAACCCGCGCAACGCCTCGGTCAGCACGTCTTCCCACGCGTGGGACTCAGCCAGAAAGCCGGTCTGCCCATGCCGGATCGCGCCGCGAAACGTAAACGTGGGCGTGGCCACCGTCAGTGCGCCCACCACCGCCGCCTCGAACCATTTCAGTTCCGATTTGCAGTTGGTGAAGGCGTTGTCCATCAGCGGTGCGATGTTGAGTTCCACCGCGCCGATCTCGCGTTGCAGGTTCATGAAGTCCTGCAACGGGATCGTCTCGATGCGGGCGGCGTGCCGTGCCAGATCCGGCCCCGGGTCCAGAAACCCCACGCCGCGAAACCACAAGCCGGGATCTGCATCCATCAGGCGCGCAATGGCAGGCGCCACCATGGCAAAGTCGCGGTTATGCGACGGCGAGCCGGAAAAATAGCCGATATGCCGCCGCCCATCGCCTGCCCATTTGCTCGCGGCCTTGGCCTGCCACATGCGTTCGGAGATGTCCTGCTGTTCGCGGTTGAGGAAATTGGCAATCACCCGCGCCGGTTTGCCCGACCACCGCGCCGCGTGCGCGGCGAGTACGCTGTTGGTGGTCAGTGCTGCGTCGCACAGCGCGAACGTGGCACCCACGCG
>CAIPHQ010000274.1 GCA_903864895.1 uncultured Rhodospirillales bacterium
GGCAGCACCGGCGCGCCCGGCGGCTTCGGCGGCGGCGCGGGCGGGTTCAGCCCCTCGGGCCTCGGCGGTGGCGGCGGCGGTGGTGCCGGGCTGGGCGGGGCGATCTTCGTGCAAACCGGCGGCGGGCTGACCCTGCTGGGCGGCGGCGTGGCCAACAACACCGCCACCGGCGGCGCAGGCGGCGGCAACGGCGCCACGGCCGGGCAGGGGCTGGGCAGCGGCCTGTTCGTGCAGTCCGGCACCGTCACGCTGGACCCCTCGGCAGGCACCACGCTGGCCATTCGCGACACCATCGCCGACCCGTCCGGCACGGGCGGTACGGGCGTTGCGCATCTGCGCGTGACCGGGGCAGGCACCGTGGCGCTGGCCGGGGTGAACAGCTTTACCGGCGGCATCGACATTCACGGCGGCACGCTCGATCTGGTGAAATCCGCCGCCGCCGGCAGCGGCAAGATCAGCTTCACCGGCGCCCCCGGCGTCCTGCTGGTGGACAGCGGCGTGCCCGGCGGGCTGATCGCCAGTTTCAACCCGGGCGACGCGATCATCATGTCGGTCAAGCCCGCCGCGATGACCTACGACCCCACCGGCCACGTGGCCACGTTCACCGGCGGCCTGCACCTGAATTTCGACCCGGCCAGCGCCCCGGCATCGCTGGGCTACGACGCAGCCACCGGCGCGGTGACCGCCTGTTTCCTGACCGGCACGCGCATTGCCACCGAAACCGGTGAGGTTGCGGTGGAGCACCTGACCCAGGGCATGCGGCTGCGCACGGCCAGCGGCGCGCTGCGCCCGCTGCGCTGGCTGGGCCGCAGCCGGATGCACGCGCCCTGCCCGCCGGATCAGCACCCGGTGCGGGTGGCGGCGGGCGCGTTCGGCCCCGGAATGCCGGTGCGCGACCTGTACCTGTCGCCCGATCATGCGGTGTTCACCGGCGGCGTGCTGATTCCGGTGCGCTATCTGGTCAACGGCCGCAGTATCGCCCCGGTGCCGCTGCATCACGTGACCTACTGGCACGCGGAACTGGACAGCCACGACGTGCTGCTGGCCGAGGGAATGCCCTGCGAATCCTATCTGGACACCGGTAACCGCAGCGCGTTCGACAACGGTGGTCCGGTGCGGGATTTGCACCCGGACTTCGCCCGCCGCATCTGGGACGCCGAGGCCTGTGCGCCATTGGTGCTGCGCGGCCCGGCCCTGCTGCGCGCCCGCGCCCGCCTGCTGTGCCGGGCGCAGCGCATGGGCCATCGCCTGACCACCAATCCCGGCCTGACCGCCCTGGCCGATGGCGTACGCGTGCCGGTGCGGCAAGACGGCACCCGCCGCCTGATCCGCCTGCCACAGGGCACGGTGACGCTGGCGCTGCACTCCCGCATCTGGGTGCCCGCGCACACTCGCCCGGCGGAGAGCGATACCCGCGCGCTCGGCGTGGCCATTGCCCGCCTGTGCGTGGACGGGCGGCAGGTCAGCCTCGACAGCGCCAATCTGCGCGCCGGCTGGCACGCGCCGGAGCCGGAATGGCGCTGGACCGATGGGGCCGCGCGGCTTGATGTGTCCGGTGCGCGGGCGGTGGCGTTCGATGTGGCGATGGCCGGGCGCTACTGGCACGCCACGCCCGCCGCTGCCGGGGTGGCGCGCGCGGCATGATGCCGCTTCCCACTGCGTAACGATCCGGCGTAGGCTGCGCCATGCGCCGTCTCGCCCTCCTGCCCGCGCTGATCTTGGCTGCCGTGTTGCTCGGCGGGGCGGCGGACGATTCGGGGGGCAGCGCCGGGCGGCCGGGGCATTACGGCTATATGGACGGGCGCGACCTGCCCGCTGCCACGCGCGAACTGGCGTGGGCGCTGATCCACGCGGGCGGTGCGGAGCCTGCGCCGATCGGGCGCAACCCGCGCGTGATGGCCGCGGTGGAGGCCATCACCCGCGCCGCCGAAGACGGCGATGCGGCGGCGGCACAGGTGCTGGACCTGTTGCGCGCCACCAAGCTGGCCGAAGCCGCCACGGCGCTGGCCGCCATCGCCACCGCCCACCCCTCGGCGCAGGCCGAGCGCACGCTGGCCGTCATTGCCGGGCTGACCAGCATGCGGCGCGCCACCTATGCCTATGCCCGCGCCGCCGAACTGGACCCATCCGACGCCGAAAGCCGCTTCTGCGTGGCCGACGCCGCCCGCCGCGCCGGGCGCATCGACGACGCCGTGGCAGGCTTTCGCGCCGTGCTGGCGCTGACTGAGGGTGATGAGGCAAGCCGCGCGCGGTTCTGGTCGCTGACCTTTCTGGCCCGCATCGACCACGAGCGCGGCAACGCGGTGATGGCGCTGGAGGGCTACGCGGCAGCGCGGGAATTGGCCGAGCATCTGGCCGCCGCGCAGCCGTTCAACGCCGAGTATCAGCACAACCTGCTGGTCGTGCTGGACTGGACCGGCTACGCGCTGATGGACCGGCAGCGCATGGCCGAGGCCGAGGCGGTGTTTCTCGATGCGCGCGGTATCGCCGAACGCATGGCGGCCTCTGACCGCAGCGCGCGGGACTGGCAGGCCTACGCGGCGGATTCGCTGATGTCGCTGGCCGTTCTGCACGGGCGGCAGAACGACATGGCGGGCGCATTGGCGCTGCGGCGCAGTGCGCTGGAAATTCGCGCCCGCATCGCTCATGACGCGCCGGACGGCCCGGAGTGGCAGACAGCCCTGGCCGCCACGCAGGCGCGGGTGGGGGCCACGATCCTGGCGGCGCATGCGCCGGTGGATGAGGCGCTGGCGGTGTTGCAGGCGGGGCTTGCCATCCGCACGCAACAGGCTGAAGCCGCGCCGGACGATGCGGAGGCGCAGCGCGCGTTGCTGCGCGACCTTGCCAGCGCAGGCCATGCGCTGCTGCGCCGCACGGCGCTGACCGATGCGCAGGACATGTTCAGCCGCGCCATCACGGTGGCCAAGGCCCTGCACGAAGCCGCACCGGACACGGCGGAGTGGACCCGAGCGCTGGCCCGCGCGCATGAAAACGCGGGCGACGCGTTCGTGCAGCAGAATGCCGACGCCCCTGCCACCGCCTCGTTCGGGGCCGCGCGCACGCTTTGGCGCGGGCTGGACCCTGCGGCGCAGGACGACGAGGTACAATGGGCGCTGGTGGACGTGTGCAGCAAGCTGGGCGAGGCGCAGGCCCGCCGCCACGTTTGGCACGCCGCGCTTGAGGCGTATCTGGACGAGTTCGAGGCAGCCAGCACGCTGGCCACCGCGCAGCCTGCGGACGTGCCGGGCCAGAAGGCTTTGGCGCTGGCCTATCTGCATCTGGGGCAGGCATGGGCGAAACGGCACAACCACGCCAATGCCTGGAGCGCGTTTGAGAATTCGCTGACCATCAGCGCCCGGCTCTCGGCGGCCGCGCCACAGGATTCTGGCCGGTTGTGGACCCTGGCGGATGCCAGGATGCGCTATGGCGATGAGCGGGCGGCGGACGCCCAGCTTGGTGCCGCGCTGGATCTGTTTCGTGCCGCCGGGGATGACTATGCAAGGCTGTCGCAGATGCAGCCGGGCAACCCGCAATGGCAGCGCTGGCTGGCATCTGTGGTCTGGCGCGAGGGCGACGCGCTGCGCCGCCAGCAGGACATTGCGGCGGCGCAGGCGGTGTTCCGCCGCTGCGCCGCCCTGCGCGACGCACTGGCTGCCGCCAACCCTGGCGACACGCAGGACCAGGTGAACGCCGTCTGGGCGCAATGGAAGCTGGCCGATCTGGGCGACGACGCCCCGCGCCGCTGGGCTGTGGTGGTCACACGCCTGCGCGCGCTGGACGGGGCGGGGCAACTGAAACCCGGCGACCGCAAATGGCTGCGCGAGGCGGCGGCGCATGTGCAGGCGGTCAGAAGGGACGAGTGAGGTTTCTGCCCCCCTACGCCGCCGCGAGCGCCTCCCGCGCCAGCTTCGCCGGCACGCCCCGGAAGCGGGCGGCGGTGGCTTGGTCCAGTTCCAGCGCCACGCCCATGATGCGCGGCAGTTCGCCGCGGACCGCCACCACGCGGAACGGCAGCGCATAGCCCAGCCCGGTGATGACCAATTGGCCGCGCGTGCCGGGTTGCGCCGTGTCCACACCGGCAATGCCCGCGCCGATGTCGGACAGGTCGATCACCTCACCTTGCTGCGCTGCCGCCCCCGGCAGAGTGACCGTGCATGGCAGACTGACGCGCTCCCGCCGTTCGGTGCGGCGGTCCACATCCTCGGTGGCGGTGCGCACGCTGCGGACCAGCGTGGATTTCAGGCCGGTCATGGCCGATTCCAGTTCGGCGATGCGCCCGCGCGTCTCCACCGCAGCCGTGCGGGTGATGCC
>CAIPHQ010000275.1 GCA_903864895.1 uncultured Rhodospirillales bacterium
AGAAAATCTCGTGTACTTGTAACCGTGTGATCCCTCGTATCGGGTGAGGGTTTGGAAATCGGCAAGACTCTCTCTTAAGTCGCCCCGTTTCCTGTCCAGCCAATGGGATCCACCTCAGACAGGCGGCGCGGTAGCAGCCGCGCCGCCGTCTTTCCGGCAGTCGTCATCAACGGACGAATTCTAGCCGGTCCTTTCTGAAAAATCCAGTATAGGACTTGGATAATGCGCAATCACATGATGGCGCTAGAGCAGGCGCTTGCGCTCGCGGCGCGAGGCATGCCAGTTTACCCGGCAAGCACCAAAAAGCGGCCGACCTGCCCTGGTGGCTTTAAGTCAGCCACAGTCAATCCGGCTCAGATCGCTAAGCTCTGGGAATTGTGGCCCGGCCCGCTCGTCGGCATCGCCACCGGCGCGGCCTCCGGCTTGGATGTGCTTGACATGGATCCGCGGAACGGCGGCGATCTTTGGTTCGAGCAGAACCAGCTTCGGATGCCGGACACTCTCGTTCACGAAACTCGAAGTAGGGGACGGCACATTTTCTTCCGTCACGCATCCGGACTCCGGTGTTCGCAAGGGAGGATTGCAGACGGAATTGACGTTCGTGCCGATGGTGGTGCGGTGATCTGGTGGCCGGCGGCCGGATTGTGCGTGATCTCAGACGCCCCGGTCGCCGAATGGCCTGCATGGTTGCTGGCGTTGGCGCTGCCCAAGGTTCGACCGGTGCCGCAGGAGTCATCATCCGCGAGCCCCTCCACTGCCTACGCCCAAGCGGCGTTGGCTTCGGCAGCCCGCAGGGTCGCTGAGGCGCGCGAGGGGCAACGCAACAACATTCTCAACTCCGAGGCATATTGCCTTTCACGGCTCGTGTGGGCCGGCGTACTGCCCGAGGCAGCAATTGGTGCCGCGCTGACAGTGGCTGCGGCGCGCGCCGGGCTTCCGATCGCCGAAGCGGAACGGACAATTCGCAGTGCCATTCGTGCAGGAGGGCAGCATGCCTCGGTCCGCTAGCTTCAACGGCGATCTCGAAAGCAGAGCCAACTCTGGGCTGGTTCCTCCGCCGTGTGTGGCAACACAGGTCACGACCAATCTTCGATGGTATTCAGAGACCGAGTGGCGAAACGAAGTTTCAGTAAATTGGATTGTGGAAGGACTTGTGGCTCCGGGTGGGTTGGCGGTCGTGTTTGGACAACCCGGGGCTGGCAAGAGCCACTACGTGCTTGACTTGCTTTTTCGCCTTGCGCGTGGCGCCGAGAACATTCACGGCCGGAAGACGCGCGGATCGCAGGAAAAGGTTGCGTATGTCGGGCTTGAAGGTGGAATTGGACTGCGGGATCGCGTTGGAGCTCTCGCGACCATGCATGGACCCGCGCCCAATTTTTGGGTCATCGGCCAGTGCGTAGATGTGATTAGGCAACGATCCGACCTGGACAAGTTGGTCATGGATATGAACAATCTTGGGATCACTGTTCTGGCGATCGACACGCTATCCCGAATGCTCGGGCCGGCCGACGAGAACAGTTCGACAGGGATGGGTGCCGTGCTCGCGGTGCTCGATGAGATTCGTCAACGAACGGATGCTGCAATCATCGCTGTCCACCATGCCGGAAAGGAACAACATCAGGACGTGACGCGATCATCACGGTCGTCACCACGCGAACACAGTTCGCTGCTTGCCGCGGTGGATTTAGCCGTTCATGTCGAAAGGCGGAAGGACTGCCACGTCGCCCGCGTGACGAAAGCGCGCGATGCCGGTGAGGGCGCACCGATGCCCTTCGCGCTGGACCTTATTGATATCTTCCCCGGACCAGACGGCGAGCGAATAAAGTCCATATGTGTTCGCGAGCTTGATCCAGCAGTTCTGGATCGTCATCCAAGTGGATTGCATGCAAAAAATCGCAGCGATATCATAAGCAAGGATGAGCCTTTGCTGAAACTTCTGCACGAGCTTGCACAGCTTGGCGGCCAGAACCTCCATGGGAACTCGAACCAGCATTGGGTGGCAATTGAAGCGTGGCGCAAATCGGCCGACGAGCACGGCCTATTGGGCGCAGGAAAGAGCGACAGCAGGAATAGGAATTTTTGTCGTAAGATGAAAGCTTTCCGCGACTGCGGAAAAATTGGAATGGATGACACGTTCGCCTGGTTCCTGCCTGTGCAATGACCGACACCGGACATCCTCTCGGACGTTTTGTCCGGTATGTCCTGTCCGAACCGGCTATCGGACAACGGACAACGGACATTCCCGCCTTTAGGGGAGAATGTCCTGTCCTGTCCGGCCCCGGAAAACACAAAGCGGAAGTGGAACGCAAATCTTCCAACCTGATCCGCATTCGCGAACTTCGCTTCCATGTTGCTATATGATCTGGACGGGGGGCACGCTCGCCAGCACCGATATGGCATGACGTCCGGCAGGTTTCAGCGCGGCGGGACCAACAACGCGTCAGCGCCTCTTTCCACTCCTGCCCGCGACATCGGGTGCGAATTGGGCCGCTGTTCCGTCAGCCATGGCGGCGATCTGCATCGATCCCGGCATCGCCAGTTACTGATACCGCCGGAAATTCGCCGGATTCCCGCAACATCACCGGACATCCCACTGTCAGCCACCCGCAGAGCGTCGGCGTCATTAGTTCCGGAAAACCCAAGCTCCGACTCGTCTACAGCATGCTGGGCGATGCCGCTTGCGCTGGCCAGAAAGCCCATTCGCGACTCGGCATTGTCGCCGCGCGACAGGTCGGTGCGAGGATCACGACGCCAAATTTCAGTCCGCTTGGTTTAATTAGCAGCCGAGCGACACGCATTCCATTTGTCGCCATCCGGGCAACCGGCTGCCCCGCGGTTGCAAACGTTGAGATTGATTTGATTGACGTTTCCAGCGCGGCATTTGCTCTTTGAACAACCGAATGCGTCACCGGGCGACAAATGTTCGGTCTGTCGCCGACTGGGTTACTGTCGCTGCCAACCGGGGAACGACCCCCGAAATCGTCCCAGCCATCGAGTCGGAACCATCGGCTTCCCTCACGCCGGCCGCTTCGGGTCCGTCAGCACGAAGCGCAGCGCGGTCAGCACGCGGCGCGGGTTGCGGCGGTGCATGGCCATGCCGAGCCAATAGCTGGCTTCCTCCCTGCCCATCGCTTCGATGCCCTCGGCAACCTCGCGCATCGCGTCCCGGTTGCGCATCGGCGCGAGCGTGCGGAACAGCAGCCCGAGGCGCAGTGCCACGTCTTCAGCCAGCGGCTGCGCCTCCCGCTTGCCGGACAGCGGGGCGAATTTCACATGGGCGGCGGCCAGTTGCTTCAGCACGCGATGCTCGACCAGATCGAGGTTGCGCCCGCGCAGGCCAGCCAGCCTGCGCGGTGCCGTCAGTTGTGGGCTCGCGGGCGATGGCAACTGCCACACCTCAATCTCCGAATCGCCCGCCCCGTGGCGAACCAGCCGCACTTCGTAGGCAGGCGTGGATGACGGAGCGGGATCAGGGAACATGTGGGCGACTCGGGCATTCATGGCTTCGGCTCGGCGGTGGCTTCCACATACGCCGCCCCGGTGGCGTAGCGAGTCAACTGTTCCACCAGCTTGGCGGGCACATCGCCGGACACCGGCAGCCCATCCTTGAACGTCAGCGTGAAGCCGATCTTCACGTCCTTCTCCACCGCCAGCTTCAATTGCGGGTCGAGGAAATCCTTCAGCGGCAGCGCATCCTGCGGCACACCGGAAAAGCCGATTTCCACCTCGCTGCCCGCCGCCGTTTCAAACGAGCCGTTGATGCTGGCGCGCACCTCGGCCGTGCGGATGGCGCCCACCACGCCCAGCAGCCGGAACCCGTCGGACGGCTCGAACACCCGCACCGAAAGCTCGGCCAGGGCGGCAATGCGGCGGGCCTGGGCCTGTTCCAGAATGCGGTTCAGCGCCTCCTTCAACACGCCTTCGGCGCGCAGTGGCGGCGGCGGGGGTGCCTGGCTGATGCCGGTCGCGGGGCTGGGTATCGGTGGCCCGCTTTTGGGATCGGACAAAATCCCGGCTTGCCCAGCCGGTTGTTCGAAATCGTCGCCAGTGACAGTGCCGCCGCCCGAGATGCCCAATGCCGAAGCCGCGGGGGCGGGCAGCGGGCGGGGCCAGATATTGTGATCGGTGGCGTAGGCCATCGTGAACACGGCGGCTTCTTCGTCCACCGCGATGTTGGCGATCGGGTCGCCCTTGCCGTACAGCATCGCGCCCCGGCGATACACGAACTCACCGCGATCAATGCCCAGGCGGATACCCTTGATGAACACCTCGTCGCCGGACAGCATCGGCAGCACCGGGTCCTTGCGGAATTCTTCGCGCAGCGCGGCGGTGGTGATCTGGCCTTTGCGCAGCGGCGTGCGGTCGCGGATGTAGGACGGCGCATCCGGCTCGTCCTCCGGCAGGCGCAGCTTCCGCGACTCGCGCAACTGCCGCACCACCTGCTGCTGGCCGCTCCCCGGCTTTTCCGACGCCGAATGGATGTCCAGCGCGGTGTGCGCCAGCGCGACAGTGCTTTCGCCGATCCGTGTTGCCGACGGATAGAACACGTGACGGAACGCGGACTGGATGGCGATGGCAACCTCGGCCTGCGATTTTGCCTCCCATTCGCGCAGCTTGTCCTGCTGGTGCGGAGCGAGTTCGTTCAGCCGCGACGGCGCCAGCAGCGCCTTTAGCGCGAGGCGGCGGCGCATGTCGTTGCGCATTTGGTCGACCTTGACGTCTTCCGCCACCACGAACAGCAGGTTATTGCGCATCCCCCGCAGCGCCGATCCTTCTGACCCTTTACGTTCGAAAATGCGCGCGATCAGGTCGGGCACGCCGTCCACGGTGGCCCCCACCGACACCGCATCGGGTGACATCACCACCAGCAACGGGCGGCCGTCGCCGATTTCGTCTGGCACCTCGTACGGGCCCGACG
>CAIPHQ010000276.1 GCA_903864895.1 uncultured Rhodospirillales bacterium
GACTCACCCCTCACACCGGGCAACACCGCAGTCGTCACCGGCGGCGCATCCGGCATCGGCCTCGCCGCCGCCTGCGCCTTCGCCCGCCGCGGCCTGAATGTATGCATCGCCGATCTGGGCGAAGCCCGGTTGGCCGAGGCCGCAGCCGTGGTGGTGGCCGAAGCGGCGGCGCAGGGTGCGGCCAGCGTGATGACGCAGCAGACCGATGTCAGCCGCCTTGACGATCTGGAGCGGCTGCGTGACGCGGTGGCGGTACGCTTCGGCGGTGCCGACATCGTGATGAACAACGCGGGCATCCAGCCCGGCAGTTCGCTGTTCGGGGCGGAGGACGCATGGCAGCGGGTGATGGCGGTGAATCTGTGGGGCGTGATCCACGGGTCACGGGTGTTCGCTCCGCACATGATCGCGCGCGGCAAGCCGGGCTGGATCATCAACACCGGGTCGAAACAGGGCATCACCACCCCGCCGGGCGACCCGGCCTATAACGTGGCCAAGGCCGGGGTGAAGGCGTTCACCGAGGCGTTGCAGCACGAATTGCGCAACACGCCGGGCAACCGTGTCAGCGCGCATCTGCTGATCCCCGGCTTCGTGTTCACGCCGTTGACCGCCAATGGCCGCAATGAAAAGCCCGCTGCCGCCTGGACGCCCGGCGAGACGGCGGACTTCATGCTGGCCAGCCTTGCCAAGGGCGACTTCTACATCCTGTGCCCGGACAACGATGTTCCCCGCGCGCTGGATGAGCGGCGGATTCTGTGGGCGGCCGGCGACATCGTGGAAAACCGCCCGCCGCTGTCGCGCTGGCACAAGGGCTACGCTGCCGAAGCGGCCAACGTGCTGGCCAACCGGGGGCTGCGGCCGGTCAAACGCTAACGTCGCAGCATCAGGGCGCGTGCAGAAAACACGCCGCCCCGTGCGCCGGGGCGGCCATCACCATGGCCGGTCGCGCCTCGGCACAGCGCGGCAGGCGGTTGGCGCAGCGCGTGTGGAAGGCACAGCCGGCCGGGGCATCCAGCGGGCTCGCTGCCTCACCTTCGGTCAGCCCCAGATCCTGCACCCGCATCCGGCGCGGGTCGGCCAGCGGAATGGCGCTGAGCAGGGCGCGCGTATAGGGGTGCAGCGGGGCGGCGCAGACCTGCGCCGCAGGGCCAAGCTCGACAATGCGGCCCAGATACATCACCGCGATGCGGTCTGACACGCGGCGCACCACGCCCAGATCGTGCGAGATGAACAGGTAGGACAGGCCGAGCCGCTGTTGCAGGTCCAGAATCAGCCGCAGGATCTGCGCGCGGATCGACACATCCAGCGCCGACACCGCCTCGTCGAACACCACAATGTCCGGGCGGAGGATCAGCGCGCGGGCGATGGCGATGCGCTGGCACTGGCCGCCGGAAAACTCGTGCGGGTAGCGGTCTTCATCGTCGGCGCGCAGACCCACCAATTCCAGAAGTTCGCGCGCTGCGCCGCGCTGCTCGGCGGCGGTGCCGATGCCTTGCAGGCGCATCGGCTCGGCGATGTTCACGCCCACCGTCATGCGCGGGTTGAGCGAGGACAGCGCATCCTGAAACACAATCTGTAATCGCCGGCGCAACCGCCTGCGGGCGTCAGTGCCGGTGTGGGTGAAATCTGCCCCCTCGATCAGCACCCGGCCCGCATCCGGCGCGATCAGGTGCAGCACGAGGCGCGCCAGCGTGGACTTGCCGCAACCGCTTTCACCCACCAGCCCCAGCGTCTCGCCACGTTCCAGCGTGAACCCGGCATCTGACACGGCGGCGACGCTGCGGCGATGCAGCAACCCGCCGCGCGCCGCGAAGTTTTTCGACAGACCCTCGGCGCGCAGCAACGGTTCAGCCATCTTGCAGCACCTCCGCCACGCGGCGGCAGGCCACGGTGTGGGTGGCGGATACCGCGATGTCCTGCGGTTGCCACGACAGGCACGCTGCCTCGGCCATCGGGCAGCGGGGCGCGAACCGGCAGCCCGGTGGCGGGGTGCGCAAATCGGGCGGGGCACCGGCAATCGGGTTCAGCGGCGTGTCGCGCCCATCCCCGATATCCATGACGCAGGACAGCAGCGCGCGTGTGTAGGGATGGCCGGGGCGGTGAAACAGCGTGTCCACATCAGCCTGTTCCACCACGCGGCCTGCGTACATCACCGCCACCTCATCGGCCATCGCCGCCACCACGCCCAGATCATGCGTGATCAGCAGCAGGCTGGCGCCCATTTCCTGTTGCAGGTCGTGCAGCAGGCGCAGGATTTTCGCCTGCACCGTCACATCGAGTGCGGTGGTGGGCTCATCGGCGATGATGATTTCCGGGCGGCAGGCGATGGCGGCGGCAATCAGCGCGCGCTGGCGCATGCCGCCGCTGAAATGATGCGGATAATCCGCCGCCCGCCGCGCCGCATCGGCCACGCCGACATGTTCCAGCAACTGCACCGCGCGGCGCTGCGCCTCGGCGTGCGAAACATCCTCGTGCGCGGTGATGGTTTCGGCAATCTGGCTGCCGATGCTCAGCGCCGGGTTGAGCGAGGTGAGCGGGTCCTGAAACACCATACCGATGCGCGCGCCGCGAATCTCGCGCATGGCCGCTTCATCCAGCGTCAGCAGATCCTGCCCGCGATACAGCACCTGCCCGCCGGTTACGCGGCCCGGCGGGTCGATCAGCCCCATGATGGACTGCGCGGTGGCGGATTTGCCCGAGCCTGATTCGCCCACCAAAGCCGTGGTGCGCCCGCGCCGCAGCATGAAACTCACGCCATCCACCGCCACCAGCCCGCCTTTTTCCGGGCCGAAGCGGGTGCGCAGGCCGCGCACATCCAGCACTGCGTCGCTCATCGCCGTGCCGTGCGCGGGTCGAGCGCATCGCGCAACCCGTCGCCCAGAAAGTTGAACGCCAGCGATACCGCCAGAATCACCACGCCCGGCAGCAATGTGACATGCGGGGCGCGGCGCAGCACGATGCGGCCATCGGATACCATGGCCCCCCAATCGGCCACCGGCGGCTGCACGCCCAACCCCAGAAAACTCAAGCCGGAGCCGACCACAATCATCAGCCCCATCAGCGTTGTCGCGTAAACCACAATCGGGCTGAACACGTTGGGCAGCACATAACGCAACACGATGGCCGACTGCGTGGCCCCGGCGGCCCGGGCGGCCTCGATATATGGCATCGAGGTCACCCCGAGCGTGGCCGTGCGTGCCAGCCTGCCGACATAGGGGATCAGCACGATGGTGATGGAGACAATCTCTGTCACGATCCCCGGCGTCAGCACGCCCGCCACCGCAATGGCCAGCAAAACCATCGGGAAGGCGAACAACACATCCAGCGTGCGCATGATGATCTGATCGGCAATGCCGCGCGCGAACCCCGCCAGCATGCCCAGCGCCAGACCGATCACGCTGGCAAACAGCGTCGGCACCACGCCCACGGCCAACGAAACCCGCCCGCCCCAGAACAGCCGCGCCAGCATGTCGCGCCCCTGCTGATCGGTGCCCAGAAGATGCCCCCCGGCCCCCGGCGGCGCGTTGCGCAGCGCGTTGTTCGCCTCATACGGATCGCCCGCGCCGGTCCATGGCGCAAAGACCGCCAACGCCGCCACAATCAGCAGAACGGCCGCCGCCGCCACCGCCGCGTGGTCGCGCAGGAACGCCGAGAGCCTCCAGTGGCGCAGACGGAACGGAAGGGCATCAGCCATGGCTCAGCCCTCCTTCAAGCGTGGATCAAGCAGCGTGTTGATAAGATCCACCAGAATGTTCGCCAGCACGAAGGACAGCGCAATCAGCAGCGTCGTCGCCTGCACCACCGGCAGATCGCGCGCGGTGATGGAATCGTACAGCAGCGCACCCAGGCCGGGCCATGCAAACACCACCTCGGTCAGCAACGCGCCGCCCAGCAGATAGCC
>CAIPHQ010000277.1 GCA_903864895.1 uncultured Rhodospirillales bacterium
CAGGAAGCCGCCCGGCTACATGCGCTGGGGCCGCTTGGGGCGGTGGACGCAGTGCTGGCAAGCCCGGCACCGGGCGATGCCGGGCTTCCCGCGTTCGATCCGTCGCCGATCTACGATCCCAGTCTGAAGGATTTCCCGGCCACGCGCCCCGCCGCCACGCGTCTGGCGGAACAGACCGGGGCGGCGATGGGGGTGGCGGTCAAACCGGTTGGCCCGCGGCGGTTGCAGCCTGTGGTAGACCGGTTCTTCTACTGGCTGCGCGCCAGCGCGCTGGAAACCCGCCGTCTCGCCAATTGGTGGGCGGAGCGCATGTTGCTCAGCCAGCATCCGGTGCAGGAGAAGATGGCGCTGTTCTGGCACGGCCATTTTGCCACCGGTGCCGACAAGGTGCGCGATTACCGCAAGATGCAGGTGCAACTCGATTTTCTGCGCGCCAACGCCACCGGCAATTTCCGCACCCTGCTGGTCGGCATCGCGCAGGACCCGGCGATGCTGGTGTTCCTCGATGCCGGGCGCAATGTCCGCCACGCGCTGAACGAGAATTTCGGCCGCGAGGTGATGGAACTGTTCACCATGGGGGTGGGCCACTACACCGAGCACGACATCCGCGAAGCCGCGCGCGCCTTCACCGGATGGACGGACGACGACCTCACGTTCCGGTTCGATGCGGCCAGGCACGACGCCGATGACAAGACTTTTCTGGGCCACACCGGTCCGTTCGGCGGCGTGGAGGTGCTGGACATCATCCTCGCCCAACCGGCCACGGCAAACTTTGTGGCGTCCAGGATCTACCGCTTTCTGGTGCGCGACGATCCGTCCCCCGAATTGCAGGCCCGGCTTGGCGCGCTGCTGCGCGGCGGCGGCTACCAGATTGCGCCGTTCCTGCGCACGCTGTTCCTGTCGCGGGATTTCTACAGCACGGCAGCGATGGGCACGCAGATCAAGGGGCCGGTGGAGTTGATCATCTCCACCTACCGCCGCCTTGGCCTGACCGCACTGCCCGGCATTCCGGATTTCAACGCCGCCAGCGGCGAGCTTGGGCAGGTGCTGCTGAACCCGCCCACGGTCGCAGGCTGGCCGCAGGGGCGGGGCTGGATCACGCCCGCCACGCTGATTGCGCGCGGCAATTTCGCCCGCGCGGTGCTGGCCCCGGACCAGATCGAGTTCCGCGACCCGAATCTCGATCCCGGCCCGCAGGTGCGCGAGGTCAACCGGCGGCTGTTGCAGGGGGCGGATGTGGCCGCCGCGACGATGGAGGAGGCGTCCGGCGCGGCGGCGGGCGAGCGGGCCATGGCCAATGCCGAAGCCGCGCAGGAAGAGTTCAACACCCGCCTCGGCAGCCTGCACGGCTGGCAGGAGGCCGTGCGCAAGGTCAAACCCATCCCGCGCGCCCCGGCGCAGCTCAGCCTGACCGGCATCGTGCTGTCCGGCGGCGCGCGCAGCACGGCGGACGCGGTGGATCTGTTGCTGCTGCGCCTGCTGAGTGTGCCGGTGGAGGCCGAGGCGCGGGCCACGCTGATTGGCTTCCTCGACCAGCAGCTTGGCACGGCGGACCTTGCCCGCGCCGAGACCTATCTGGAGGAGCCGTTGCGGCTCGTGGCCCACCTGATCATGAACATGCCGCACTACCAACTGGTCTGAGCGCGGCAGGGAGCATCGGCATGACCGAACAACATACGCATCGCAGCGGCCCGGCACGGCGCGACCTGCTGCGCGGCGCGCTGCTCGGGGCGGGCCTGGGGGTGGTGGGGCAGGCGGGCCTGCCGGTGGTGTTCGGCCAGCCCGCCCGTGCGGCCAGCGGGACAGGCGGCGAGCGGATTCTGGTGGTCGTGGAACTGTCCGGTGCCAATGACGGGCTGAACACCGTGGTGCCGTATGCCGACGACGCGTATTACCGCGCGCGGCCCCGGCTCGGCCTGCCCGCCAGGAACCTGCGCAAGATCAGCGATGCGTACGGCTTCCCGGCCCCGATGGTGCATTTCGAGCGGCTGTTCAAGGATGGCAACATGGCCATCGTGCAAGGCGCGGGCTACGAGAATCCGTCTTTCTCGCATTTCTCGTCGATGGCCTACTGGCACACCGGCACGCCGAACAGCGGCGACCCCTATGGCTGGCTCGGGCGGCTGGCCGACGCGGCCGACCCGTCCGTGAACGCCGATTATCTGGTCAATGTGCAAGCCGGACAGTCACTGGCTGTGCGCGCGCAGCGCCATGTGCCGCTGGTGTTCGACGATCCTGCGCAACTTGCGCGCGGCGGTCTGGCCAGCGAGCAGGCGGCGTTGCGCACGCTGTCCGCCGGGGCCACACCGCGCAACGCCACCGAGGACTTCCTGTTCGGCGTGGCCACAAGCGCGCAACATGCCGAACAGCGCGTGCAGGCGGCCTGCGCGGGCTATCGCACGCCGGTGGATTACGGCCTTGTCCGCTTTGGTCTGGAGCGGGTGGCGGCCCTGATTGCCGATGGGTTCGCCACGCGGATCTTCTACGTCTCCTATCCGCGCAATGCGTTTGACACGCATGTCTATCAACTGGACACCCATGCGCGCCTGCTGACCTACGTGTCAGACCATATCGGGGCCTTCATGGCCGACATGAAGCGGCTTGGCCGGGCGGATGACGTGACCATGATGGTGTTCAGCGAGTTCGGCCGCCGGGTGGGCGAGAACGCCAATCTGGGCACCGACCACGGCACCGCGGGCCCCGTGTTCGTGATCGGCAATCCGGTGCGCGGCGGCCTGTATGGCCAGATGCCCAGCCTGACCGATCTGGATGACGGCAACCTGCGCTACACGACGGATTTCCGCCGCATCTACGCCACGCTGATCACACGGTGGATGGGCTACCAGGATCAGGCGGCGGTGCTGCGCGGGGAATTTGCGCCGCTGGATCTGCTGGGATGAGCCGCGCGGTTCACGGCCCCGGCGCAATGGTGTAAGCGCCCGGCCACCGCAGCCGCCGCCGAGGATTCATGATTCGCCTGGACAACATCAGCAAGCAGAACGGCAAGCGCCTGATTTTCATCGAGGCGACGGCGGCCCTGCAAAAAGGCGAGAAAATCGGCCTCGTCGGCCCCAACGGCGCGGGCAAGACCACGCTGTTCCGCCTGATCACCGGGCAGGAGGAGCCGGACGAAGGCCAGATTTTGGTCGACCGCGGCGTCAGCATCGGGTTTTTCAGCCAGGACGTGGGTGAGATGGCCGGCCGCAGCGCGGTGGCCGAGGTGATGGAGGGGGCGGGCGCGGTCAGTGAGGTGGCGGCCGAACTGTCGCAGCTTGAAGCCGCGATGGCCGACCCGGATCAGGCGGACCGGATGGACGCCATCATCGAACGCTTCGGCGACGTGCAGGCCCGCTTTGAGGAACTCGGCGGCTACGCGCTGGACGGCAAGGCGCGCGAGGTGCTGGACGGTCTGGGCTTCAGCCAGGAAATGATGGACGGTGACGTCAGCAAGCTGTCCGGCGGCTGGAAGATGCGCGTGGCCCTTGGCCGCATTCTGCTGATGCGGCCCGATGTGATGCTGCTCGACGAACCGTCCAACCATCTGGATCTGGAAAGCCTGATCTGGCTGGAGCAGTTTCTGGCAGGCTATGACGGCGCGCTGCTGATGACCTCGCACGACCGCGAGTTCATGAACCGGGTGATCAACAAGGTCATCGAAATCGACGGCGGCAGCCTGACCGGCTTTACCGGCGACTACGAATTCTACGAGCAGCAGCGCGCGCTGAACGAAAAGCACCAGCAGGCGCAGTTCGAGCGCCAGCAGGCGATGCTCGCCAAGGAAATCAACTTCATCGAACGCTTCAAGGCCCGCGCTTCCCATGCCGCGCAGGTGCAAAGCCGGGTGAAGAAACTCGACAAGATCGAGCGGGTGGAACCGCCCAAGCGCCGCCAGTCGGTGGCGTTCGACTTCCAGCCCGCACCGCGCTCGGGTGAGGACGTGGCAAGGCTGCGCGGCGTGGGCAAGCGTTATGGCAGCCGGGTGATCTATGAGGGGCTTGATCTGCTGGTGCGCCGCCGCGAACGCTGCTGCGTTCTTGGCGTGAACGGCGCTGGCAAGTCCACGCTGCTGAAACTGGTCACCGGTGCCACCGCGCCGGATGCGGGCAGCGTCACACTCGGCGGCAGCGTGAAGCTCGGGTACTACGCCCAGCACGCGATGGACTTGCTCGATGGTGAGCGCACCGTGTTCGAGACGCTGGATGCTGCCTTCCCGCACGCGGGGCAGGGCACGTTGCGCACGCTGGCGGGCGCGTTCGGGTTCTCGGGCGATGAGATCGACAAGCGCTGCCGCGTGCTGTCCGGCGGCGAAAAGGCCCGGCTGGTGATGGCCACGCTGCTGTTCGACCCGCCGAATTTTCTGGTGCTGGACGAACCCACCAACCATCTGGACATCGCCACCAAGGAAATGCTGATCACCGCCCTGTCGCAATTCGACGGCACCATGCTGTTCGTCTCGCATGACCGGCATTTTCTGGCCGCGCTGTCCAACCGGGTGCTGGAACTGACTCCGGAGGGCATTCACCAATACGGCGGCGGCTACACCGAATACGTCGCCCGCACCGGCCACGAAGCACCGGGGCTGCATTCGTAACCGGGCCGCACGCCGCCTACGCCTTCAACAGCGACCAGAACCCGGCCTTGCGGTCGTGCTGGCGGCGCAGTCCGGTGCTGTAGGTGACATGGGTATCGAAGTTGCCGAAATCGGTGATGCGGGCGGCGAGTGACTCGCAGGCCAGCAAATGCCGCGCGGCGTGCGGGTAGCGGGAGGATTTCACGCCGCGCAACGTATGGTCGATCTTCGCCCGGCGCGGCGGCGAGTTCCATGCGCAACCGCCGCTTGGTCTCGGCGTCCTGCGCAGCAATGTCGATCAGGATGGCGGCGAGCCTCACCACCCCGAGGGCCGCCACATTGTCCAGCGTCACGGTCTTTTTGGACGCCACCGGCAATTGTCCGCTGCCTGCCAGCCCCGGATCGCCACCTGCGCGTGATGGCCGAAGGCCCGGAAGGATGGCAGAACCTGCCCGCATGACGCCACCACCTCTGTCCGCCGCGCGCTACCTCGCCGGTCTGCAATGCCCGCGCCGCCTGTGGCTGCTGGAGAACGCACCGGATCCGGTTGGCCCCGCGCCACCCGCGTGGGTCAATGACAGCGCGGCAGAGGTGCGGCGCGCGGCCCGGCAAGTGTTTCCGGGCGGTGTGGCAGCAGAAGGGCAGGCCATCGCCGCCCTGCTGGCCGGCCCGGCGGTGCCCGCCATCTTCGATGCGGTAGTGGTTGCGGGTGGCGCGCAGGTGCGGGTGGACGTGCTGGCCCGCGAGCCCGGCGGCTGGACACTGGTGAAGGTGAAAGGCAGCGGCAGCGTGAAGGATCACTACCTCGATGAGGTGGCGTTGCAGGCGCATGTGCTGGGCGAAGCCGGGGCTGCGCTGCGTGGCATCGAGGTGATGCATCTCAACACCGCCTATGTGCGCGGGCCGGATGGCATTGATGCGGCTGCCCTGTTTACCCGGGCAGACGTGTCAGCCGCTGTGGGCGCGCGGATAGCGGCCATTGCGGGCCGTCTGGCCGTGCTGCGGGATGTGCCCGGCCAAACGGTGCTGCCATTTGCCGAACCGGGGCGGCAGTGTGACACGCCATATTCGTGCGGGTTCTGGCCGCGCTGCGCATCGGACAAGCCTAAGGATTGGGTGCGCCTGCTGCCGCGCCTGACGGCCATGCAGGCGCAGGGATTGGCGGTGCTGGGGGTCGAGGCGATTTCCGCCATTCCGGCGGATTTTCCGCTGGACGGACGGCAGGCGGTGATCCGCGATGCGTTCGCCACCGGCCGGCCCTACATCGCCGCCGATCTGCCCCGCCTGCTGCACCGCTTCGCACCGCCCGCCTGCTATCTGGATTTCGAGGCGATGATGCCGCCCATCCCGCTGTATGCGGGCACAAGGCCGTTTCAGACCCTGCCGTTCCAGTGGTCGCTGCACCATACCGGTGCCGCTGGCACCCTGACGCATCAGGCATTTCTGGCCCCGCACGATGCCGATCCGCGCCGTGCCTTCGCCGAGACGCTGATTGCAGCCTTGGCCGCGCTGCCGGGGCCGGTGATTGTGTATTCGCCGTTCGAACAGACGCAGTTGCGCCAGCTTGCCGCACACTTCCCCGATCTGGCGGCCCCCCTTGGCGGTATCATCGCGCGGTTGGCGGACCTGCTGCCGGTGGTGCGCGGGGCGGTGTATTTTCCGGCGTTCGGCTTCAGCAACTCCATCAAGGCGGTGGCCCCCGCGCTCAGCCCCGGTTTCAGCTACGATGATCTGACCGGCATTGCCGATGGTGCCGCCGCCTCGGCGGCGTTTGCGGGCATGGCCTCCGGTTCCATCACGGACCCCGCCGCCATCGCAGCGCAGCGCCGCGCTTTGCTGGCCTATTGTGAACGCGATACGCTGGCCATGGTCGAAGTGCACCGCGCGCTGCAACGCGCCGCATCGCAGACGGATGGAGGCCAATCAGCGTGACGACTCCCTATGAGGCCATTGGCGGCGAAGCCGGTGTGCGCGCGCTGGTGGCGCGATTTTATCAGTTGATGGACACGCTGCCGGAAGCCGCCGCGGCGCGGGCCATCCACCCGGACAGTCTGGAAGCCTCCGAGCGCAAGCTGTTCGAATACATGTCCGGCTGGCTCGGCGGCCCGCCGCTGTTCACCGCCAAATACGGCCCGCCGATGCTGCGCGCGCGCCACCTGCGCGCGCCCATCGGCCCGGCGGAAATCGACGGCTGGCTGGCTTGCTTTCACCGCGCCTGGGCCGAGACGGTGCAGGACGCCGAGATCAGCAGCCTGATCGTGCCGCAGATCGAACGGCTGGCGCTGCACATGCGCAACCAGGCCGATCCGGCCGCCGCCGGGTAAGCCGCGCGCCTACTGGTAGAAGTTGCGCGGCCAGCAATGCGCGGGCAGGGCTTCGGCCAGCGCCTGCGGGAACGCTGCGCCGGTGGCGTAGGCCACATTCATGTCCACCTCGGCGCGGTTCTTCATGCCAGGAATCACCGCCGACACACGCTTCTGGCCCAGCACATAGCGCATCGCCGCCTCGGCCAGCGTGGGATAGTAGGGCGCGCACAGCGCCTGCAACGCCCGCATCCGCCGCAGCGTCTCGGCGAAACGCTCGCCACGGAACAGCCACGCGGGCACCGAGCCTTCCTCCCACCCGGCATAGGTGGCGTCTGTCCAGTTGCCCACCAGCGATCCTGAATCCAGCGGCACGCGGGCGATGAAGGCAGTTTCCGCACCGGCGGCGAACAGCCTGCCGGCCGGGCGTTGTTCGAACAGGTTGAACACCACCTGAATCGACTCCACCAGGCCAAGCCGGGCCAGATCCACCCCGTCTTCGGGCCGGTAATCGCGGATGGAAACGCCGATGCGGTCGATCTTGCCTTCCAGCCGCAGCGCGTTCAGCGTCTCCAGCCAGTCCAGCGTCTGCACGCCGTCCGCTGTCCAGCAATGCAACTGGTACAGGTCGATGCGCTCCACGCCCAGACGGCGCAGCGAGGCTTCCACGTTCTCGCGCAGATACCAGTCCGGGTAGCGCCCGCGCATCGGCGGATTGGCGTCGTCCGGCGCGGGCCAGCGCACCGGTTGCGCCTTGGTGGCAACGTAGATCTTGCCGCCGCGCCATTCCCGCAACGAGCGGCCGATCACCTCCTCGCTGCGGCCCTTGCCATACAACTCCGCCGTATCGACGAAGTTGATGCCCTTCTCGTAGGCGTAGAGCAGCGTATCGACCGAGGCATCATCGTCCACGTGGCCCCAGTCGCCGCCGATCTGCCACGCCCCGAAGGCAATTTCGCTGACCTGCCAGCCGGTTCGTCCGAATATGCGGTAGCGCATGGTATGCTCCGGCCTGTGTGCGGCCAGTCTATCTGCTGTCCAGCGGGCGTGCCATGCCGCCCCGGGCAGCCGTTATGCTGGCCGGGCCAACTGCCAGGGAATGCACCATGCCTGCCTTCAGCCCCGCCACGCAGCCAACGATGTATTTCATCGGGGTCACCACCGGACAATCCTCCATCATGCAGGTGTTTCCGGCCTGGGCGCGGCATCTGGGCATCGACGCAGTCATGCGCGGCATCGACTTCCCGCCGAACAGCCCGCCCGCCGCCTATTGCGCCGCCGTCGATTTCATCAAGGCCGATCGCCTGTCGATGGGTGCGTTGGTGACAACCCACAAACTCAACCTGCTGCGCGCCGCGCGCGGCCGGTTTGACTGGCTGGACCCGTATGCCGAAACCCTTGGTGAAATCAGCAGCATTTCCAAACGCGGCGCCCGTCTGATCGGCCATGCCAAGGATCCCATCACCGCCGGGCTGTCGCTGGAGGCGGCGTTGCAGGGGCAGGGCTTTGCGGACAGCGGGGCGCATCTGCTGCTGCTGGGCTCGGGCGGGTCATCGCTGGCGCTGACGCTGTATCTGCACAACCGTCAGCAAGCCGGGGCGGATGTGCCGGGGCGCATCATCGTCACCGCGCGCACCGCGCATCGTCTGGATGAAATGCGGCAGGTCCACGCGCAGATCGGCTTTCGCATCCCCACGGATTACGTCCACACGCCTGCCGAGGCGGATGCCGATGCGCTGGTCTCCGCGCTGCCGCCACGCTCGGTCGTGGTCAACGCCACCGGGCTCGGCAAGGACCGCCCGGGGTCCCCGCTGACCGCAGGCGCGGTGTTCCCGCAGCACGGTATTGTCTGGGAATTCAACTATCGCGGCGATCTGCTGTTTCTGGATCAGGCGCGCGCGCAGCAGGCGTCCCGGCAACTGCGGATCGAGGATGGCTGGGTGTATTTCCTCCACGGCTGGACCCGCGTGATCGCCGAGGTCTTCGCCATCGGCATTCCCACCTCCGGCCCGGATTTCGATGTGCTGGGCCGGATTGCGCAAGACGCCACCGCACGGAGGGCCTGACATGCCGCACGCCATGCTGTCCACGCTGACCGATTTTGACCCGCACACCGGCCTGTCCGGCGCGCGGCCGTCCATCCGGCGGCATCTGTCCAAGATGCAAAACATGTTCGCTGACGCCGAAGCCTACGCCGCCGCGCGGGCGCAGGGCGACCCGGTGGTGTACGAGTTCTACGACATGGGCGTGCCGCACAGCGAAAAGGATGTGGCGTACGGCACCTCCATCACCTATCCCGGCAAGATCGGCCGCGAATACTATATGACCAAGGGGCACTTCCACACCGTCATTGACACGGCTGAAGTGTATTACTGCCTGCGCGGCCGCGGCTTCATGATGATGGAAAGCCCCGAAGGCAAGGTGGAGTGGCGGGAACTCACGCGCGGCACGGCGGTGTATGTGCCGGGGCGTTACGCGCATCGCTCCATCAACGTCTCTGCCACCGAGCCGCTGATTACCTTCTTCGCGTTCCCCGGCCATGCCGGGCACGATTACGGCACCATCGAAACCCGGGGCTTCCGAAAACTGGTCGTGGAGGAGAACGGCGCGCCCGCCGTGGTCGACAACCCGCGCTGGGGTGGCTGAGGCCGCCCCGTCAAACTTGCGGTTGCGGCCATGTAACGCATCGTTCGTATCTTGCAATTCCCCGCAACGTGCTAGAGGAATCACGGCCCTTGAGCGCCAGACAGGAGACCGGCACCCCATGCAGATGCGCGTAGATGATATTGGCCATGATGTCACAAAAGCATCATTGGACGGCAAGCTGGACATCGCCGGCGCAGGGGCCATCGACCTGGCGTTCAACGTGCTGGTGGGCCAAAAGCGCGCCATTGTCGTGGACCTTTCGGCCGTCACGTTCATTGCCTCGATGGGGCTGCGCACGCTGATCATGGGCGCAAAAACGGTCGCCTCGAAGGGCGG
>CAIPHQ010000278.1 GCA_903864895.1 uncultured Rhodospirillales bacterium
CAATCTGCTCGCTGCCGCGCTGCGCCGCCCCGCTGGCCAGCGCATAGGCCCCGGCGGCGTCCCCGTCGCGCAGGCGGCGGCGGGCGAGGATGTTGCGTTCGTCCCAGAACAGTGTGAGCCGGTCGGCGGGCGCAGCGCGCTCGGCAGCGGTGCCGTTGCTGGTCCACACCGCCAGCGCCTCGGTGTCCCGCCCGGCGCGGCGCAGATAGCGGGCCTGTTCCAGCACCAGACCGGGCTCGGCGCGTGCCTCGGCGGGCAGGCTGGCCATCATCGCCGGGGCGGCGGGGTCGTCTCGCCGGAAGGCCAGCCGCGCCTCGGCCCGGGCGCGCTGCGCCGGGTCCAGCCGTGCCGCCTGCCGCTGGGCAGCGGCGGTGTCGGTCCATGCCAGCCGGTCGAAGCGCTGCCACTCGGCCTCGCCCTTCACGGCGGCGGACCAGCGGGCGAGGAATTTGGTCTCCTGCGCCGCCTCGCCAGGCAGCGCCACCCAGGCGCGGCGGGCGAAACTGTCTGCCTCAGTCGCATTGCGGGCAGCGGCACTGGCGGCGGCACAGCGTTCCAGTGCTGCCGCCGACTCGGCGTCGGCACACAGCGGCAGCACGGTAGCGTCACTGGTCTCGGTGGCCAGCGCCTCATCCCGCCGCTTGACCAGCGTGGATTGCAGCGGCCAGTCCGGGCTGCTGGCGATGAAGGCGGCAATTTCGCTCGCGGTCGCCGCACCGGGCGCCATCAGCCGGTAATACAGCACCAGCTTGGCTGCCACCGGGTCCGCGTCATCGGCCACCGCCGCCGCCGCGTCGGCCCATTGATTGGCGTGGACGTAAGACATCGGGTCGCCCGCGCTTGCCGCGACGGGGACCAGACATGCAAGGGAGAGAGCCAGTATTGCCGCGCGCATGCCGCCTTCTAACCCGGCCCGCCCTTGCAGCCCACCCCCTGCGCGCCTAGCTTCGCCGTCCTGCCATATGCGGGGGAGGAAGGGGAACCATGTTCAAAGGGTCGCTTGTCGCGCTGATGACGCCGATGCGCGCGGACGGCGCGGTGGACGAGGACGCCTTCGCGAAATTCGTCGATTGGCAGATCAATGAAGGCACACATGGCATCGTGCCGGTGGGCACCACCGGCGAATCGCCGACGCTGTCGCATGATGAACACCGCCGCGTGGTGGAAATCGCCATTTCGGTGGCGCGCGGTCGTGTGCCGGTCATCGCGGGTGCGGGTTCGAACTCCACCGCCGAGGCCATCGAACTCACCCGCCATGCCAAGCAGGCCGGGGCCGATGCGGCGCTGGTGGTGACCCCCTATTACAATAAGCCGACGCAGGAAGGCCTGTTCCTGCACTACACGGCCATTGCCGATTCCTGCGACATCCCGGTGATCATCTATAACATCCCCGGCCGCAGCATTGTGGACATGAGCGTGGAGACCATGGCCCGTCTGGCCAAGCACAAGAACATCGTGGGCGTCAAAGACGCCACCGCCAACCTGACCCGCCCGCTGCACACCACGCGCGCCTGCGGCAAGGACTTCGTGCAGCTGTCCGGTGAGGACCACACGGCGGTGGCCTATCTGGCCTCCGGCGGGCATGGCTGCATCAGCGTGTCGGGCAATATCGCGCCGCGCCTGCTCAGCCAGATGCATGTGGCGTGGCAGGAGGGCCGCACGGCGGACGCGATGGCCATTCAGGACCGTCTGGTGCCGCTGCACGACGCGATGTTCTGTGAAACCAGCCCCGGCCCGGTGAAATATGCCGCGAGCCTGCTCGGCCACGGCACCGCGCATTGCCGCCTGCCGATGGCCCCGATTGCCGAATCCAGCAAGGCGCGCGTGCGCGCCGCGCTGACCGAGGTGGGATTGCTCAACTGACATGGTGGCCAAGGACAAGAAGAAGTCGGGCCTGATTTCGCACGGCATCGCCGCGCAGAACCGCAAGGCCCGCTTCGACTACACGATCAAGGAAACCGTGGAAGCCGGGCTGGTCTTGAAAGGCCCGGAAGTGAAAAGCCTGCGCCACGGCCGCGCCACGCTGACCGAGGCGTGGGCGGGCGAGCGGGACGGCGAGTTGTTTTTGTTCAACTGCTATATCCCGGAATACCAGGGCGGCGTGCTCAGCCGCTTCGAGCCGCGCGCGCCGCGCAAACTGCTGCTGAAGCACAAGCAGATCGACCATTTCCTCGGCGCCATCGCCCGCCTGCGGCAGACGCTGGTGCCGCTGGATATTCATTTCAACGAGCAGGGCCGCGCCAAGGTGACGCTGGCACTGGCCGAGGGCCGCAACAAGTCCGACAAGCGCCACGCCGTCGCCGACCGGGACTGGCAGCGCGACAAGTCGCGGTTGATGCGGGAGAAGGGGTAGGGTTTAGTCCGGTCAGCACATAACCGCTGATCCGGGGCAAACATGGGAACAATCGACCAACTGGCCGATGGCGTGGAACGCTTTCGCAGCCGGGTGTTTCCCAACCGGCGCGCGCTGTTCAAGCGTCTGGCGTCTGCACAAGAGCCGATGGCGCTGTTCCTCACCTGTGCCGATTCGCGCATCGTGCCGTCAATGATCACCCATACCGGCCCCGGTGACCTGTTCATCGAGCGTAACCCCGGCAACATCGTGCCGGTGTACAGCCTTGAATCGGTCGGCGTATCGGCCAGCATCGAATATGCCATCGCGGCGCTGCACACGCAGCACGTGATCATCTGCGGGCATTCGGACTGCGGCGCGGTGCGCGGAATGCTGCATCCGGGCAAGCTGAAGGGCATGGACGCCGTGGTCCGCTGGCTCGGCTACGGGGCTGAAGCGCGGGCGCGGCTTGATGAGGATGGCGGGCCGGACGATGAGGAGTCGCGCCTGCACCGCCTGACGCGGTGGAACGTGATCGTGCAGATGGAGCATCTGCAAACCCACCCGCCGGTGCTGGCCGCGCAGGATGCGGGGCGGTTGTTCGTGCATGGCTGGGTGTACGACATCGAAACCGGCATGGTGGAAGCCTACGACCCGATGACCGGTACGTTCTCGGAATTTCCGCTGCGTGCGGCACCCGGCAGCGGCATCTGAGCGGGTTGCAGCCCGCCTTTTCCGTGCGCGTTTCCTTCGTCTGGCCGGTTATGGCGCTGCTGCTGGCGGCCCGTGTGGCGGTGGCCGTAACGCTCGATCTGCACTGGGACGAGACGTATTACTGGCAGTGGTCGCGCCACATGGC
>CAIPHQ010000279.1 GCA_903864895.1 uncultured Rhodospirillales bacterium
AACCGGGCCGGGATGACGGTGTTCGGGTGGTCGGTGCGGAAGGTGATGTAGAAGTGGTGATCGCCCGGCAGCCCCTCGGCCGCTGCATGGTTGATCGCGCGCACCACCACGTGGCGCATCGCCGCCTCGGTCCACTCCACATAAGGCAGCAGGCTTTCCGGCCGCTCCTGTTCCATCGTTTCGTCCCGCCTCATGCCTGCAAGCGCCACCCATTACCGCGTGCAGGCGGGGGCGCAAAGCGGTTCAGGCGAGCGGCAGCGGTGCGGTGCGCCACGGCGGCGCCAAAGCCTCGATTTCGGCGGCCACCGGGCACTCCGGCGCGTGCGCGCCGGGCAGGTAGCCCAGGCTCATCAGGAATTCGCCGACTATCTCGCCGCCGGTAAACCGGAAGGTGGTCTTGAACAGCTTCACCCAGTCCGGCTTGCTGCGCGGGTGATGCGCGTCCAGCCATGCCGCAAAGCCGCCATGGCTGGCACGCAAACCCTGGATGCATTGGGCGTTGTGGACAATTGCGGCCACTTTCAGCCGGTTGCGGATAATCGCCGGGTTGGCCAGCAGCGCCGCCTGACCGGCTTCATCCAGCGCGGCGATTCGATCCACCTCGAAGCCGGCAAACGCCGCGCGCATCCCCTCGCGCCGTTTGAGCACGATTTCCCATGACAGCCCCGCCTGCATGATCTCCAGCACCAGACGTTCGAACAGCACCGCTTCGTCGCGCTGCGGAAACCCGTACTCGCGGGCGTGGTAGGCGTGATGCACCGGATGGCCGGGGGCGATGGCGCAATAACTGCTCATGCCGGAAGCTTATGGAACAAATTAGAACAAAACAAGAATCTTGTTCGTATCAGCTGCCCGGGCGATAGATGGTTCGAATCAGATCAACGGCTGGCCCGGTCTGCCAGCCGCCCGCTGCCAGCAGCACCTGAATGGCACGCGCGGGGGCGCCCGCCGGGTCGGCGGCGTCGTGAAATGCAATCACCGCCTGTGGGTGCAGTTTCGGCAGCCAGCAGTTCAGGTCCCGCTCTACCCCGGCGTCGGAATGGTCGCCATCCACCCACAGCAGGCGCACCGGATGCGGCCAGCGATTGGCCAGAAATTCGCTGCTGAGATTGACCAGCCGCACCGTTTCAAACACGCCGAGTTTCAGCATGGTCTCAAAAAATCCGCCCCGGTCCTGCGGGCCGAACTTGCCGCCATGCACGCCGGTGAACACTTCGTGCGGTTCGATGGCATATACCGGCACCCGGTTGGCACTCGCCGAGCCCAATGCCAGTGCCGCCGTGGAGCGGCCCCGGAAGCTGCCGAGTTCGACGATGCAACCATCCGGCACCTGTGTTGCCAGCCAATGCAGCAGCATCACTTCCTGCACCGAGATGGCACCAGGAACCGTGGTCAGGTCCGTCAACTGCTTCTGCGTCAGGGTGCTGACGATTTCCTGCGTTTGCTGCATCGGGGTCCGCGCTCCGCCATGTGCCGCCGGTCTGGGGCGGCGCTTGGCTAACACAGGATCACCCGCAGCATCACATGAAGTTGCGCGGCATCTGGGACGATTTGGGGAAAGTGGGGGGCATTCTGTTGCCCGGGGCCCCCCTAACCGCGCTTCTTACTGCTTACGCAGCAACAGCGAGTGCAACGTTGTCGTTGGCACTTAGAAATTGACCCGATGACGGCGGAATCATGCCGGGCAAAAGGCACATCTTTACCACGCGTGTCGAACCTGTGTCGCCCCCATCGCCCTGACAACTAGGGATGGTGGTGGAGGCGCCGGGCACTGCCCCCGGGTCCACAACGCTTATTCCATGCTCCGTTTATCGCCATAGCCGGCAAGCCGGCAGCGGGAATATAGGGTGGATCGGCTTGAGAGAGAAGGACTTCCCGGATGAGCGTGCGAACATGGCTGTAACCGCAGAACAGCAGGCCGAAATCGACGCCGCCCGCGCCGCCACCGCAGCCACCCGCCGGGCGACGGTGCCGGCACTGGAAGCGCTGCTGTTTCAGGCGATTCCGGTGCTGGACCACGGCTTCATCCGGGTCATCGACTATATGGGCGACGATGCCGCCGTGGTGCAGGCCGCCCGCGTGTCCTACGGGCGCGGCACCCGCAAGGTCAGCGAGGATGCGGGCCTGATCCGCTACCTGATGCGCCACCGGCACTCCACCCCGTTCGAGATGGCGGAGATCAAGTACCACGTGAAGCTGCCGATCTTCGTCGCCCGGCAGTGGATCCGCCACCGCACCGCCAACGTGAACGAATACTCGGCGCGCTATTCGGTGCTGGACAAGGAGTTCTATATCCCCGCGCCGGAGCATCTGGCCGCCCAGTCCGCCAGCAACCGGCAGGGGCGCGGCGAGGTACTGGATGCCGATCGCGCCGCCGAGGTGCTGGGCCTGCTGCGCGATGACGCCTCGCGCAACTACGACCACTACGCCGCGATGCTGAACGAAGGCCCGGACGGCGAGGCGCTGGACCCGTCCCGCCCGGGCCTTGCCCGCGAATTGGCGCGCATGAACCTGACGCTGAACACCTACACACAGTGGTACTGGAAGACCGACCTGCACAATCTGCTGCACTTCCTGTCGCTGCGCGCCGACGCCCACGCGCAGTACGAGATCCGCGTCTATGCCGAAGCCATGCTGGACACGGTGGCAGCCTGGGTGCCGCTGACTCTGGCCGCCTTCCGCGACTACCGCCTGAACGCCGCCACCTTTTCCGGCCCGATGCTGGCAGCCCTGCGCCGAATGCTGGATGGCGAGGCGGTGGGGCAGGCGGAGAGCGGGCTGAGCAAGCGGGAGTGGGGGGAGATGATGGCAGCGCTGGGGCGGGAGGGTTGATTTTTTGTCCGCGAATCACGTAGTCAATGGATGGCGTCTGACAGCCTATGAGTTTAACAGCGGTGTTGTGACGGTCGAATTCAGGCGTGAAGCTGATCGCATCGAGGTTCTTGCTGATGTGGAAATTAACGGAGTGATTGTTCGTCTGTATGGTTGCCACACATGACGGATCGGGCGCTAATCGATTGGGTGTAGCAAATGTGCTGGCATTGGCCAGGTGGGCGCGGGAGTTTTTGAGTGTCGCAGAACTCCGAATTGAAGGCGCTGCTCGGACGACTGGGGCCAGTCCGGGTCATCTCCCACGACCTGCCGGCGCTTCAGGTCCATCTCGAACGCC
>CAIPHQ010000280.1 GCA_903864895.1 uncultured Rhodospirillales bacterium
AAGTGCTTGGAGATCACGGCGAGGATTTCTTCCTTCAACTGCGCTACCAGGTCCGACCCGCCGCCGATGGCGCGTTCATGCGCCAGCAGGATTTGCAGGCGCTCGCGGGCGACCGGGGCGGAGTTGCGGTTGCGGGTGAAGAAGCTGAACAGGCTCATGCGACCCTCCGCCCGAACAGCTTGCCCAGCAGGCTGCGTTTTTCGCCCGGCACCGTCACCGGCAGGCTCTCGCCGGTCAGGCGGCGCGCGGCCTCGAAATAGGCACGGCCGGGGGAAGAGTCCGGCGAATTGAACGTCACCGGCGCGCCGACGTTGGAGGCTTTCAGCACCTCCTCGCTTTCCGGGATGATGCCCAGCAACGGGATCGACAGGATCTCCAGCACGTCTTCGACCTTCAGCATCTCGCCGCGATTGGCGCGTGCCGCGTCATAACGGGTCAGAAGCAAATGCTTCTCGATCCGGTCGCCGCGTTCGGCGCGCGCGGTCTTTGAATCCAGCATCCCGATGATGCGGTCCGAGTCGCGCACGGACGAGACTTCCGGGTTGGTGACCACCACCGCCATGTCGGCGTTGTGCATGGCCAGCGTGGCGCCCTTTTCGATGCCCGCCGGGCTGTCGCACAGGATGAAATCGAACTTTTCGCGCAGTTCGGCGATCACCCGGGCCACGCCCTCATTGGTCAGCGCGTCCTTGTCGCGGGTCTGCGAGGCGGGCAGCAGCGAGAGGTTTTCGATACGCTTGTCGCGGATCAGCGCCTGCGCCAGCTTGGCGTCGCCCTGGATGACGTTGATCAGGTCGAACACCACGCGGCGTTCGGCGCCCATCACCAGATCGAGGTTGCGCAGCCCCACATCGAAATCGACCACCGCGACCTTCTTGCCCAATTGGGCAAGCGCCGCACCCAAAGCCGCCGTGGACGTCGTCTTGCCGACACCGCCCTTGCCGGACGTCACCACCACAACCTTGGACATCGCTTCAATCCTCCCCGGCGGGATTGCCGCCGGCTGTCATCGCACGTTCTCAGTCCAGACCTGCCACATGCATCGAGTCGGCTTCCAGCCATGCTTGCGCCGGGCGGCCGCGCAACTGTGCCTCGATATCATCGGCGGTGCGATACAACCCGTCGATGGCCAGCAATTCGGCTTCCAGGCGGCGGCAGAAGATGCGCGCCTTGCTGTTGCCCGCCACCCCGGCCACGGCGCGGCCGCGCAGCGTTCCGTACACATGGATCGATCCGCCCGCCACCACTTCGGCACCCGAGGCAACGCTGCCGATGATGGTCACGTCACCCTTGGGGAACACCACGGATTGGCCGGAACGGACATGCTGTTCCAGCAGCAGCGCCGAAGGTTCGGGCGGCGGGGGCGGCGGCGGATTGGGGTCGGGGGCGGCGGCGATGCCGTCCATCACGAGGCGCCCGCCGGACAGCACCGGCGGCAGATCCAGCCCGGCGGTTGCCGGTTCCACGCCTTCGATGCCGATCACGCGGATGCCGCGAGCGTGCAACGATTCGAGCAATCCGGCGACAATTTCCGGCACGGCGGCCAGTGCGGTCAGGTCCAGCACGACCGGCTTGCCCGCGAAATAGGCGGGCGAGCGGCCCATCTGGTGGTCTAGCCCGGCCAGCCAGCCCGCCAACGGCGGTTCCGGCACCAGCACGAGGGCCATATAGGACTTGCCGCGAACGCGGATGCCCTGTTGCGGAACGGAACGGGAGTCGGCGGTTTTGCTCACCCTTGCTGGGCTACAAGCGGTGCCGCGCCTCGTCAACCAAAACCGGAACCCGCAGCGGGTCTTCCCCGCGCGGACGCGGCAACGGGGCCGGGTCGCCGGCCGGGATGGTGAAGCCACGGCCAACGGCGGTCTGGATGAGTTCGCTCAAGCCGGCGCGGGCCAGCTTGCGGCGCAGCTTGAACAGGAACACCGGCAGCACGCGGCTTTCCGGGCGGTTGCCGCCGGGATAGATCGCGTCCATCAACTGGTCAGCCGATACGGTCTGGCCGCGCCGCGCCCAGAGCAGGGCAAAGATGCGGAACTCCGCCTGGCTGAGTGCGATGGGCTGATTGTCGATGGATAGCACCGCGTGGTGCGTGTCCACCGCAATGGCGGGCTGGCGGGCGATTTCGGGCCGCACCTGGGCGCGCGGGCGCTGGGCGGCGGACTGGCTGAGCAGCACCACCGAGATGGTGGGGGCAATCTCACGCAGCCGGATCAGCGCGCCATTGGCGGCCTGCACGTTGGTACCCACCAGCAGCAGCACCAGTTCGAAGGGCCGCAGGCGCATCAGCGCCACGGCGTCATCCACCGACTCGACCATCTCGGCGATATCAGCTTCCGACACGAGCGCCAGAGACACGCCCACATGGGCGGCTTCGGACAGTTTGACGATGAGCAGCCGCATGGCCATTCACACACCTAGGTCTGCCCCGCATATTGCCGTCGTGCAGCGGCGGGGCGATCTGCCGCACGGGGTCGTAAACGGATTGACCTTGGTTGTCAAGCCATCAACGTCTTGACAAAGTAACGCTTACCTACACGGTGTGCAACTGGATATCTGTCGTCTTTTGTAAATTCATGGCATGAAACTTTAATGCGGTCCGGCGATAAAATGCCCTGCAAGATCCGGGTTCACGCCGCCGCGCAGGGTGCTACACTTGCGGGCAAGTGACTGATAAAGAGTAAATTTTGGCGATTTTGCCGGCGTTTCAGACATCGCACGAACAGGAGTCCACCATATGGCCGAGGATCTGGACAGCAATTACGCACGCGCAGGCTTCCATCACAGGATCGGCTTTGGCCGCCGGCCTGCGTTAATTCTGATCGATTTTGTAATGGCTTACTACACCCCGGGTTCGGCGCTGTTTGCCGGCGAGGGGGTTGAGACCGCGCTGGCCTCGGCCCTGCGCCTGCTGGAACTGGCGCGCGAAAAAGGCATTCCGCGCATTCTGACCAACGTTGTCACCCAACCGGGCGGCTTCGACGGCGGCATTTTCTACCGCAAGGCCCCCGCCACCAAGGCGTTCGAGGCTGGCAGCCCGCTTGGCGCATGGCCGCCCGGCCTGGTGCCGCGCGCCGATGAACTTGTGATCTCCAAACAATACCCGTCGGCGTTCTTCGGCACCTCGTTAGCATCAACGCTAACATCTAATGGCATCGACACGCTCATATTAACCGGAATTACCACCAGTGGCTGCGTGCGCGCGACATGTGTTGACACAATGAGCCACGGGTTCATCCCGATTGTGGTGCGTGAGGGCGTGGGCGACCGTGCCGAGGGGCCGCATGAGGCAAACCTATACGACATGAGTGCGAAATACGCCGACGTGCTGCCCGAAGCCGAGGTGGCCGAATACCTGCGAGGATTGAACACATGAGCCTGCGCGACCTGATTGCCCCCGGCCAGTTGCTGGTGGCCCCCGGCATTTTCGACATGATCTCCGCCCGCGTGGCCGACCGCATGGGGTTCGGCGCGCTATACATGACCGGCTATGGCGCGGTGGCGTCCTCGCTGGGCCTGCCGGATGCCGGTATGGCCAGTTACACCGAAATGCACAGCCGGGTTGCCACCATCGCCGGCGGCTGCACCACGCCGCTGATTGCCGATGCTGATACCGGTTTCGGCGGCCTGCTGAACGTGGACCGCACCGTGCGCGGCTATGAGGCCGCAGGCGCGATGGGGATCCAGCTTGAGGATCAGGTGTTCCCGAAGAAGTGCGGCCACACGCCGGGCCGTGAGGTGATTCCGGCCGGGGAAATGGCCAAGAAAATCCGCGTGGCCGTGGAAGCCCGCCGCAACCCGGATTTCCTGATCATCGCCCGGACCGATGCGCGCACCACGCACGGTCTGGATGAGGCGCTGCGCCGTGCCGAGATTTACGGCAAGGCCGGGGCCGACATCCTGTTCGTGGAAAGCCCGGAGAGCGAGGAGGAGATGGCCCGCATCTGCCGCACCTTCGACAAGCCCTGCATGGCCAACATGGTCGAGGGCGGGCGCACGCCGGTGGTGAGCTATGAGGCGCTGAAGCAGATCGGCTACCGCTTCGCCATCTTCCCGGCCACCGGGTTTCTGGCCACCGCGCAGGCGCTGACCACCGCCTATGCCGCGCTGCGCCAGCACGGTTCCAGTGCCGGGCAGAATCTGGACATCATGGCGTTCTCGGAGATGAACAAGCTGATGGGCTTCGAGCGGGTCTGGGCGTTCGACAAGGCCCATGCCGGGACGGATGACGCGGAAAAGTGACCTGATATTATACGGGCGTGACACGCCGGTGGATTCCGCAAT
>CAIPHQ010000281.1 GCA_903864895.1 uncultured Rhodospirillales bacterium
GCCCACCGCATGATTGGTGGATTCAAAGCCCGAGGTGCCGCCGTTGATGAACTGCACGTTGGTGATGAAGCCGTCGAGATTGAAGACGTTCACATAGGCGAACAGTTCGCCGCTGTTCTGGCCCTTGAATTCGGCCGTCGGGTTGCCGCAATAGCCGTTGCTGGCCGGGGCGAAGCAATTGCCGAGCGCCGATTGCAGCACCGAGGAGTTGAACTGCGCCAGCAGATTGCTGCCGCTGAAAATGCGCAGGTCGTTATTGGCGTCCAGCGCGCTGATCCACAGGCCGAAATAGTTCACGCCCGGCACGCCATTGGCCGTCAGCGCCAGATTGTAGCTGGCCACCGGTGCCGCGCCGGGGTTGGAGACTTGCGGCGCATTCGGGCCAAACAGCTCCGGATAGGCGCTGCCGGACACGCCGCCGTATTGGTCCTGCGGGTGCTGCACCAGTTCGCCGCCGGCGCCCGAGGTGGTGCCGCTGCCCACGCTGTAGGCGCCACCGAACGACACGCCGGACGGGGTATTATAGGTGCCTGCCCCGGCATCATTGAAACTGCTGTTGAAACTGGCGCTGCCATCCCAGGCGGAGAAGTTCTCCATGCCGTAATTGCAGGTGGTGGCGCTGGCGCAGATGCCGGTGGAGGGGTTGGTGCTGAAATCCGGCGTGTAAACGCCGGGCGCCGAGTAGGTGATGACGATCTGGTCGGCGCGGGCGGCGCCGGTCAGCACGAGGGCCACGGCGAAGGCGGTGGCAGCCAGATGGCGATGCAGATTGCGACGCATGATGGTGTTCCCTGGTCCATGCGGCCCTGACAGGGGCCGTCCGGCCGGTGTGGCCGGTGCTCATGGCCAGGCAATCGCATGCGGCGTGCCAGCGTGACGCCGCAGCCCGGCGATTCACGGACCCGAGATATGTGCCAATTGTAAATTTACAGCCGGCGCCGCTTAACCCGGTGATCCGCGCCCCATCAGGGGGGCCAGCGCATCGGCCAGGGCGCGGGCGATGACCGGCTTGGTCAGCACATTGTCCATACCTGCCGCGCGGAACGCGGCATGATCGTCTGCCCCGATATGCGCGGTCAGGCCGAACACCGGCACCTGCCCCGCTGCACCGGCCGCTTCGCGGATCAGGCGCGTGGCTTGCAACCCGTCCATCACCGGCATCATCACGTCCATCAGGATCAGGTCGAACCCGCCGCGCGCCGCCACAGCCACCGCCTGTGCGCCATCGCCCACCAGTTCCACCGCATGGCCCAGCCGTTCGATCAATGCGCGGATGACCACCTGATTGGTCAGATTGTCCTCGGCCACCAGCAACCGCAACTGCCGCCCGGTGATCTGCGGGGCCGGGATGTCGGACAGCGAGGCGCGGCGCGCCGCCGCGTGCGCCACGCCGTCGCGCACCGCGCGCACCAGCACATCCACCGGCACCGGCTTGCGCAGCACGCTGTCAAACACGCCGCCGCTGCCCTGCGCCTCCGGCACCAGCGCCGCGGAGGTGGCCAGCACCAGCCGCATCGGCGGCACGGCCGGGTCGCCGCGGATGGCGCGGCCCAGATGTTCGCCATCGGTGCCCGGCATGATGTGGTCGATCACCGCCGCCGCGAACGCCGCCCCCCGGTTCGCCCCCTCATGCAGCGCGCGCAGCGCCTCGACGGAATCGGCCACCGCCGTCACATCTGCCCCGCGCCCTTCCAACTGGCGCGTGAAAATGCTGCGGTTGACCGGGTTGTCGTCCACCACCAGAATCCGCTCGCCGTCCAGCCGTTCACGCACCGGGGCCGGACGCGGCACGCCCGCCGCGAGTTCGCGCAACTGCACGGTGAAGCTGAACACGCTGCCCTGACCGGGCGTGCTGGTGACGCCCATGCTGCCACCCATGCCCATCACCAGCCGGTTGCTGATGGCCAGCCCCAGCCCGGTGCCGCCGAAGCGGCGGGAGATGGAGGTGTCAAGCTGGCTGAATTCCTTGAACAGCATCGGCAGTTGTTCGGGTGGAATGCCGATGCCGGTGTCCCGCACCTCGAAATTCAACTCCACCATGCCCGCCGCCCCGGCCACCCGCTCCACCTCCACCGTCACGGCACCGGAATCGGTGAACTTGATGGCGTTGCCGACCAGATTGATCAGCACCTGCCGCAGCCGCCCCGGATCGCCCGAGACATGCATCGGCACGCCCGGGCTGATGAACCCGGCCACTTCCAGCCCCTTGTCGTGCGCGCGATGCGACATCAGGTCCAGCGTGCCATGCACGATGGACTCGATTTCGAACGGAATATCCTCGAAATCCAGCCGCCCGGCATCCAGCTTGCTGAAATCCAGCACGTCGCCGATCAACTGCATCAGCAGGTCGGCGCCATCGCGCAGTGTCTCGGCATAGCGGCGGGATTGGGTGGTCAGCGGGCTGTCCAGCAGCAGCCCGGCCATGCCGATCACCGCGTTCAGCGGGGTGCGCAATTCGTGGCTCATCATGGCCAGAAAGTCGGACTTGGCGCGGTTGGCGCGCTCGGCGGCGTCCTTGGCGGCGGTCAGCGCGCGTTCATGGGCAATCCGGGCCGCAGCATCACGCAGGCAGTAGATGGTCATGCGGCCAAGGCTGGTCTCCGCCTCCCCCACCGCGATATCAGCCGGAAAAATGCTGCCATCGGCCCGCCGCCCGGTGGCCACCGCCCCGCCATCCAGATCGAGCAGCAGGGCCAGTTTGCGGCCCGCGAGCCCGCCCGGCGGCAGGCCGAACATGGCATCCGCCGCGCGGTTGGCGGCGTGAATGCGCCCCTCGGCGCTGACGGCGATCACGCCATCGGCGATGGTGTCGATGATGGTGCGAAGCTGCTGTTCCACATCCAGCCGCCGCACCGTCTCGGTCACGTCGCGGACGGTGCCTTCGTAATACAGCGGCGCGCCGCTGACCCGGTCACGGACCAGACGCGCATTCTCGCTGACCCAGATGCGCTCCCGGGTCTTGTGGCGGTAGATTTCCGAGACGAAATCATCCACCCGGCCGTGTTCCTGCAACAGGCGCGCGAACTCGGCACGGCGGGTGGGGTCCACGTACCATTCGGTGGCAATGTCGTTCACGGCGGCCAGCAATTCCGCCTCGCTGCTGTAGCCGTTCAGCCGCACCAGCGCCGGATTGGCCGAGACCTGCCGCCCGTCGGGCGTGGAGCGGTAAATGCCCTCGCTGATATTTTCATAAATGTCGCGGAAGTCCGGGCGGCCGAGGTTGCTGCCGGGGTCTGCCGCCAGCAGCAGCAGCGCGCGGCCCGGCGCATAGGGCAAACACGTGGCCCGCAGCGCCAACAGCAGGCCGTCGCTGCGATACACCGCCGCGGCGGGTGATGCGGCCAGCGCCAGCAATTGCCGGGCACGCGGATCCGGCGCGGCAAACCCCAGCAGCGCTTCGGCGGCGGCATTCAGGTGCAGTACGCGGGAAAGATCTGTGTCCAGATGCGCGGCGGCGGCGACATCCTGCGCCAGCAATCCCGCCAGCAACGCATCCACGCCGCCAGCGGCACCCGCCAGCACCTGACCAGGCTGGGCGACGCCGCGCCATCCGTTTGCTTGGCCAGACATGGACCGCCGAATCCTCCGGCGCGGGCGATGCCGTACACGACAAAACTCTACACCCCCGCACGCGAGAGCATAGGTTGGCCGGTCGTGCCTGCGCAATAACGCAAACACGGTCCATCAATGTTAATAGACCGCAGCACACCAGGGTGCCTGCGGTTGCGACCACTTGAGCACTAATTAGCAAAAATCATGCCGAAGCTTGGCCGGTATTTTATGCGATTTGCGATGCGTTGTGCGCGAGTTTCGGTCTGGATTGGGCAAAATATGCACAATGCGCCGCATAATGCACCGCATTATGCATATTTCTCTCAAACCGGCAGGATCGCCGCCTGCAACGCCGCCGCGGCCTTGTTGTCCAGATAGCCGGTGCGCACGCTGAAATGCGCCGATGCCCCAGGTGCCAGGCTGCGCACTGTGCCTTTGGCGCGCTCGGCGGTGTAACCCTCCGGCGCGCAGGTGGCGGGCAGCGCGAAGGCGGCCACCTGCACATCGGGGTTGCGCATCAGCCAGCGCACCACGTGCGAGAACTCATCCGGCCGCCACGACACCGCAAACCCGTCCCCCTCCGGGCGGCGCAACATGCAGTGCACCACGCCATCGGCGTCCGGGCGCAGGCCGTGCAGGTAGAACACCTGCTCCGGGTCGTAGGTCAGCGACGGATCGAGGATTTCCATCCGGCCCGGATCGGCGGCGAGTGCGGCCATCTGCGCCTGAAACGCGGGCGTGACCGGGATATGCGCGGGCACGGCGGTGCGCACCGTCATGTGGTCCGGCGTCCACGGCGCGGGCTGGATGATGTGCCCGTCCTCCACGAAGGCCGGGTTGATATGGCACATATACATCAGATCCATCGCGAAGCCGGACAGGTTGCGCACCTGCATCGTGATGTCGAACAGCGTCTGCTCCGGTGCCAGCGTCACCGACGGTTCGGCCAGATAATGCGCGCCGAAGCCGCGCCGGTATTCGCGCGTGCTGACCAGTTTCACCGCGCCGGACTTGTCCAGTTCCAGATGGCAGGCATCCATCGGTGCCACCGGCATTTCGCCATGCGGCGCGTGCGTGTCCTGCGGCCCGGGGTTGCCGTTGCGCAGCAGGCCGCTGTGATAGGCGTAGCAGCCATAGGTATCGAGGATCACCTGCGCCGGGCGCGGCGCGTCGAACAGGCTGCCCATCGTCAGGCGCACGCCCTCGAAACTCGCGTCCCACACCATCTGGCCCAGATAGGGCAGCAACACGACGAAGCCGCGCGCATTGGCCAAACGGATAGCCTCGATGCCGGTGTCGTAGCGGAATGCCGATACCTCGATGCCGGCGGATTCGAACACAATGCATTCCTTGTCCCCGAACGCGCTGCGCGGCAGGTGCAGTTTGGCCAGCATGATTGTCTCCCCCCTCGCCCGGTCTCAGCCGGATGTCGCCGCCGGCGGCACAACCCGCAACGGCGCGGGCGTTGTAGCCTGCTCGGGCGCAGAGGGCACCATGCCGAAACGCTCGATCATCCAGCTGCGGAAGCGCGCAATGGCCGGGTCGGCGAGGTCTTCCGGGTGGATGGTCAGGAAGTAGCCGTAGCCCGCTTCCAGCACCACGTCGAACGGGGCCACCAGCCGCCCGCTGTCGAGTTCGGCGGCGAACATGCGCTTGTCCAGCAGCGCCACACCCTCGCCCGAGAACAGATATTGCGCGGTCAGCACCGAGGTGTCGAACACCAGCCCGCGTTCCACATCCATGTTGATGCCCAATTGCCGCACCAGCATGTGCCACAGCTTGTAGCGCGGCTCACCTTCCAGCTTGCCGTGCAGCAACTCCACGCTGGCCAGAAACGGCGCCAGATCGCGCGCCGGGTTGCTGCCGGTGAGTTTCGCGGCCACATCCGGATGGCACATCGGCGTCAGCCGCTCCATCCACAGCAGGTTCGACACACGGTCACTCACCTGCGGCTTGGCATAGATCACCGCCGCATCCGTGTCGCGTGACGGCAGGCCCACCTGCAAGGCGCTTTCGATATCCAGAATCACATCGGGGCACACGCGGCGGAAATCCCGCAGGATCGGCACCGCCAGCCATTGCGCGAGCGTGGGCGGCATCTGCACCCGCAGCGTGCGCACCCGCGCCCCACCATCGTGCACGATGTCGTTCAGCGCCTGTTCGATGCGGTCGAAGGATTTGCGGACCACCGGCAGCAGCGCCGCCCCCGCATCGGTGAGCGCGAATGCGCCCGGCCGCCGCTCGAACAACTGCACGCCCAGCAACCCCTCCAGCGCGATCACGTGGCGGGAGACAGCGCTTTGCGACACCGACAGCGCATTGGCCGCGGCGGTGAAGGACAGATGGCGGCCCACCTGTTCGAAGGCGCGCAACGCATTCAGCGGCAACCAGCGGCGGTCGATCATGGGCGTTTGCGCCGGTAGAGGGTGGGCGGCCGCGGTTCGGGGGGTTCGAAGGCCAGTGTTGCCGCCACTGTCCACGGCGAGACTTTCGGGAAAGCCGTGAGTGGCAAGCCGGTTTCAGCCGCCGCAAACCCGGCCCCGCGCTGATAGGCGGCCCCGCCCAGCACCTCTGCCTTCGCGGCCAGACTGGCGCTGGACCCGAGGATGTCACGCAGTCCGGCCTGCTGGTCCAGCAAGGTCAGCACCCAACTGCGCGACAGGCGCTCCGGCTGAAAGCGGAGTTTGAGCAGATGTTGAAACAGCACCGCCATGCGGCGCATCACTTCACGCTCGTCACGGCGTCCCATGTCCTGAAGATATTCCGCCAGCGAGTCACGGTCGACGTCACGCAGCCGCCCGGCGCGCAATGCGCCGATCTGGTGCAGCAGCCAGGCGTGTTCGTCAGAGTCGTACAAATCGCGGCCGGAGGCTTGAACGAGCGTGTCCATCGGTGGCGTCCCCGCCGCACGCGCCAGCGCCCGGCGATGCACTATAGCGCAATCCCGCCGCCGCGCGCCAAACTGCCGCACACACGCAGGGGGCAGTGATGGATATCGAGACACGGCTGGCACGGCTTGAGGCAACCGAGGCGATCAGCGCGCTGAAGGCGCAATATTGTCTGGCCTGCGACGCCGATTACGATTTCGCTTCCGTCGCGCCGATGCTGGCCGAGGGGTTCTGGTTCGACGGCGGCGCGGGCTTTGGCCGCCACCACGGGCGGGAGGGGTTCAAGGCGTTCTGGGACACTGTGCGCGGCGACATCCGCTTCGCCGCGCATCTGGTGCTGAACCCGGACATCACGGTGACCGGCGCAGACACCGCGCGGGCCAAATGGCGGCTGCTGATGCCCTGCACCGTCACCACGGGCGGCGCGCCCGAAGCCCGCTGGCTGCTGTGCGAATATGATGAGACCTATGTGCGCGCGGGCGGCGCGTGGCTGTTCGAGACCATCACCATGCAGGTGAATTTCTACGCCCCGCATCTGAAGGGCTGGGCGTAGCGGCACGGCAGGGCGCTGAAACAACAACGGCGCCCTTGCGGGCGCCGTTGCCTTGAAAGCCGGTCAGTCGCGAGACGTTCAGGCGCGGCGGCGGCGGATAGCGCCAGTGCGACGAGCGATAGAATGGCCAACAATCGTTGCGCGACTTTCAGTTTTTCAATTGCGATAGTGGGGAGTACGCCAGCGCCGTGGCCTGAGGATGGGGCCGGGCGGCGCATGTGAACGCAAAATCGGCGCCGGGGATACCGGCGCCGATTGCTTCAAGTTCAAGCCGCCAAAGGCGGCAGCAGGTCAGGCCGACTTGCGGCGGCGGCGCACAACGCCAACACCGGCCAATCCCGTGGCCAGCAGCGCCACGGACACCGGTTCCGGCACACCGGTCGGCGAGAACTCCGTGAGCCACTCGCCACTAAAACCGGTTGGCACACTGCTGCTGCTGAAGAAAATGTTGACGAAGTAGTCCTGATTCTGGCTGAGGAAGAACGATGAATCCTGTGCCAGGAATTCAATCGAATTCGGCCCCGTCTGGAATGCTTGCCAGATATCGGTTGGGCCAAGTGTGCAGAACGTCGTGCCGCCAAAGGTGCTGCCAACGCAACCAGCGCCGTTGCCGACCGCAATCGACGAGGAGTCGATCACCACACCTTCACCCTGAAACGTGATCACCATGCCAAACGCCGGGCTGGATTCACCGTATGCAACAACGCCGGCACCAACGCCGGGGCTGCCCCAGTCCTGCTCCAGCACTGCGTTGTCATAGTTGAACGACCACGTCTCACTCGCGGCAACCAGCGTCCCGCTGCTGCCTGTGCCGCTGAAGGCATAGTTTGCGTGGGCGCTCCCGGCACCGGCCGCGACGGCGAACACCGCAGCCGTTATCGCTAGCAACATTCTTTTCATGCGAACCCTCCTTTGTCGTCCAAACGTCATGAAATGTATCTTATACCCATTGCCTCTAACGCTACAATACAAAAACTTACCAACCGGCAATCCGCTCGTATTGACGCCACTTGTGCCACATTATGTTTGCTTTTGCATATTTACCTCGCCGCACTGACGCGGAACGAAGCCTTTGATTTTTCGGAGTTTAATGTAATAATATTGCATAATCGAACATGGTATGCAGGCACACCTTCGTCATCAGATCGGCGCGGCAGCCCTCGCGTTTTTCCCATCAACCGCGGCGGAAATTGCGGTGACAGCCCGGACGGGCGGGTTCAGGCTGACCCCGTGCGCGGCCCATTGCGCGGCCCAGTGCCGCATCCGGCGTGCCGGATTCGCCCGGCCGGGGCGGCAACCCGCCGGGGCTGGATCAGCCCAGCAGTTTGGCCACCCAGGCGGACACCTCGTCACCGCTGCTCATATCGTTCTGCACCAGACCGTCGATCATGAAGCTGGGTGAGATATGAATGCCGTTCTGGCGGGCGTATTTGCAGTGCCACTTGATCTCACGGTCCAGATCCGGGATCGCGAACGCCCCGGCCAAGGTGAGGCCGCTATAGGCTTCGATGCGGGCGATGATATCGTTGGGCGTTGCGCCCATGTTCGGCCCGCCCGC
>CAIPHQ010000282.1 GCA_903864895.1 uncultured Rhodospirillales bacterium
ACATGGCTGCTGGGCGGCGCGATGGCCGCTGCCGCCGGGGTGTTTCTGGGTGTGACGGTGCAGTTGCGCCCCACCATGGGCTTCGAGTTGCTGCTGCCGCTGTTCGCCGCCGCCATTCTGGGCGGCATCGGCAGCGTGCCGGGGGCGATGGCGGGCGGCATGATCATCGGCATCGCCGAGGCCGCCGCCGTGCCCATCGCGGGCGCGCAATACCGCGCCGCCGTGGCGTTCGTGGTGTTGCTGGCGATGCTGCTGGTCAAACCCACCGGGCTGTTCGGGGGCCGCGCGGCATGATCGGGCTGGCCAGTTATCTGTGTTTCTTCCTCACCGTGGCGCTGATCTACGGCACCGCCACGCTGGGGCTGAACCTGCAATGGGGCTCGGCGGGGCTGTTCAACGTGGGCGTGGCCGGGTTCGCCGCCGTGGGGGCCTATGTGTCGGCCTGGATCACCGCGACCCCGGTGGCCACCCACTGGGGCGGCTTCGCGCTGCCCATCCCGCTGGGCTGGGCGGCGGCCATGGCAGCCTCGGCGCTGGCCGCGTTCATCGTGGGGGCCACCACGCTGCGCCTGCGCGCCGACTATCTGGCCATCACCACCTTCGGCGCGGCCATCAGTCTGGAACTGGTGGCGCTGAACGCCGACAGCATCACCGGCGGCCCGTTCGGCATCGCCTTCATCCCGCGCCCGTTCGCAGCCCTGTCCGACACACCGCTGGCCTTCTCGGCGGCCAACATGGCGCTGGTGGCCTGCGTGTGCGGGGCGGTGTTTCTGGGGCTGGAGCGCCTGACGCGCAGCCCCTGGGGCCGCGTGCTGCGGGCGTTGCGGGAAGACGAGGCCGCCGCCGCCTCATTGGGCAAATCACCGGACAAGTTCCGCCTGCAAGCCTTCGTGATCGGCGCGGCGCTGATGGGTCTTGCAGGCGCGATGCAGGCGCAGTTCTTCGGCTTCATCGCGCCCGACAATTACCTGCCGGTGTTCACCTTTCAGGTGTGGGTGATGCTGGTGCTGGGCGGCAGCGGCAACAACAAAGGGGCGTTGCTGGGCGCGGTGGTGGTGTGGGGCGTGTGGACCGCCAGCGGCAGCCTGTTCAACGCGCTGCTGTCGCCCGAATGGCAGTCGCGCGGAGCGGCGCTGCGCGTGGTGGGCATCGGCGTGGTGCTGGCCGGCGTGCTGCTGTGGCGGCCGCGCGGGTTGCTGGGCGAGCAGGCGACGGTGTCGCGGCACGTGGGGTAAGACGAGGGCGCTGCCCTCGACCCGCCGGGGCCATGGGCCCCGGGCCCCGCTACTTTTTTTCGCCGTCCTGCGGCAGCAACCCGTACGGCTCAACGAGTTTCCACACATGGTCGGGGATCATGTGCTTCATCCGGCCCGGCTTTTCGCGGCGCAGATGCACCACCGTTTCGGCGGCCTTCATCTCCAGCCGCGTTCTCGCGAATTCCAGACCGCGCGGGCCGATTCTTGGCATCAGCCAGCCCACAATCGGGCGCACCCAGTTCGGCATGCCGCGCAACGGCAACCCGCCGGCGGCGCGGATGGTGTTGGCGATGAAGCCCTTCACCGCGCCCTGCCGCTTGCCCGCGCTGCCGGGGGCCGACAGGCGGACTTCATCGCCCAGCAGCCCCAGCAATTCCTCGCCGCGCGCGTTGCGCACCAGCAGCCACTGCTCGCCCTGCCCGCCCATGTAGCCCACGGTGATGTCGGCCAGCACATTGGTGTAGTCCACACAGGTGCGGCAGGTCAGCGGGAAGAAGTCGCGCGGCAGTTTGGAAATCGGCAGTTTCAGGAACGGGATTTCCTTGCGGCGGCCGTCCTTGAAGCGCAGTTCCACATGATAGTCGGCGCGGAATTCCAGATAGGTGATCGTCTCCGGCTGATCGGACAGCAGGTTCAGGAACGTATGAAAATTCGCCGTGGTGGTGTTGTCCGAGCACGGCGTGCCGATGACGTAAATTCGCTCGAAGCCCAGCTGCGCTTCCAGGGATCGCAGCGCATACACCTGGCAGGGAATGCCGATCAGCCCGATGCGCGTGTGCCCCGCCGCCCGCGCCGGTTCCAGCAGCGCCAGCAGCGGCGCATAGCCCATCCGCATGCCCCGGCACCCGGCCATGTCGGCCGCACGGGTGATCAGCACCGGCACTGGCCGCCATGAGTCGGCGGGGTCCGGGGCCATGGTCAGCACCGCATCCACGGCACCCGTTTCCAGCAGACGCTCGGCCAGACGGGAGGCGATGCCGGTCCATTGCGCCCCTTCTCGCGGCGGCGACAGCGACGCGCGGACCATGCGGCGGAACGGGCCGAAATACAGCTCGTCGGGGCGTGACGGGTCGCGGGCGCGGCCATGCACCTGCGCTTCCAGTGCCGGATAATCCGGCTGGATGAACTGGCAGGCATGGCCGCAGGCGCGCGGGTCCTGCATCCGCGATACGCCGCAATCGGTGCACAGCGAACGTGGCGCGGGATCGGCGAGCGGCGGGGTGACGGGCGGGCCGCTCATGCGCCGAGCAGGCGGCGCAACTTGCGCACGGCACTGTCCGGCGTGGTCAGCACCGGCAACCCGGTGGCCTCCGCCACCGCCGCGGCGGCGCGGGCGAGGCTGAACTGCGCCAGCGCAATCGCGGTGCACCCGCGCAGGCCCAGCGCCGCCTGCGCGGCCAGGGCGTCATGCCGCGCGCCGTCGCCCTGCGCCAATGCGGCCAGCGCGCCCTCCGCCAGCATCGGTTGCACGGTCAGGTGCGCCGGAAATTCGGGCGGCATGGAAGCCAGTGTTGGCGCGAAGGTGGCGAGCAGGCCGATATGGCCACCAAGCTCGGCGGCTTCCTCGATCATCGCCTCATTGGGTTTCAGCACGGGCAGCGGGGCCAGTGCCGCCGCGCAGGCTTCGATGCAGGGGCCGAACGCCGAGCAGGTGAACAAGATCCCGTCCGCGCCGCACCCGGCGGCATAGCGCGCCAGCGTCAGGAACCGATCCGTCATCCCCGGTTGCAACGACCCGGCGCGGGCGAGGTCGGCGGACAGGCTGTCATCCAGCAGGTTGGCCAGCGTGGCCTCCGGCCACAGCCGCGCGAACGCCGCCATGGCTGGGGCGGGCGATTCGGGCAGGGCGTGGATCAGCGCGATGCGCGGCAGGGCTAGACCGCCTCGGCCGAGAGTTTCTTCCTGGCGCGGGGCGCGCAACACCCGCACCCGCCGCTGTGCCGCGCCCCCCCGGCGCTGGCGGCGGCGGGCATTTCGCCGGCGGTGGCGCCCAGCAGCGGGGCGGACATCAGGCGCGGGGCCATCGCGCCGCAATCGGGGCACTCCGTGGGGTCGGCAAACGCCGCCATGGGCCGCATGGCGGTGAACGCGCCGCACTCCGCGCAATCATAATCGTAGAACGGCATCGCCTCGCCTCCGGCCAATCCGGTGATGGTGGTTTGCCGCGCGGCATTCGGCAACCCCCTTGCGGTGCTTTGCCCAGACGTGGCGAACTCGGCGCATGAGCGATTTCGCCACCCTGTCCGTGCCCGCCGAACCGACCATCCTCGCCCCTGACGGGTCGGAGGTGCGGGTGCTGCTGTCCCGCCCCGGTGGCAGCATGGCGCATTTCCGCCTGCCGCCGGGCGGCATCACCAAGGCGGTGCGGCACCGCACGGTGGAGGAAATCTGGTTCGTGCTGGCTGGCCACGGCGCGCTGTGGCGCAGCCTGGACGGGCGCGCCGAGACGGTGGCGCTGACGCCGGGCGTGTCCGCCACGATTCCGGTGGGCACCGCGTTCCAGTTCCGCGCCTTTGATGAGGATCTGGAAATCGTGGGCGTGACCATGCCGCCCTGGCCGGGGGCGGAGGAGGCGGTGTTTGTGGACGGGGTGTGGGACGCGACAGTGTAGCGGTGCAGACCCCCACCCTCCCATCGCGTTGCGATGGGCCCCTCCCTCTCCCGCAAGCGGGAGAGGGGCATCAGTCCGGCGCAGAATAGCCCCTCGCC
>CAIPHQ010000283.1 GCA_903864895.1 uncultured Rhodospirillales bacterium
CATCGACGCGGCATTTGCCGAGCACTGGCAGATCACGCTGCGCTTTCTGGGCATCGTCACCCGCGAATGGCCGCTATGGCTCACCGCCAACCAGATGGCCAACCCGGCGCAGCGGCAGGTTCACCTGCTGAACGCGCAGGCTGCGGCGTGGCGGGCCGCACCGCCGGAGGAACCGGTGTGGATCGCGGGCACCACGGCGGCCATCCCGGCGGTGGCGCGCCTGCTGGGCGTGGTGGCGCGGATGCCGCACGGGCTGGTGGTGCTGCCGGGGCTGGATCATGCGCTGGGCGAGGACGCATGGGCGGCACTGGATGACAGCCATCCGCAGGCCGCCCTGCGGCATCTGCTGCACGGTCTGGGCGCGTCACGCGCTGACGTGCAGCCATGGGACGGCGACGCCGCTGCCCCGGCGAGCCGGGTGGCGCTGCTGTCCCGCGCCCTGCTGCCCGCCGCCGCGCTGACCGCGTGGCGCGAAACGCGCATGCCGCTCACTGCCGGGCTGACACGGCTGGACGCCGCCGACCAGCAGGAGGAAGCCGCCGCCATCGCGCTGATCCTGCGCGATGCGCTGGACATCCCCGGCCGCCGCGCGGCACTGGTCACGCCGGATCGCGCGCTGGCCGGGCGGGTCGCCGCCGAGTTGCTGCGCTGGGGCGTGGTGGCCGATGACAGCGCGGGCGAACCGCTGGCGCACAGCCCGCCTGCCGTGTTCCTGCGCCTGCTGGCCCGCACCGTGGCGGACGGTTTTGCGCCGGTGCCGCTGCTGGCCCTGCTGAAACACCCGCTGGCCGCTGCCGGGCAAACCCCCGCCCGGTGCCGCGCCGCCGCCCGCGCGCTGGAACGCGCCGCCCTGCGCGGCCCGTGCCCCAAGCCGGGCCTGACGGCGCTGCGCCGCCACGCCGGTCAGGCCGAACGGGTCCCGCCCACCGTTCCCGCGCTGCTGGACACGCTGCAAACCCTGCTGCGGCCCGTGCTGGAAGCGGCCACCGCCGCCCGCGCCGCCCCGGCCACCCTGCTGGCAGCATTGCTGCACGCCGCCGAGGCGCTGGCGGGAACCGAAGACATGCCGGGGGCCGCGCGGCTGTGGGCGCATGAGGAAGGGGAGGCGCTGTCGGCCCTGCTGGCCGAATCGCTGGGCGCACTCGCCCTGCTGCCGGACCAGCCGCCCGCCGCCCTGCCCGGCCTGCTCGATGCGCTGCTGGAAGGGGCCATGGTGCGCACCCGCCGCGCGCTGCGCGGGCGCGACGCCACCGCCGAGCATCCGCGCGTGTTCATCTGGGGCTTGCTGGAAGCGCGCTTGCAGGCGGTGGACGTGGTGGTGCTGGGCAGTCTGGCCGAAGGCGTCTGGCCGCCCGCCGCCGAACCCGGCCCATGGCTCAGCCGCCCGATGCGCAAGGCCGCCGGGTTGCCCAGCCCGGAGGAGCGGGTGGGGCTGGCCGCGCATGATTTCGTGCAGGTGGCCTGCGCCGCCCCCTATGCCGTGCTGTCCTGCCCGCGCCGCCGCGACGGCGCGCCCACGGTGCCATCCCGCTGGCTCGCCCGGCTGGACGCGTTCCTGACCGGCCACAGCACCACGCTCGCGTCCCACCCGGCCGCCCACTGGGCACAGCAACTCGACCGCCCCGCCGGCGGCCCGCGCCCGGTCTCACCGCCGCAACCGCGCCCGCAAGCCGCCCAGCGCCCGCGCCGCCTGAGTGTGACCGAAATCGAGACGCTGCTGGCCGACCCGTATGCGATCTACGCCCGGCACGTGCTGAAACTGCGCCCGCTCGATCCGCTGGAACAGGAAACCGATGCGCTGGACTACGGCGCGCTGGTGCACAAGGGCATCGAGATCTTCCTCAATGAGCAGGGCGCGGCATGGCCCGCTGACGGCGCGGTCAAACTGCGGGAGGCGATGGAAACTGCGCTTGCGGGTGCCGATGTGCGCGCCGCCTTGGCCGCGTGGTGGCGGCCCCGGTTGCACCGCATTGCCGATTGGGTGGCCGCCCGTGAAGCCGAACGCCGCGCCGCAGCCCCCCCGGTGCAGATCGCCAGCGAATTGCGCGGTGACTGGCGCTTGCCGCAGCCGCTGGACTTCGTGCTGCGCGGCGTGGCCGACCGCATCGAACGCAGGGCCGACGGCAGCGTGGCGATTCTGGACTACAAGACCGGCACGCTGCCCACGCAGAAGGATGTGGCCAACGGCAGCAAGCCGCAATTGCCGCTGGAAGCCGCCATGGCCCTGGCCGGAGCATTTGGCGACGGGTTTTCGGCCGCAGTCGCCGAACTGACCTACTGGCAACTCACCGGCGGGTTCGAGCCGGGCAAGGCCGTGGAACTCTACAAGGCCGACCGGGACAGCATCGCGGCCGCAGCAGCAGACGCGGCACAGAAACTCGCCGCCCTGATCGCCGCATTCGACGACGCCACCCGCGCCTATCTGGCCACCCCGCACCCCGACCGGATGCCGCGCTTTTCTGATTACGGGCAACTCTCACGCCGCGCCGAGTGGGACATGTCCGGAGACGGCGAATGACCGCACCCACCTCTGCCACCATTTCTGCCCGCGACCGCGCGGTGGCCGAACAGCGCGTGGCGTCCAACCCCGCAGTCTCGGCCTTCGTCGCCGCCTCGGCGGGGTCGGGCAAGACCAAGCTGCTGACCGACCGGTTGTTACGGCTGATGCTGACCGGGGCGGAGCCCGCGCGCATCCAGTGCCTGACCTTCACCAAGGCGGCAGCAGCGGAAATGGCGCTGCGGCTGCAACGCACGCTGGGCGAGTGGGTCACGCTGCCCGACACCGCGCTGGATGCGGCTTTGACCGCGCTGCAAATCCCGCCCAATGACCAGAACCGCGCCGCCGCCCGCGCGCTGTTCGCCCGCGTGCTGGACCTGCCGGGCGGCATGCGCATCGGCACCATCCACGCTTTCTGCCAGTCCCTGCTGCGCCGCTTCCCGCTGGAAGCACGGCTGTCGCCGCATTTCCAGTTGGTGGACGACATCGAAGCCCGGCTTGCGCTGCGCGAGGCGCGCGAGGACATGCTGGCCCGCGCCGAACTCGACCGCATGGAAGCGCTTGCAACGCTGGCGGGTGTGGTCTCGGCGCTGCAATTCGGCGAGTTGATCGCGCGCCTCGACACCCAGCGTGAGGCGTTCGCCGGGGCGTTGCAGGGTGGCGTGGCGGCGCTGCGGGCGCGTCTGGCAGCAGAATTGGCAGCCCCCGCCGATCATGCCGCGCTGATGGCGCGCGCGGTGGCATGGCCCGCCGAAGGGCCGGTGCGCGACACCGCACGGCTGATGCTGGCGCACGGGTCCGATACATCGAAGAAGCTCGCCGAAGCGATGCTGGACTGGCTGGGCCGCCACACCGCCGAGCGCGCCGCGCGGTGGGACGACTGGGAAACGCTGTTCTTCACGCAGGCGGGCAAGAGCGCCTCGATTGACCGTCTGGTCAGCGCCACGGTGGAAAAACGCCAGCCGGGTTCGCGCGATATCATCGCCGCCGAACAGGCCCGCGTGCGCGCCCTGCAGGAAGCCCGCCACGCCGGGGCTGCCTTGGACATCACCACCGCGCTGGCCACCCTCGCTGCCCCGGTCATCGACGCCTATGCCGCGCGCAAGACGCAGGCGGCGCGGCTGGACTACAACGACCTGATCTCGGCCAGCCAGAAGCTGCTGATCGACCCCGGCGCAGCTTGGGTGCTGTACAAGCTCGATGGCGGGCTCGACCACCTGTTGCTGGACGAGGTGCAGGACACCGCGCCCGCGCAATGGCAGATCGCGGGCGCGCTGACAGCGGAGTTTTTCGCGGGCCAAGGTGCCCGCGACGGCAAGCGCACCGTGTTCGCGGTGGGCGACCGCAAGCAGTCGATCTACTCGTTTCAGGGCGCCGACCCGGACGCGTTCGAACACTGGCGCAGCGTGCTGCGCGGGCGCGTGCAGGATGCGGGGGCCGAGTGGCGCGACGTGACGCTGGATGTGTCGTTCCGCTCCACCGTCCCGGTGCTTTCGCTGGTCGATGCGGTGTTCGCCCGCCCGGAGGCCGCGGCGGGCGTGGTGGCACCGGGTGAAACCCTGCGCCATTTCGCCGACCGGGCGGGCCACGCAGGATCGGTGGAACTCTGGCCGCTCACCCCGCCGCCCGATCTGCAACCGGCGGTGCCGTGGGAAGTGCCCGACCGCAACATGGGCGCCCGCAGCGCGCTGCAACAACTTGCCGCCACGCTGGCCGGCTGGATTGCACGGCAGACCGATGGCGCGGTCATGCTGCAAAGCCGGGGCCGGGCGCTGCGCGCGGGCGATGTGCTGGTGCTCGTGCGGCGGCGCAACGAGTTCTCGCGGGCACTGGTGCGGGCCCTGAAGGCGCGCGGTGTGCCGGTGGCGGGGCTGGACCGCATGGTGCTGACCGAACAGCCCGCCGTCGCCGACCTGCTGGCGCTGTGCGACACGCTGCTGCTGCCCGAGGACGACCTGCAACTGGCCTGCGTGCTGACCAGCCCGCTCGGCGGCGTCTCGGACGACTCGCTGATGGACCTGGCGGCCGGGCGGCATGGGTCACTGTGGGACGCGTTGCGCGGCCGGGCCAGTGAGCAGGCAGAATGGCGCGCGGCGGCGGACATGATCGCGGCGTTGCTGAACCGGGTGGACTACGCCGCCCCGCATGCGCTGCTGGCCGAAGCCCTCGGCCCGCTCGGCGGGCGGGCACGGCTGCTGGCGCGGCTGGGGCCGGAAGCGGCCGAGCCCATCGACGAATTGCTCAACGCCGCGCTGGATTATGCCCAGAGCCACCCGCCCTCGCTGCAAGGCTTCGTGCAGTGGCTGCGCCAGTCGGGCGCCGAGGTGAAGCGGGAGGCCGAGGGCGCGGGCGATCAGGTCCGCATCATGACGGTGCATGGTGCGAAGGGGTTGCAGGCCCCGCTGGTGATCCTGCCCGATACCACGGCCCTGCCGCCCGATGAGGGCGCGCTGCTCTGGACAGAGGACGAACACGGCAAGCTGCCGGTGTGGGTGCCGCGCAAGGACTTCGCCAGCGACGCCACCAAGGCGCTGCGTGCCGCCGCCGCGCAGCGGCGCACGGAAGAACACAACCGCCTGCTGTATGTGGCCTTGACCCGGGCCGAAGACCGGCTGCTGGTCTGCGGCTGGCAACCGAGGAGCGCACCGCCGGAGGCGTGCTGGTACAATCTGGTGCGCGCCGGGTTTGAAGGTCTGGCGGCGGAAGCGGCCCCGTTCACCGTGGGGGACACGCAACCGTGGGACGGCGCGGTGCTGCGCGTCGAAGCGCCGCAGACCCGCCTGCCGGAGGTCAAGGCCGTTGCCGCCGACAGCGCAGCGGCCGCGCACCTGCCGGATTGGGCGGGTGCCGCGCCCGCGTGGCAGGCCGCCCCGCCGCCCGCCGAGCCACCGTTGCCGCAACCGCTCGCCCCCAGCCGCCCGCAGGACGCCGAATTCGGCCCGGTGCCGCAGGCGGCCTCACCGCTGTCGGCCCCGCTGGACGCCGCGCGATTCCGCCGCGGCCAGTTGGCGCACGCGCTGTTGCAGCATCTGCCCGCGCTGCCAGAAGCCACACGGCTGGAGGCGGCGCGGCGCTATCTGGCCCGGCCCGGCCACGGGCTGGACACGGACGCCGCCGGGGCTTTGGCCGCCGAAGTGCTGGCGGTGCTGGATCACCCGGACCTGTCCGGCCTGTTCGGCCCGCATGGCCGCGCCGAGGTGCCGCTGACCGGGGTCATCGCCGGGCGCGTGGTCGGTGGCTTGGTGGACCGGCTGGCCGTGCTGCCAGACCGGGTGCTGATCGCCGACTACAAGACCAACCGCGCCGCCCCGGCCACCGCGGCACAGGTGCCGGTGCAGTATCTGCGCCAGATGGCCGCCTATCGTGCGGTGTTGCAGGCGATCTATCCGGATCGCCCGGTAATCTGCCTGTTGATCTGGACGCGGGGTGCGCGCGTGATGCCGTTACATGCCGAACTGCTGAACCGCCATGCCCCCGGCGCGGAACAGCCCGCTTGACCGCCACGCCGCCCAAGCCCACTTCCGGTGGCAACCGTTTGACCCAGAAAGGACTGCCAGAATGAGCGCCAATACCAAGCCGGTCACCGATGCCAGTTTCGCCACCGACGTGCTGCAGGCCAAGGGCGCCGTGCTGGTGGATTTCTGGGCCGAATGGTGCGGCCCGTGCCGCGCCATCGCGCCGTCATTGGAAGAAATCGGCGCCGAATACGCGGGCAAGCTGACCGTGGCCAAGGTGAACATCGACGAGAACCCCGGCACACCGAACGACTACCACGTGCGCGGCATCCCGACGCTGATCCTGTTCAAGGACGGCAAGCCGGTGGCCACCAAGGTCGGCGCCGCGCCGAAAAGCGTGCTGAAGGAATGGGTCGCCTCCGCCCTGTAAGCCGCGCGGACTCCGGCCGCCGTACCATCTCCCGTGGCACGCGCGGCGGCCGGAGCGCTCCGGGATGTTCCGGCTGGCCGCTCAAAGCAGCCGGAAGAATAGCCATAGGAATACTAGGCAAATATCATTCCGTCGCAATTTGGGCGCTATTTGCAGGCTAAGCCGCTGCCCTGATGGCGATTGCACCGCTGGCCTGATTCCGCCACTGTCCGGCGGCATGTTACCTAGGACAGACGTATGGATCTGCTGGCGACGATCAACCCGCTCTACTCGGCGTCCGGGTTTGCCGTGGGGTTGCTGGTCGGGCTGACAGGCGTGGGCGGCGGATCGTTGATGACGCCGCTGCTGGTACTGCTGTTTGGCATCCATCCGGCCACCGCCGTCGGCACCGACCTGCTGTATGCGGCCGCCACCAAATCGGTCGGCACCGCCGTGCACGGCTTCAACAAGACCGTGGACTGGACACTGGTGCGCCGCCTGGCCACCGGCAGCGTGCCGGCCACAGCGGTGACTGTGCTGGCGCTGTATCTGCTGGACAGCCATGGCGGCGCCTCGAAACTCATCACCACGGTGCTGGGCGTGGCCGTGCTGATCACGGCGGCGATGCTGCTGTTCCGCAACTGGCTGCTGCGCGTGCTGTCCCGCCATTTGCCCGCCGAGGGCCCAAAGCACGCTGTGGCGCTGACGGTGCTGACCGGCGCGGTGCTGGGCGTGCTGGTCACATTGTCGTCCGTCGGCGCCGGCGCGCTCGGGGTCACGGCCCTGTTCCTGCTGTATCCGCGCATGCAGGCCAACCGCATCGTGGGGTCGGACATCGCTCACGCCGTGCCGCTCACGCTGCTGGCGGGGGCCGGGCACTGGCTGATGGGCTCGGTAAACTGGCTGCTGCTCGGCTCGCTGCTGACCGGCTCGATCCCTGGCATCATCGTCGGCAGCGTCATCGCCGCGCGCGTGCCGGATGGCTTCATCCGCCCGGCGCTGGCTTGTGTGCTGGTGCTGGTCGGCGGACGGCTGGTGTTCTGAGCTACGCTTCGTCCGCCTTCAGTACTTCGCCCGCCAGATACAGGCTGCCGCAGATCAGCACCCGCGCCGCGCGGCCATCGCGCGGAATGGCCCGCAAGGCTTCCGCCACCGTCGGCCCCACACGCGCCACACCGCCCGAGGCGGCGACGATGTCGCCCACCGGTTGCGCCAGATGCTGCCCCGGTTCGGCCACCGCCCACAGCGTGTCGGACTGCGCCAGCAGGGGGCGCAGAAAACCCCCGGCGTCCTTGGATAGTTTCATGCCCACCACGGTGTGCAACGGCCGGTCGCGCCACCCCGCCATGTGCAGCGCCAGCATTTCACCCGCCCCCGGATTGTGCCCGCCGTCCAGCCACACCTCCCAGTCCGGCGGCAGCAAGGCGGCCAGCCGCCCGGTCAGGCGTTGCAGCCGCGCCGGCCATTCGGCCTGCGCCAACCCCTGCCCCAGTGCCGCCAGCGGCAAGCCCAGGCCACTCGCACGCATCGCCGCCAGCGCAATCCCGGCATTGTCGATCTGGTGCGGCCCCGCCAGCGCCGGGCGGGGCAGATCGAGCGTGCCCGCCGCATCGGCAAACCGCAGCCCGGACGCAGTGGCCTCCGCCGTCCAGTCCCGCCCGCGCACCAGCACGCGCGCACCCACGCGCTCCGCCGCCGCCAGAATCGCCGCCAGCGCCTCATCCGGTTGCGTGCCGGTTGCGGCCACCATGCCCGGTTTCAGAATCCCCGCCTTTTCGGCTGCAATCTGCCCCAGCGTGTCGCCCAGCCAGTCGCGATGATCGAACGAGATCGAGGTGATGGCCCCCGCCGCCGGGCGGGGGATCACGTTGGTGGCATCCAGCCGCCCGCCAAGGCCCACTTCCAGCACGCACAGATCGGCGGGCGTGCGGGCGAACAGCAGGAAGGCTGCGGCGGTTATGACCTCGAACACGGTAATCGACGCCCCGGCATTGACGCGCTCGATCTCCTCCAGCGCATCGGCCAGCGCCGCATCGTCCACCAAGGCACCCGCCAGCCGGATGCGCTCGTTGAAACGCACCAGATGCGGGGAGGTGTACACATGCACACGCCACCCCGCCGCCTCGCCCATCGCGCGCAGGAAGGCGCAGGTACTGCCCTTGCCGTTGGTGCCCGCCACATGGATCACCGGCGGCAAGTGCCGCTCCGGGTTGCCAAGTGCCGCCAGCAACCGCGCCAGCCGTTCAAGGCTGAGGTCGATCATGCGCGGGTGCAATTGGTGCAGCCGTTCGACGATTGCGTCGAACCGTCCGCCGCGCGGCGCGTCGCTCATGGCATCAGGCCGCTTTCGGCAGGTCCTTGACGCGCAGCAGGCTGATGATCTGGCCCAGCGTGGCCGCCATGTCGCCGCGCTTGACCACCAGATCCACGATGCCGTGCTCGTGCAGGTATTCGGCGCGCTGGAAGCCCTCGGGCAGTTTCTCGCGCACCGTCTGCTCAATCACCCGCGCCCCGGCAAAGCCGATCAGCGCCCCCGGTTCGGCAATCTGGATGTCGCCCAGCATGGCAAAACTGGCCGTAACACCGCCGGTGGTCGGGTCGGTCAGCACCACGATGAACGGCAGGCCCTTTTCCTTGACCAGCCGTGAGGCGATGATGGTGCGCGGCATCTGCATCAGGCTCACCGCGCCTTCCTGCATCCGCGCCCCGCCCGAGGCGGTGAACACCACCATCGGCGCGTCCTGCAACACCGCCAGCCGCGCGGCGGCCACAATGCCCTCACCCACGGCGGCACCCATTGAGCCGCCCATGAACTCGAAATCCATCACCGCCGCCACCGCGCGCTGCCCGCTGATGGTGCCATGCGCCACAATGATCGCGTCTTCATTGCCCGTCTTTTCGCGGGCGTTCTTCAGCCGGTCCGGATATTTCTGGCTGTCGCGGAACCGCAGCGGGTCCACCGGCACTTTCGGCAGTTCGATGCGGGTAAACGCGCCCTCATCAAACGTCCAGCGCAGCCGCTCATCCACCGAGGGGCGCATGTGGTGCCCGCAGGACGAACAGACCTTCTGCGCCTTTTCCAGTTCGGCGTGGAACATCATCTGCTGGCAGGACGGGCACTGAATCCACAGATTCTCCGGCACCTCGCGCCGGCCCAGCAGAGTGCGGATCTTCGGGCGGACGTACTCGGTCAGCCAGCTCATGCTGCGCTCCCTACGCCGCGACGCGGGCGGCGCGCACGGCGTCCGCCAGACCGCGCACCTGCGCCAGCACGCGCTGCGCACTGTCCGGGGCCGGGCGGCCATCGGCATCAAGGCTCGCGGCCAGCGTTTCAATCAGCGCCGAGGCCACCACGGCGGCATCGGCCACCTGCACCGCCTCGGCCGCCTGTGCGGGCGTGCGCACGCCGAAGCCGATGGCAATCGGCAGATCGGTATGGGCGCGCACCTTGGGCAGGGCCGATTGCAGGTCAGACAGGCTGGCGCTGCGCGTGCCGGTGATGCCGGTGATGCTGACATAGTACACAAAGCCCGAACTGCCATTCAGCACCAGCGGCAGGCGCTGTTCATCGGTGGTGGGTGCCACCAGCCGGATGATGTCCAGTCCGTTCGCGGTGGCAAACGGCACCAGCATGTCGGCTTCCTCGGTGGGCAGATCCACCACAATCAGCCCGTCCACACCGGCCGCCGCCGCGTCCACGCAGAATCGCTCGGTGCCGTACGACAGGATGGGGTTCAGATAGCCCATCAGGATCACCGGGGTTTGGGTGTCCTCGCCGCGGAACTCGCGCACCATCGCCAGCGCCTTGGCCAGCGTGCCGCCCGCCTTCAGCGCGCGCTGGCTGGCGCGCTGGATGATCGGGCCATCGGCCATCGGGTCGGTGAACGGGCAGCCGATTTCGATCAGGTCGGCCCCCGCGCCCGGCATGCCGCGCAGGATCGCCATGCTGGTCGCCGCATCCGGGTCCCAGGCTTCCAGAAACGGAATCAGCGCGCCCCGGCCCTCGGCCTTCAGCGCGGCAAACCGGGCAGCGATACGGCTCACAGCTTCACTCCCAGATGCTCGGCGACGGTAAAGATGTCCTTGTCGCCGCGCCCGCACAGATTCATCAGGATCAGCGTTTCCTTGCTCAACGCGGGCGCAATCTTCGCCACATGCGCCAGCGCGTGCGACGGCTCCAGCGCCGGGATGATGCCTTCCTGACGGCAGCACAGCTGGAACGCCTCCAGCGCCTCGGTGTCGGTGGCGGCGGCGTATTCCACGCGCTTGATTTCATGCAGCCACGAATGCTCGGGGCCGATACCGGGGTAATCCAGCCCCGCGCTGATGCTGTGCGCTTCCTCGATCTGGCCGTCGGCGTCCTGCAACAAATAGGTGCGATTGCCATGCAGCACGCCCGGCCGCCCGCGTGACAGCGACGCCGCGTGCTGGTGCGTATCCAGCCCATGCCCCGCCGCTTCCACGCCGATCAGCCGGACCGACGGGTCATCGAGGAACGGATGGAACAGGCCCATTGCGTTGGAGCCGCCGCCGATGGCGGCAATGGCGATGTCCGGCAGGCGGCCTTCGGCCTCGTGCAACTGCACCTTGGCTTCCTCGCCGATCACGCTCTGGAAGTCGCGCACCATCATCGGGTACGGGTGCGGCCCGGCGACCGTGCCGATGATGTAGTACGTGTCCGTGACGTTGGCGACCCAGTCGCGCAGCGCCTCGTTCATCGCGTCCTTCAGCGTGGCGGCACCCGACGTCACCGGCTTCACTTCCGCGCCGAGCAGCTTCATGCGGAACACGTTCGGCGCCTGCCGCGCCACGTCCGTCGCACCCATGTAAACCGTGCAGGGCAGACCAAACAGCGCGCAGACGGTTGCGGTCGCCACACCGTGCTGGCCGGCGCCGGTCTCGGCGATGATGCGGGTCTTGCCCATGCGCCGCGCCAGCAGAATCTGGCCGACGCAGGAATTGATCTTGTGCGCGCCGGTATGATTCAGCTCGTCACGCTTGAAGTAGATTTTGGCGCCGCCGAAATGCCTGGTCAGCCGGTCAGCGTACCACAGCGGGCTGGGGCGGCCCACATAGTCCTTCAGCAGCATGTCGAGTTCGACACGGAAGCTGGGGTCGGCCTTGGCAGCTTCGTAGGCCTGCTCGACCTCCAGAACCAGCGGCATCAGCGTCTCGGCGACGAAGCGCCCGCCAAAGCCGCCGAATTTGCCGCGCGAATCGGGGCCGGTGCGCAGGCTGTTGGCGCCATGGACGGTGGCGCTGGGGGGTACGCGGGTCGCGGCTGACGTGCTCAAGGCTTTCCTCCGGGCAAGCGCGCGGTTTAGCGCAGTTGTCTGCCGGGGGACAGGGGGGCGATGGCCGCGTTCGTGCGGTGAAATCGCGCAAGCCTGGTGCCGCGTGCGCCCGCTAGCGCCGCGCCGTTTCCGGCGGCGGCCAGTAGCGCAGGATCAGCACCATCAGCCCCATCGCGGGCAGCGCCGCCAGCGCCGCAAGGCTATAGTACGCGGTCCAGCCCACCTGCTCGGCGAACGCGCCCGCCGCGCCGCCCACCAGTTCGCCGGGCAGCGGGGCCAGTGAGGTCAGCAGGGCAAACTGCGTCGCCGTGTGTTCCACAGCGGTCAGCGTGGACAGGTAGGCCAGGAACGCCGAGGTGGCCATGGCGTGGGTAAACGCCTCCGTCATCACCACGATGAACAGCATGGTGTGGTTGCCCGGTGACAGCGACAGCAGCACGTACAGCCCCATCAGCGCCGTCTGCACCACACCGGTCAGCAGCAGCGCCCGGCCCACCCCGGCGCGGGCCACAATCCAGCCGCCCACGCCGATGCCGATGATGGTTGCGAACAGGGATGGCACGCTGGTCGCCGCCGCCACCGCCGCGCGGTTGAAGCCGAGCGAGAGGTAGAATGGCGAGAGGAACGCGCCCGCGATGCCGTTGCCCAGATTGAACAGACCCACGAAGGCCAGAATCGGGATGGCCCCGGGGCGGCGCAGAAACTCGCCCAGCGTGTCGCCAAGGGCCGCCAGAAAACTGGCAAACCCGCCGGGGCGGCGCACGAAGGCGGCGGGCAGCGCCGGTTCGGCGGCGGTCAGCGTGACCAGAATGCACAGTGCCGCAATCACCGCCAGCACCAGCAGCGCGCCCTGCCAGCCGATCTGCCCGGCGAGCCACAGCGTGAAGCCGCCCGAGGTCAGCATCCCAACCCGGTAGCCCCACACATAGACCGAGTTCGCGGCACCCTGCAGCCGGGGCGGAAACGTCTCGATGCGCCACGCGTCGATGGCGATGTCCTGCGTGGCAGAGGCCAGCGCGATCACGGCGGCAGCCGCCACCGCCACCAGCGGCGCGTGCGGCGCGTCGCTGAACGCCAGCCCCAGACAGCCCAGCACCACGAAAGGCTGCACCAGCAATATCCAGCCGCGCCGCCGCCCGAAGCGGGCATAGGGGCCGGGCGGGGCGATATGGTCCAGCACCGGCGCCCACAGGAATTTCAGCGTGTAGGCCAGCCCGACATAGCCCGCAAAGCCGATGGAACTCAGCGACACGCCGCCTTCGGCCAGCCATTGTTTCAGCGTGAAGCCGGACAGGAACAGCGGCAGGCCAGAGACGAAGCCGAACGCCAGCATCAGCCACAACCGCCGCTCCCGCAGCAAATTCGGCCGCTCCTCCGTGCCCGTCATGCGCCTGCCCCCGCGTTGCACGCCCAATAGACTCTGCGCCGCCGTGCAGTGGCAACCATGCGCGCGGCGTCGTAGCGTGCGGCCATGGCACATTCGACGATTCTGCTGGTGATGGGTGTCGCGGCGGCGGGCAAGACCGCGCTGGCGCAGGCGTTGGTGGACCGGCTGGGCTGGCCGTATCAGGAAGGCGACGTGCTGCACCCGCCGGAAAACGTCGCCAAGATGCATGGCGGCACGCCGCTGACCGATGACGACCGCTGGCCGTGGCTTGATCGCATCGCGGGTTGGATCGATGAGCGCATCGCGGCAGGCGAAAACGGCGTGGTGACGTGTTCCGCGCTGAAACGCGTCTATCGCGCGCGGCTGACTTCGGGCCGCCCGGCGGTGAAAATCCTGTTCCTGCACGGCAGCCGGGGCTTGCTGGCCGCGCGCATCGCGGCGCGCACCGACCATTTCATGCCGCCAAGCCTGCTGGACAGCCAGTTGGCGACACTGGAACCGCCTGCGCCCGAGGAAGCCGCGCTGTGGCTGGAGGTCACTCCGCCCGCTGCCGTGCTGGCCGAACGCGCTATCGCGGATCTCGGCCTGTCCCGGCGCTGACGCCAGCCCGCGCGATCAGGGCAGCAGGCCGAAAATCACCAGTTGCTTGTCCGACGCCACGTACACCCGCCCGTTGGCCACCACCGGCACCAGATTGGCGGTGTTGTTGGCACCGCTCCAGCTTCCGGCCGGGCCGTCAAACAGCAGCGGCAGCAGGTTGGTCTTGGCCGCCGGGGTGGTGGAATAGGCATTCAGCCGCACCGTGGGGTCGGTGGAACTGCTGGGCTTCATCACCGTCCAGACAATTGCCGACGCGGCACCGTTGGAGGAGACGGCGGTGAAAAAGCTGGTGTCTGCCGTGGTGCCGGACTGCAACTGTCCGGTCCAGCCGAACTTGGTCAGCGTGGCCGCCGGCGGGTTGGTGAAGTGCCACAGCACCAGTTGGTTTTGCCCGCTGCTGACAATGGTGGGCGTGGGGGCGGCGAAATAGGACTGCGCGCACACGCAGCGGCCGATTTTCGCGGTGGCCAGCACATTGTCCGGCCCGCCCGGCGTATAGCCGCCCAGACTATCGCGGCTGAGCAGATACATCGTGCCGGACTTGCCCGCAGCGGTGGCCAGCGGCGTGGTGCCCGTGCCCTGCGAGGGCAGCAGCATGATGCCACCGGCGCCGAAATCGGTGTCGGTCTGATCCAGATTGGCCTGCGTGCCGGGCGTGAACAGATCCAGCCGCGCCAGCGTGGTCAGCGACAGTCTCAGCACCGAGTTCGGTGTGTTGTTCACCCCGTCATAGGTGGTGCCGCTGGAATCGGAATTGCCGGTGATGAAATACAGCCCGGTGGTATCGGCGGCCAACCCAGCGCCCGACATCCAGATGGAACTGAGGAACACGTTGTTCGGCGCCGTGGCGTTGCGGTTGGCCAGCGCGCCGGCCGCCGTGCCAGAGGCTGTTTTCAGCAGCGGTTGCAGATTGCCCGCCTTCCAGCCCAGCACCCAGCCGCGCGATTGCGAGCCGTTGAAGTCGCAGATGCTGCCGAACCCGGCATAGATGGTGTTGTTCGTCTCCAGCAGCGCCGGGCGCTGCTTCTGGTAGAGGGGGTTGAAGGTGACGGTCTGCCCGTTGGCCAGCGTCTGCGTGGCGGTGATGGTCACCGGCGCCACCTTGTCGGCCAGTGTGGACAGGTCGAGCATGTGCAGCACGAAACTTGGCGCGCTGCCCTGTTGCACGGCGGCAATCACGTAGATGGCGTTGCGCGCGGTGTCGATGACCGGCGTGCCCTGAATGCCGACGCCGGCATAGGCCTTGTTGCAGCCCACCAACTGCTGCACCGGGGTGCCAAGATTGTGGCTGAGCAGCACTTTTCCGGCCACCGGGTCGATGGCGAACACGGTGTTGTTCTCGGTGGCCGCATACACCACGTCATGCGTGCCGGCGTTGGGGTCTTTGGCCACCTTGATGCCGGGCACCACCAGCGGTTGCGCGTCGGTGCGCCCATCCAGCACGATGGTGGCCAATGGCCCGAACCCGCCCGGCTTGCCGACATTGTCGGGGGTCAGCACGGTTTCATTGGCGTTCCAGCCGGTGCGGCCGATGTCGTTGTGGTGGGTCAGCACGGCAACTTGCGTCCCGGCCCACGCGGTGGAACCGCCAGCCAGAACAAGAACAGCCGCAGCCACGGGCCGCAGATGGCGAAGCGCAACGTCGAGCACGCGATATTCCTCGCCCATGGCAGACCTTGCACGCCGCCCGGTCCACACCCATCGAAACATGAACATCGTCGTATCGGAAAATTGCGCCCTGGAGCGGTTACAGTTTGGTGGTGATTTGTATTACGGTATCAATCCAAAAATGCCCAGTTGCGCGCCAACCGCCAGATACACGCGCCCGTTTGCCACCACCGGCACGAAGTTGCCGTTGGTGTGCGTGGGCGTCCATGTGCCCGCAGCACCAGAATAAAGCTGCGCAATGGCCTTGGTGGTCTTGTCCGGCACGCCGCTATAGGCGTTGAGATACACCGTGCGGTCGGTCAGGCTGGCGGGCCGCAATGCCGCCCAGATGATGGGCGAACTGGTCCCGTTGGACGACACCGAGGTCATGAAACTGGTGTCGTCACCGGTGCCGGAGGCTATCGGGCCGATCCAGCCGATGCGGGTCAGGTTGATCGAGGGTGAGGTGTTCACCCGCCACAGATGCAGCTTGTTGGTGCCGCTGCTGACAATGGTGGGTGTGGGCGATTCGAAATAGGATTCAATGCACAGGCAGCGGCCAATCGGCTGGGTATCGAACACGGCATCGCTACCGCCGGGATTGTAGCCGCCCAGATTGTTGCGGTTCATCAGAAACATCTTGCCGGTCTTGCCGGCCGCCGTGGCCAGCGGCGGCGCGCCGTTGGCCTGCGGTGGCAGCAGCATGATGCCGCCGGAGCCGAAATCGGCGTCGTCG
>CAIPHQ010000284.1 GCA_903864895.1 uncultured Rhodospirillales bacterium
GCGATGCTGGGCCAGATTGGCCGCCCCGGCTGCGGTTTCAGTTTCGGGCATGGCAGCATCAACGGCATGGGGATGCCGCGCGCGGGCGTGGCGTCGGTGAACCTGCCCACGCTGCCCAACCCGGCGAACTCATGGATTCCGGTGGCGCGCATCACCGAGATGTTCGAGCAGCCGGGCGGTGCCTATCAGTATAATGGCCGTGACCTGACCTATCCGCACGCGCGGCTGAGTTGGTGGGCGGGTGGCAACCCGTTCCATCACCATCAGGACCTGAACCGCCTGCTGCGCGGCTGGGCCAGGCAGGAGACCATTATCGTCAGCGAGCCATGGTGGAATTCGCTGGCCCGCCACGCCGACATCGTGCTGCCCGCCACCACCACGCTGGAGCGGGACGACATCGGCTCCGCCGGGCGGGACCGCTTCATCTTCGCGATGAAGCAAGCCATCGCCCCGCACGGGCAAGCGCGCAATGAATTCGACTACATGTCCGACATTGCCGACGCGCTGGGCGTGCGCCCGCGCTTCACGCAGCAGCGCGACACCGCCACATGGCTGCGGGTGCTGTATGAGCGCGCGCGCGACGGTGCGGCGCGGGCGGGCGTGGATTTGCCGGATTTCGACGCGTTCTGGGCCGCCGGGCATGTGGAGATGGCGGTGCCGGACGTATCGAGCGTGCCGTTTGCCGGGCTGGCCGCCAACCCGCCCGCCGAGACGCTGAACACGCCGTCCGGCAAGATCGAGTTGTATTCGCCCACCATCGCGGGCTTCGGCTACCCCGACTGCCCCGGCCACCCGGTGTGGTTCCCGCCCCGCGAGTATCTGGGCGGTGCGCTGGCCGAGACCTATCCGCTGCACCTGATCTCGAGCCAGCCCGCCACACGGCTGCACAGCCAACTGGATCAGGCGCAGGTGAGCCTGGGCAGCAAGATTCAGGGCCGCGAGCCGATCACGCTGCACCCGGACGACGCCGCCGCGCGCGGTCTGGCAGAAGGGGCCATCGTGCGCGTGTTCAACGCGCGCGGCGCGTGCCTCGCCGGGGTGCGGACCGACTCCGGGCTGCTGCCGCGCGTGGCGGTGATGTCCACCGGCGCCTGGTTCGACCCGCTGGAGCCGGGGGTACCGGGCAGCCTGTGCGTGCATGGCAACGTGAACGTGCTGACGCAGGATGTGGGCACGTCCCGGCTGGGACAGGGGCCGAGTGCGCATTCCTGCCTGGTACAGGTGGAACGCTGGACGGGCGCGTTGCCGCCGGTGACGGTGCATGGCCAGCCGGATTTCGCCGAAACATAGGCTGCTACGCCGGTGCCGCCTGCCGCACGCGCCCAAGTGCCACTGCTTCGGGCTGCACCGGGCGGAGGCCGGCATCGGTCAGCATCCCGGCATATCTGCCCAGCCGCTTGCGCAGATAGGCCATGTACAGCGGCGGCAGGTCATCGCTGCGCCCGGCATGGAACGCGCGCAACCGGGGGTCGGTGAGGAGCGCATCGCGGATGGCCCGCATTTCCGCAATGTCCCTTCGAACGGCGATAGTCTGCGACAGGTGCCCCAGCTTGATCGCCAAACAGCCGGCCTTCACGGGCGAATTGCGTATGCATCGGGGTACCGCCGTAGGGCGTGAGGATGTTGATGTTCGGCCAGACAAACAGCACGCGATCGATTAAGGTTGCTGTGAGGCCGAACGGCTCATCGCCGCTGTCACTGTCCAGCCCCATGATGAAATTGGCCTGAAAGCGGCTCAGCCCCGCTCAGGAACAGATCGCGTTCCTACCCCACGCCATGGGACACGACCCCTGTGCATATCCGCGCGGTTGATCTGGCGGGGTAGCCTGGCGCGGAGGGACCAGCCAGCAGCCTGCGCGTTACGCGCTGGCCGCGCAGGTCTGGGTGGCAAGCGCGCGGCGTCACGCAAGCCGGGCCCGGCGGTCCACCCAACGAGAGGCCGCATCCGGCCTCCGAATGGGGAGATGCACCATGACCAATTATTCGATCCCTGGCGGCGCAGCACTTGGCGTGATGCTGATGCTGTCCGGCGGCACGTTTGCGGCGACAATGCCGGACCCGATGGCTGACCCGATGGCAAAGCCCATGGCCGATACGATGGCGAAGCCGATGGCAGACACGATGGCCGCCCCGATGACCACTGGCTTCAACACCGTCGATGGCATCGCGCTGCACGGCTTCGATCCGGTGGCGTATTTCACCCGGCACAAGCCGGTGAAAGGCTCACCGAAATTCAGCGCGAGCTACAACGGCGTGACCTACGAGTTCGCCACGGCCAGCGATGCCGCCACATTCCAGAAGGACCCCGCGAAATACGTGCCCGCCTATAACGGGTTCTGCACGACGGCGGTGTCCGAGGGGGTCAAGGCCGATATCGATCCGCACGCCTACGTGATCGATCACGGCAAGCTGAACGTGTTCTTCAGCGATGAAGCCCGCGACCACTTCCTCAAAGACCCGGCCAAAGTCTCCAGGCTGGCGGCCAGCAACTGGCCGGCCGTCGAGAAGCTGGACAAGATTTATCGTTGACGCTGCTGACCGATCAACTCGCGCCGGCCGTCCGGTGCAACCCGCCATGCCCGGCGGGTTGCACCTGACCTATGTCAACTGCCCCGCCAGCCGCCGCGCCAGCACCCAGCCGGCAACGCCGCTGAGCGGGGCGGCGGGCAGCAGCAGGAGCCAGCCGATATTGGCTCCGGCCACAATCAGGTTCATGCCGATGCCCAGCATCAGCCCGCCGACCAGTCCGCCGGTCACGCCAGCGGAGATGCCCAGCATCAGGATGTCGCCACGAGAGATCATGGCACCCCTGCTACGCAGGCGCAGCGCATTTGACAAGCCGGTGACACGCCGCCTATAGCCCCGCCACTGCCGGGAACGTGGACGGGCGCAATTGTCGCCCGCGCCCGCTTGCGCCGCCGGCGCAGGACTACCGGTGCAATAAGCCACAACCGTGGCATGAGACGAAAGGTACCGCGCATGACCAAGCGCGCCGAGAGCAAGTACAAGATCAACCGCCGTCTGGGCGTGAACCTGTGGGGCCGCCCGAAATCGCCGATCGCCAAGCGCGATTACGGCCCCGGCCAGCACGGCCAGCGCCGCAAGGGCAAGCCCACCGACTTCGGCATCCAGTTGATGGCGAAGCAGAAGATGAAGGGCTACTACGGCAATATCAGCGAGAAGCAGTTCCACAAGTATTATTTCGAGGCCGTGCGCCGCAAGGGCGACACCTCGGAGAACCTGATCGAACTGCTCGAGCGCCGTCTGGATGCGGTTGTCTACCGCATGAAGTTCGCCATCACCCCGTTCGCCGCCCGCCAGCTGGTCAACCATGGCCACGTGCTGGTGAACGGCAAGCGCCTGAACATCCCCAGCTATCAGGTCCGCAACGAGGACACGATCGAGCTGAAGGAAAAATCCAAGCAGCTTGCCATGGTGCTGGACGCGAGCCAGAGCCCGGAGCGTGATGTGCCCGACTACTTCGAAGTCGATCACCGCGCCATGAAGGGCCGCATGACGCGCGCCCCGAAGCTGTCCGATGTGCCGTATCCGGTGCAGATGGAACCGAACCTGGTCATCGAGTTCTACTCGCGCTGATCCAGCCGGTGTGACATGTCAGCCCGCCGCATCCGTGCGGCGGGCTTTTTTTTGGCCGCAGGAGATCGCCATGGACCCGGTGCTGGTTGAAGTCACGCGCGGCGGGCGCGTCGAGTCGGTGCATCGCGGCGCGGTGGCGGTGCTGGACACGCAGGGCGGCGTGGTGTTCGCGGCGGGCGACATCGACGCTGCGGTGTTTCCGCGCTCGGCGGTGAAGGCATTGCAGGCACTGCCGCTGGTGGAATCGGGCGCTGCGGACCGGCTCGGTCTGACCGATGCCGAAATCGCGCTGGCCTGCTCCTCGCACAACGGCGAGGAACTTCATGCTGCGACTGCCGCCGAGATGCTGCGCAAGGCCGGGCGCGACGGCTCCTGCCTGGCGTGCGGCGCGCACTGGCCATACTATGAACCGGCAGCGCGGGCGCTGGCAGCGGCGGGCGGCACGCCGCTGGCGCTGCACAACAACTGCTCGGGCAAGCATTCCGGCTTTGTCTGCCTTGCCTGTGATGCGGGCGACGACCCTGCGGGCTATGTGCGCCCCGAACACCCCACCATGCAGCGCGTCACCGCCGCGCTGGCCGAGACCACCGTCACGGTACTGGACGCGCGCAATCGCGGCACCGATGGCTGCTCCATCCCCACCTACGCCATCCCGTTGCGGGCCCTGGCGCTGGCCTTCGCCCGTTTCGGCACCGGCCACGGCTGGTCTGCGGACCGCGCCGCCGCCGCTGCGCGCATCCGTGCCGCCGTGGCGGCCCACCCGTTCATGGTGGCGGGCACCGGCCGCTTCGACACCGAGGTCATGCAGGCGCTGGGCGCGCGCATGTTCTCCAAAACCGGGGCCGAGGGCGTGCATTGCGTCGCCCTGCCCGAGTTGGGGCTGGGGTTTGCGGTGAAGTGCGACGACGGTGCGGGCCGGGCCGCTGATCTGGTAGCGGCGGCGCTGACCGAACGTTTTCTCGGTGCCGCCCTGCCGGAGTCGCTGCGCAACCCAGTGCTGCGCAATTGGAACGGGATTGAGGTCGGCGGGCTTCGGGTTGCCGCTGCTTTGGGCTAAAGGCTCGCCATGGACACCAACATTGCCTCCGACGCGCTGACCGAGATTTCCCGCCGGCGCACCTTTGCCATCATCTCGCACCCGGATGCGGGCAAGACCACGCTGACCGAGCGTCTGCTGCGCGCCGGTGGCGCCATTCAGCTGGCCGGCAACGTGCGCGCCAAGGGCGAGCGGCGGCGCACGCGGTCCGACTGGATGAGCATCGAGCGTGAGCGTGGCATTTCGGTGGTCACGTCGGTGATGACGTTCGAATACGCCGATTGCGTGTTCAATCTGCTGGACACACCGGGCCATGAGGATTTTTCCGAGGACACCTACCGCACGCTGACGGCGGTGGACTCGGCGGTGATGGTTATTGACGCCGCCAAGGGCATCGAAGCGCGGACCCGCAAGCTGTTCGAAATCTGCCGCCTGCGCGACATCCCCATCATCACCTTCATCAACAAAATGGACCGTGAGGCGCAGGACCCGTTCGCGCTGCTGGATGAAGTCTCGTCCGCCTTGGCGCTGGACACGGCACCGGTGACATGGCCGGTGGGCCGTGCCTCAGAATTCGCGGGCACCTACGACCTGCGCAAGCGCGAATACCATCTGACCACGCCGCTGGCGCAGTCCGACCACCGGATGATCGCGATGGGCGAGGAACTCGACCTTGTGCGCGCGGCGTTGCCCGAATTCGATGTGGAGGCGTTCCGCGCCGGGCATCTGACGCCGGTGTATTTCGGCAGCGCCATCAAGGAAATCGGCGTGCTGGATCTGCTGGACGGTCTGGCCGACTACGGCCCCCGCCCCCGCGCGCAGCCTGCCGACACCCGCACGGTGGAGGCCACCGAGCCGCTGCTGACCGCGCTGGTGTTCAAGATTCAGGCGAACATGGACCCCAACCACCGCGATCGCATCGCGTTCGCGCGCGTGTGCTCGGGGCGGCTGACTCGCGGGATGCGGCTGAAGCAGGTGCGTACCGGCAAGCAGATTCCGCTGCACGCGCCGCAATTCTTCTTCGCCCGCGACCGGCAGATTGCCGATGAGGCGTTTGCAGGCGACGTGGTGGGCATTCCCAACCACGGCACGCTGCGTATCGGCGATACACTCAGCGAATCCGAAGACATCAACTTCGTCGGCGTGCCCTATTTCGCCCCGGAAATTCTCCGGCGTGTCCGGCTGGATGACGCCATGAAGGCCAAGAAACTGCGGCAGGCGTTGCAGGAACTGGCCGAGGAAGGCGTGGTGCAGCTCTTCCGCCCGCAGGATGGCTCGCCGCCGATGGTCGGCGTGGTCGGCACCTTGCAGCTGGACGTGCTGCAGGCGCGGCTGGCCGCCGAATACGGCGTGGGCATCGGCTTCGAGCAGACGCCGTTCCAACTCGCCCGCTGGGTCACCGGCGACAAGGCGGCGATGGCCAAGTTCCTGAACGATCAGCGCAGCGCGCTGGCCGATGACGTGGATGGCGACCCGGTGTTTCTGGCCACCTCCAACTTCATGATGCGGCGGACCACGGAGCAGAATGCGGGGCTGACCTTCCGCGACATCAAGGATTTCCGCGCGCAGAAAACCGCCGCCTGAGCCGGGCGATGGACGGCGCAGCCCCGCATTTCACGGCACACAACATCCGGCTGGATGACGGCAGCCAGACATTGCCGGAAGCCGGGCGAACCATCGGCGAATTGCCGCTGTTCCTGTCGGTGGCGCGCATGTTGCGCACGATGTTTCCGGGCGGGCTTGCCGGGCGCTCGATCATCGACATCGGCTGTCTGGAAGGCGGCTACGCCACCGAATTCGCCCGGCTTGGCATGGATGCGGTGGGGCTGGACGTGCGGCGCAGCAACATCGAAGCCTGCGAATGGGTGCGCGCGCGCGTCGATCTGCCCAATCTGCGCTTCGTGCAGGACGACGCCGCCAACCTCGACCGGCATGGCCCGTTCGACGTGGTGTTCATGAACGGGCTGTTCTACCACCTTGAGCATCCGCGCCGGATGATGGAGAGCGTGGGGCGCAATTGCCGCAAGGCGGTGTTCATTCAGACGCACTTCACCCAACCGGGCGATAGTGCGGCCGTGGCGCATTTCGGCCTGTCGGAGATGACCGAGCACGAAGGGCTGCAAGGCCGATGGTACCACGAGCATGGCGACGTGCCGCCGGATGTGCTGGACCGCGACATGCGCTGGGCATCGTGGAGCAACACGCGGTCGTTCTGGCTGGACAAGCCGGATTTGCTGCACCTGCTGGCGCTGAGCGGCTTTGATATCGTGCTGGAGCAATACGATCAGTTGGGCCGCCCGCTGGCCAAGCGGATACGTACCGGGGCGTATGCGCTGCAGGACCGCTCCCTGTTCGCCGGCATTAAGGCCTGACGCCGCCGATTGACACGGATCAACTCCTGTCCCGCCCGCTTGGCCTAGCGTTTGGCCATGCAGTGGTTCTGGAGGGAATGATGACCAAACAGCCGGTCCTTTGGGTTCTGGTGGCCGATGGCGCGCAGGCGCGGGTGGTGGTGCCGGACGCGGTCGAGGGCCGCTTTCGCACACTGGTCTCGCTCGGCCACATCCCGCACACGCGGGAGGGGCTGCATGTGCATGACGAGGCCCACACCACCCACGTGAAGGGCTTTGCCGAAGACATCGGCGCGCGGCTGAACGAGGAAGCGCGCAAGGGTGCGTTTGATCAGCTTGTGCTGGTGGCCCCCGGCCACGTGCTGCATGACGTGCGCGAGAAGCTCAACAAGGCCACCGCCGCGCTGGTCGCTGGCAGCGCACAGCACGATTACACCAAACTGAACGACCACGACCTGTCGCCGCATCTGGCGCAATGGTGGCTGGCCCCGGCCGAAGCGGTGTGATGCCGGGCTGACGCGGCACCAGGCTGCGGCTAGGCTGGCCGCAGCCACAGGAGCGCCCGATGCCAGCCCGCACCACCATCACCCACGCCGAAGGCGCGCCATTCGACAGCGGATTGCGCGCTTTTTTCGCCTATCGCGACCTTGGCATCCGCGACGCCACCGGCGGCGCGTTTGGCGCGCATGTGATCCGCGCGGTGCCCGGCGAGGGCGCCAAGGCCGGGTGGCATACGCATGATGTGGCGTTCCAGATGGTCTATGTGCTGCGCGGCTGGGTGGAGTTTGACTACGAAGACATCGGCCCCGTGCGGCTGGCAGCAGGCGACTCAGTGTATCAGCCGCCAATGGTCCGCCACCGGGAAGTGCGGCACAGCGAAGATTTGGAACTGCTGGAAATCACCGCGCCCGCCAGTTTCACCACCGCCGCCGCCGTCCCGCCGGAGGGGCGCTGACCGGCAAGCCGAGACTGGCAAGCCGAGACTGGCAAGCAGAGACTGGCAAGCAGATTTGGTGCGGGACCGCACGGCGGGGTTTCCCCGGACGCAACGCGGCACTACTATGGGGAAGATTACATCTCCGGTGAAGGAAGCGTCCCCAATGAACCCGCCCCGCGCGAACTCGCTCGCCGCCCGTGACATCGCCAACGCGATTCACCCCTATACCGACCTGCAGGCCCATCTGACCACCGGTCCGATGGTGATTGCGCGCGGCGAGGGCGTGCATGTTTGGGACGATAACGGCAAGAAATACATCGACGCGCTGGCCGGGCTGTGGTGCGCCTCGCTTGGCTTCTCGAACGAGCGTCTGGTGCAGGCTGCGGTGAAGCAGATGCGCATCCTGCCGTTCTATCACTCGTTCGCCGCCAAGTCGCACGAGCCGATGATCGAACTGGCCGAGATGCTGATCCAGCGCGCGCCGGTGCCGATGAGCAAGGTGTTCTTCGCCAACTCGGGGTCCGAGGCGAACGACACGGCCATCAAGATGGTCTGGTACATGAACAATGCACTGGACCGGCCGAAGAAGAAGAAGCTGATCGGCCGCGTGAAGGGCTATCACGGGATCACCTTGGCCGCTGCCAGCCTGACCGGCCTGCCGGTGAACCACCGCAGCTTCGACGTGCCGCTGGCCAATTTCATCCACACGCTGGCCCCGCACCACTATCACGGCGCCGAAGCGGGCGAGAGCGAGGAAGCCTTCGCCACCCGTCTGGCCGACGAACTGGAAAAACTGATCCTGGCCGAAGACCCGGACACTGTGGCCGCGATGTGGGCCGAGCCGATTCTGGGCGCGGGCGGCGTGATCGTGCCGCCGGCCACGTACTACGAGAAAATTCAGGCGGTGCTGAAGAAATACGACGTGCTGCTGGTGGCTGATGAGGTCATCAACGGCTTCTGGCGCACCGGCAACTACTGGGGCAGCCAGACCATGGGCCTGAAGCCCGATATTCTGGTGTGCGCCAAGGCGCTGTCGTCCTCGTACCTGCCCATCAGCGCGGTGATGGTGAACGAGCGCGTGTTCCAGGCGCTGGCCAGCGAAAGCCACAAGATCGGCAGCTTCGGCACCGGCTTCACCTATTCCGGCCATCCGGTTCCGGCGGCGGTTGCGGTGGAGACGCTGAAGATCTACGACGAGACCAATATCGGCCAGCACGTGGGCGAAGTTGGCCCCTACATGCAGAAGCGCCTGCGCGAGCGGTTTGCCGGCCATGAACTGGTGGGCGAAGTGCGCGGCACCGGCCTGATTGCGGGCGTGGAACTGGTGGCGGACAAGGCCACGCACAAGAACTTCGACCCGAAGCTGAAGGTGGGCGCGCGCGCCGCCAAGCTGATGGAAGCCAACGGCGTGATCGGCCGCGCGATGATCAACGATCTGCTGGGCTTCTGCCCGCCGCTGATCGTGACCGAAGCCGAAGTGGACGAGTTCGTCGATGGCACCGGCAAGGCGTTGGACGAACTGGCGGTGCAGCTGCGCCGCGAGAGCCTGACGGTGGTGTAACTTTGGAGACGTGGGTAGCCGAGCAGGCTGCCCACGTCGTCTCTTGGAAAATCTGACGGAGGCACGAGATGGCGATAGTTTATGTTGCAATCTCCGACAATATTTGCGGGTCGAGTGGAATTGGACATTACACGAAAAGCCGCGAAGATCGGCTAATTGAGATCAACAAGGATCCTAATATTATTTGGAAAATGGATTGTGAGTTAGAACTTGTGTCACCAAAATCCGATCCAAAATTAAAGAAAAATCATGAAAAATTTGGTGCAGAGTCTATAGTGCATGCAGCGCAAGCGTTTTTTGCAGATTTTTTCTACAAACAGAAAACGAGTCTAACGACACAAAAGGGCAATCCGGTCAATGTGGAACTTTTTTTAGTAAATCCGTGCCTCGTTTGCCAGTGGCTTTCGATGAACAGTATATCATTAAGTACTATGTTGAATCTTCTTGTCACCTTTAAGAAGGTTTGAGGCAGATGCAATCTGCCATTCTAGACCCGCGTTTCGCCGGCCTGCGCGACGCCCTCGCCCAAGGCTTCACCGATGGCATGGAGCATGGCGCAGCGCTCGCCGTGACCGTGGACGGCGTGGTGGTGGCTGATCTGTGGGGCGGCCATGCCGATGCGGCGCGCACCAGGCCGTGGCAAGCGGATACGCTGGTGAA
>CAIPHQ010000285.1 GCA_903864895.1 uncultured Rhodospirillales bacterium
GGCGGCCACCCGTTCGCGCATCTCGCGCGCCGCCTTGTTGGTGAAGGTCACGGCCAGCACCTGATTGGGAAAGGCGCGGCGGGTGAGCAGGATATGGGCGAAGCGCGTGGTCAGCACCCGCGTCTTGCCGGTGCCGGCCCCCGCCAGCACCAGCACCGGCCCATCGACACTTTCGACGGCCTGGCGCTGCTCGGGGTTCAGGCGGGTGAGATACTCGGTCATGCGGCAGATATAGGCGGTGCCGCCGAGTCAGGCCAACCGGGGGGGGCGTTCGACGCCCCTGGCGCACAGAAGCTGGATTACGCCCGCGCCACCGGCCGCACGCCCAGAATATGCGCGGTCGCGTACACCATCTCCGGCCGGTTCAACGTGTAGAAATGGAACTCGTCCACACCCGCCGCCTGCAACGCGCGCACCTGCTGGGCTGCGACATACGAACCAATGGTGCGGCGGGTTTCGGCGTCGTCGTCCAGACCCTCGAACAGGCGGCCAAGCCATGCGGGCACAGTCGCACCGCAGGCGGCGGAGAATTTCACCGCCTGCGCATAGTTCGACACCGGCAGGATGCCCGGCACGATGGGGGCGGTGATGCCCGCCGACGCCGTGCGGTCCAGAAAGCGCAGATAGGTGTCGGCGTCGAAAAAATACTGGGTGATGGCCCGGTCCGCCCCGGCATCCAGCTTGCGCTTCAGATTGTCCAGATCGGCTTCGGCGCTGACGGCGGCGGGATGCACTTCCGGGTACGCGGCCACCGAGATGTCGAATTTGCCGATGCGGCGCAGGCCCTCCACCAGATCGGCGGCGTAGGCGTAGCCCTGCGGATGCGGCATGTAGGGCTCACCGCCGGGCATGTCGCCGCGCAGGGCGACGATATGGCGCACGCCGAGATCCCAGTATTGCCGCGCCAGATCGTCGATCTCACCGCGCGACGCACCCACGCAGGTCAGGTGCACGGCGGGTGTCAGACCGGTTTCGGCCAGCAGGCGGCGGATCACCGCGAGCGTGCGCGCCTGTGTGCTGCCGCCCGCACCGTAGGTGACTGACACGAAGCGCGGGGCCAGCGGGGCCAGCCTTGCGATGCAGGCCCACAATTGCGCGTCCAGCGCCTCGGTGCGCGGCGGAAAGAACTCGAACGACAGCGCCGGGCGTGGCCCGGCAGGCACCGCCATTGGCAGCAGCGGCGCATGCGGGCCGGGGGGGAACGTGGCACTTGCGGCATGCAGGGTGGGTGCTGGGGTCATGGCGGGCCTCCGTGTCCCCAAGACATAAACATGTCTTTATGTTCGCATGCAACCGCCAATCGTCGCACGCCGGCCCACTGGCATGCAGTTTGTTGCCCCGGTCACACGGCCGGGGCGCAAGCGCCGGACAGATGTTAGGGTTGCGGCCCTACACGTTGGACTTTCGATCCCCTAATGCTGAGCCTTGCTGATTGGGCGCAAAGCTCTATGAGGGCACCATGGGCGCGATGAAACAATTGCAGACCGGCAAGGCCATCCTTGCGGCGCTCGCCGTCGCCGTGGCTCTGAGCGGCTGCGCCACGCCGCCACCCGCCGATGACCCCGAGGCCGTGGCCGAATTCCAGCAAACCAACGACCCGCTGGAGCCCACCAATCGTGTGCTCTACAAGGTCAACACTGGCATCGACACGGTATTGATCCGCCCGGTGGTCAAGGGCTACCGGCTGTTCGTGCCAGAAGGTGTCCGCAGCACGGTGCACGGCGTGCTGGCCAATCTGGCCAGCCCGGCCACGCTGGCCAATGACATGTTGCAGGGCAAGCCGCGCCGCGCGGGCGATACGCTGATGCGGTTGCTGGTGAACACCACGATGGGCTTCGGCGGCATTTTCGATGTCGCCTCCGACATGGGCTACAAGGAGCATGGCAGCGATTTCGGCATCACGCTGGCGCTGTGGGGCGTGGACGAAGGCCCGTTCCTGTTCCTGCCATTGCTTGGGCCGTCCAACCCGCGTGATTTCACCGGCTATGCCGGCGAAATCCTGTTGGA
>CAIPHQ010000286.1 GCA_903864895.1 uncultured Rhodospirillales bacterium
CCCGGCGGGGCCGCTGGCAGGCATGGTGGTGGGCATCAAGGACATCATCGACGTGGCGGGCCTGCCGACCGGCGGCGGATCGTTCACCCGTGACGGCGCGGCCCCGGCGGCCGAGGATGCCGAAGTGGTCAAGCGCCTGCGCGCGGCGGGCGCGGTGGTGGCGGGCAAGACCCATACGGTGGAATACGCGTTCGGTGGCTGGGGCACGAACGTGTCGCTCGGCGCGCCACGCAACCCGTGGGACATGGCCACCCATCGCGTGCCGGGTGGCTCCTCCAACGGCACCGCCGTCGCCGTTGCCGCTGGTCTGGTTCCCGCCGGGCTTGGCACCGATACGGGCGGCTCCATCCGCGTGCCCGCGTCGTTCTCGGGTCTGGTGGGGCTGAAAACCACCGCCGGGTTGCTGCCCACTTCGGGCGTGCTGCCGCTGTCCAACCGCTTCGACACCGTCGGCCCGATGGCCCGCACCGTGGCCGATACCGCCCGCCTGTTCGCCGCCCTGCTGGCCGGTGACGCGCCGCGCATCGTGGGCGGCACCGCCTTCGCCGCCGATCCGCTGGCCAAACTGGCGCAGGGTATCAAGGGGCTGCGAATCGGCGTGCTGCAAGCCCCGGAGGTCACGCTGCACCCGGATACGGCACGGGTTTACGCCGAAACGCAGGCGCTGCTCACCAAACTCGGCGCGGTCCTCACGCCCGCCACCATGCCGCGCCCGATGACGGAATATCTGGCGGCGCTCGGCGGGCTGATTTCCATCGAGGCGTATCACTTCTACGAAACGCTGGTGAATGCGGAACCCTGCCGCCTCGGTGCCCCGGTGGCCGGACGGATGCGCGCGGCGCGCAACATCCCTGCCCCGTGGCTGCTCGACGAAATGGCCCGCCAGCGCGCGCAAATCGCCGCAACCGCCGAAATCTTCTCCGGCATCGACACGCTGCTGACACCCGCCACGCCGTTCCCGGCCCCGCCGCTGGCCGAGGCCGACGAGGCCACCAGCCCCGCAACCTTCACCCGCTTCGTGAACTATCTGGATCTGGCCGGCATCGCGCTGCCGATGGGCCTTTCCGCCGAGAACACGCCGGTGGGCATGCAGATCGTGGTGCCGGGCTTCCACGAGGTGCGCGCGTTGCAGGTGGCGGCGGCGATGGAAGCCGCGCGGACCGTGCAGGTTTCGGTCGAATTTACCTGACGCCGGAGTCCGTGGCCGGGGGAAACCCCGGCCACGGCCCGCGCCGTTACTTGCGCAACTCTGCCCGCCGCGCCGCCGTCTTTTCGGCATTCACCGCCCAGCCATAGCCATCATCCACGGCGTCGAACACCACGCCATACACGTCGTGCGCGTGCTCGACGGTGATGAAATCGTCCAGCACATCGTCCAGCACCTTGGCCGGGTCGCGGTCCAGCGGGTCGCCGTAGCCGCCGCCGACCGGGCTGAAATACGTCACCACATCACCCGCTTCGGCGCGCATGCCGGAGAATTTGGCGTATTCGCTGCGCGCATCTTCCGGGTTGGCGATGTTGTGCACCTGCATCCGCCCGCCATGCCCGGCCTGCCCGCCAAACACGCCCCACGGCGCGTCCTCATGCCGGTCGCTCTCATGCGTCACAAAGCCGGGTGACAGGAAGCGCTGCGACTTCACCACGCCCTGCCCGCCACGGAACTTGCCAGCCCCGGGGAACACGTCGTCCCGCACCTCGTAGCGGTCGCAGATCAGCGGCAGATGCATGCCGAGATCTTCCAGCGGGTTGTTGCGCGTGTTGCGCATCAGTTCTTCCACGGTGTCCGGCCCGTCCGATTGCGGACGCCCGCCCATCGCGGCTTCGTTCACCTCAAGGAACACCCAGTAATTGCCGTTCGGGCGCACGCCCGAATACGCGGCAAAGGACAGCGTGGCGGCATTGCCCGCCGTCGCCTTGTCCGGCACCACCGGGGCCAGCGCCTTGATGATCAGGTCCACCACGCGCTGAATCTGCGAGAAACGGGCCTCGGCAGCGGTCGGCGCAATCGGGTTGTAGATGCAGCCCAAAGGTGCGGTGACCTTCACCGGGCGGAACGAACCCTCGTTGGCCGGAATCGGGTCGGCCAGCGTGTAAGTGTCCAGCAGCAGCGCGCGGAACGCGAAGTAGCACGCCACCTTGGTGGAGCCTTCGAACGGCACGTTGTAGGCGGTGGGCACCTGCGGGGAAGACCCGGTCAGGTCCACTTCCACGCCGTCGCCGCGCACCTTCACCGTCACCTTGATCGGCAGCGTCTTGCCACGGTTGCGACCGTCGTCATCCAGAAAGCCTTCGGCCACGTAGTCGCCATCCGGAATGGCGGCAATGGCGCGGCGAAGTGCGCCTTCCGAGTAGTCCATCAACTGCTTGCAGCACTGCTGCACTACGCCCTTGCCGTAGCGCGCCAGCAATTCCTGAAAGCGCCGCACACCGAGTTCGGCAGACGCGATCTGCGCCTCAAGGTCACCCATCACCAACCCCGGCACGCGGGTGTTGTCGCGGATGAACTTCCACAGGAACTCGTTGCGCTTGCCTTCCTCATACAGCTTAAGGCCGTTCAGCAGCATGCCTTCGGCATACATGTCCGGCACGTCGATAATCAGGCCCGGTGTCGCAGCGCCAATATCCACATGGTGCGCGGTATTCGCCGAGAAACCGACCAACTCACCTTCAAAGAAGATCGGCATCACGATGGCGATGTCGGGCGAGTGGCTGGCGCCGAAATACGGGTGATTGTGGATGCAGCAATCACCCGGCTTCCAGGCATCCAGCGGAATGCTTTTCTCGATGCCGCGCAGATAGCCGGGCAGCGAGCCGATATGCATCGGCGTGGAATCGCTCTCGCACAGCGTCTGAAACTGCGCGTCAAACAGGCCCGCGCCCAGATCCTGACTCTCACGGATGATCGAGGAGTAGGACATGCGGTACAGCACGTTGCCCATCTGCTCGGCGATGGAATGCAGCGCCCCGCCCACAACCTGCAGGGTAATCGGATCGACGTCTTGGCTCATGATGCCGGTTCCTTCTTGCAGGGATCAGGCGCGAACGATGTGCATGTCGCCATGCGACAGCACGCGGGCGGTGTAGCCGGGCGGCAGCAGCGTGGTGGAGTTGTGCTGCACCACCAAAGCCGGGCCGCGAATGATGTCGCCGTCCAGCAGTCTGCTGCGCATGTAGCGCGGCGTGGGCGTGGCTTTGCCATCATCAAAGATGGTGTCACGCACATAGGCCAGCGCCTCCGCCGGGTCGGTGCGTCCACCCTTGGCCAGTTCCGGCAGCTTCAGCGTATCCACTTCGGCGGTGCCGATCACGCGCAGCGTGACCACTTCCACCATCTGGTCGGCGAACGCGTGGCCATACACCTGCTTGTGGGCGTTGAAGAAGTTGGTGATCACCGCACCCACGTTGGCGGCACTCAGCGCCGCCGCCGGAATTTCCGCGCGCAGTTCAAACCCCTGCCCTGCGTAGCGGCACTCGGCAATCCGCACGAATTTCTGCTTGTCCGCTGCAATGCCGTCCGCCGTCAGGCGCGCCGCCGCTTCCGCCTGCAAGGCATCGAGCGCCGCGTTGGTGGTAGCGAATTCTTCCGGCGTCGCGGTGTTCAGCACCGTCAGCACCGAACGGGTGAATTCATAGCGCAGTTCCGTCACCAGCAGCCCCATCGCGGCGGTGATGCCGGGATGCAGCGGAGAGATGCAGTCCTTCGCGTAGATCATCTCGGACAGGGCCGCCACATGCAGCGGCCCCGCGCCGCCAAAGCCCATCAGCGAGAAGTTGCGCGGGTCCACGCCCTTCGCCACCGAGTTGGCGTTGATGGCCAGCGCCATGTTGTTGTTGATGATCTTCAGCACGCCGATGGCGGCATTCACCACGCTCAGGCCGAGTTTGTCTGCGATATGCGTCTTGATGGCCTCATGCGCCAGCGCCGGGTCGATCTTCAGATCACCGCCGAGGAACTGTTCCTGATCCAGCCGCCCCAGCACAACCTGTGCGTCGGTCACGGTGGGTTCGGTGCCGCCATTGCCGTAGCAGGCCGGGCCGGGCACCGCGCCGGCCGAGCGCGGCCCCACGCGGAACGCGCCGCCCGCGTCGATATAGGCAATCGAGCCGCCACCTGCGCCGATGGCATCGATGTCGATCATCGGCACCAGCACCGGCAGGCCGGCCACTTCTGTGTCGCGCGGGTTCTTGATGCGGAGTTGGCCGTCTTCAATTACGCTGATGTCGGCCGAGGTGCCGCCGATGTCGATGGTGATGACGTTGCCGGTGCTGCACGCCTCACCGGTCCAGCGCCCGCCAATCACGCCGCCGGCCGGGCCGGACAGCAGCAGGCCCACCGGACGCACCGACGAATTTTCAATCGTCGAGATGCCGCCGTTGGACTGCATGATACGCACTTCGGCGCGCACGCCCGCGTTGCGCAGGCGCTGTTCCAGATTGCGCAGATACAGCGACGTCTTCGGGCCGATATAGGCATTCATGGCGCAGGTGCTGAACCGCTCATACTCGCGGATCACGTTCACCACGTCGGACGACGCGCACACGAACGCATCCGGCAGCACGCGCTTGACGATTTCCTTGGCGCGCTGCTCGTGGCCGTCGTTCAGGAAGGCGAACAGGAACGCGATAATCACCGCATCCAGCTTGCGCTTGGCAAACAACTCGGCGGCGGCTTCCACCTCACCGAGATCCAGCGGCGTTTCCACCGTGCCGGTGGGCGGCATGATGCGCTCGGTCACCGCGATGCGGTTGCGGCGCTTGACCAGCGGCTTGGACTGCCACGGCACATCGAATTGCAACGAGAAATTGTGCGGCCGCTTGTGCCGGGCCATGTGCAGGATGTCGCGGAAGCCCTTGGTGGTGATCATGCCCACCTCGGCGCCCTTGCGCTCGATGATCATGTTGGTGGCAACCGTGGTGCCGTGGAACACGAAGTCCACCTCACCGGGGGCCACACCCGCGATGGCGCAGGCTTCCACCACGCCGCGCACCACCGCTTCACTCTGGTCGGCCGGCGTGCTGGGCACCTTGTGCACCACAACCTGCTGCCCGCCGCCGGGTGATCCGCGCTCCAGAACGATGTCGGTAAAGGTACCCCCGACGTCCACGCCCACACGGATCATTGCTTCACTCCCGGAATCCTCAGTCTGACTATAGCGCAGCCGCCCCGGCCGCATCAGTGGCCGGGGCCAGTCTGGTATTAGCCGATGGCATTGCCGCGCAAGTAGGTCAACACGTTCTCCAGCGGCTCCACGTCGCCGAATTTCGCGTCGATATCGAACAGGTTCCACTCCACCGCACCGGCGATGCGGTCGCCGATGCATTCCCGCACTGCAATCGGGCGGAAGCCTTCGGCGATGCCGTCCTCGATGGTGTGGCGCACGCAGGCGGCGGCGGTGACCCCGGTGACGATGATGGTGTCCACGCCGCAGGCCTTCAGATAGCCGTTCAGGAACGTGCCGTTGAAGCCGGAGGCGCGCTTTTTCACGATCACCATCTCGTTCGGCAGCGGTGCTATCCGGCTGTCAATCTGCACGGCGTCCGAGCCTTCCTGCAGCACTTCCACCGGAATCTTGTGCACCCACATGCCCATGTCGCTGTTCGGGCCTTCAGTGACGTTGTAGGCGGTGGTGGTATAAACCACCGGCAGGCCGCGCGCGCGGAAGGCGGTCAGCAGCGCCTGCACGCCGGGGATAATGGTCTCCATGCCGTCGCAGGTAAACGCGTTGCCCGGGCGGGTCCAGGCATTGGCAAGGTCGATGTTGATCAGCGCCGGCTTCTTGCCGTAGCCGATGCGGCGCTGAAAGCCGCGCTCGGAATAGAGTTCGGAATTGGCGCGGAACAGCACGTTCAGCGCATTCTTGACTTCGTCGGAGGTTTGCATCGCGGTGGCTCCTGCCTTGTGTGTGAAAGGACGCTATCGCTGCGCTGCACGCCGGGGAAATAGCGTTTTCGCCGCTGGTCATGCGTGTTAGGCATCACCATGACGTATGATCTCCGCCATGTGCGCGCCTTTGTCGCGGTGGCCGAAACACTCAGTTTCCGCGCCGCTGCCGAGCGCGCGCATATGGCCCAACCCGCCGTCAGCCGCACCATCCGTGATCTGGAAGCAAGGCTCGGGGCCACGCTGTTCACCCGTGATACCCATCATGTGGCCCTCACCGAGGCAGGGGCGGTGTTTCTGGACGACGCCCGGGCCCTGCTGGCCGCCGCCGAGCGTGCGCAGCAGGCGGCGCGGGCGGCGCAGGCGGGGCGGCGGGGGCGGCTGAGCGTGGCTTACATGGATTTCGCCACCCACCGGTTGCTGCCGGCCATCCTGCCCGCGTTCAAGGCGCGGGAGCCGGATGTCAGTGTGGACCTCATCTACATGGCCACCGAGCGGCAGCGCGTGGCGCTGTTGCGGGGGGAGATCGACATCGGGCTGATGATCGGTCCGTTCGACAGCCCCGACGTGGCAAGCCTGACGCTGGAGTCGCAGGACCTGCTGCTCGGCCTGCCGCACGCCCATCGGCTGGCCCGCCGCCCTGCCCTGCCCACGCTGGCCGAGGCGGCGGCGGAGCCGTTGGTGCTGGGGGCCATGGAGGGCTGGTCGGCGTTCCGCGCCATTCTGGGCCGCGCCTTCGAGCAGGTGGGTGCCGCGCCGCGCGTGGTGCAGGAAGCCAGCACGTTGTCGGCGATTTTTGCCATGGTCGGCGCGGGCATGGGGCTGACCATTCATGCCGGGCCGCCGAGCCGGTACGACACCTCCGGCCTGATCCTGCGGCCTTTTGTGGACCGTCTGCCGGTGGTGCCGACGGTGATGAGTTGGCGGCCGGGCTTGCGCGATGCCTTCACCGGGCGTTTCGTCGCCGCAGCGCAGCAGGCCGTGACGGGATAGACGAACGCGATGTTGAAAGATTTGTCCGGCCAGGCCGTGGCGGCGGGCGCATTGTCGGCCTTTGTGGGGTTTGCCAGTTCCTTTGCGGTCATCATTCACGGTCTGGTGGCCGTGGGGGCCACGCAGAGCCAGGCGGCGTCCGGCCTGATGGTGCTGTCGGTGGCGATGGGGGTGTGCGGCATCATCCTGAGTCTGCGCGGGCGCATTCCGGTGACCGTGGCATGGTCCACGCCGGGGGCGGCGCTGCTGGCCACCACCGGGGCGATGGAGGGCGGTTTCGGGGCCGCTGTGGGCGCGTTCATTGTCTGCGGGCTGCTGATTGTAGCGGCCGGGTTGTGGAGGCCGTTGGGGCGCTGGGTCAGCGCCATTCCCACCCCCCTGGCCAGCGCCATGCTGGCGGGCGTGTTGCTGGGCATGTGCCTTGCCCCGGTGCGGGCGGTGGCCGAAGCGCCGCTGCTGGGGCTGCCGGTGGTGCTGGCCTGGGCGGTCATGGCGCGGATCAAGCGGTTGTATGCGGTGCCGGCGGCCGTGGTGGTGGCGGCCCTCGGCATTGCCGGCACGGCGCATCTGTCGGCTTCCAGCATGGGGCCGCTGTGGCCTTCGCCGGTGCTGACCATGCCGGTCATCACGCTGCCGGCCATTATCGGCATTGCGGTGCCGCTGTTCATTGTCACCATGGCCTCACAAAACATCCCCGGCATGGCGGTGATGGTGGTGAACGGCTACCGCGCCGATGCGGGGCTGATCTTCCGCTCCACCGGCCTGTCTTCGGTGATTGCCGCGCCGTTCGGCAGCCATGCGGTCTGTTTGGCCGCCATTACGGCGGCGATGTGCGCGGGGCCGGATGCGCAGCCTGATGCCAAAAAGCGCTACTGGGCCGCCGTTGCGGCGGGGGTGATGTATATTGTGCTGGGGCTGCTGGCCACCGCCGCCACCGCGTTCATTGCCGCAGCGCCCCCCATTCTGATCGAGGCCGTGGCCGGGCTGGCGCTGCTGGGGGCGTTTGGCGGCGCGTTGCTGGGGGCGGCGCAGGACCCGGCATCGCGCGAGGCCGCCATCATCACGTTTCTGGTCACCGGGTCGGGCGTGTCGCTGCTGGGCATCGGCGGCGCGTTCTGGGGGCTGGTGGCGGGCGGGGCGTTCATGCTGCTGGGGCGCTTCCACCCCGGCCTGCTCAGGCCACGCGGCTGAGCGCCCGCGCCGGGCCGCCGAGACCGCGCTGCACCGCGCCTGCGTACCACTCCTGGAACTGCACCAGCGCGCTTTCATGCAGCGCCGAATACGGGCCCGGCTCATAGGCCGGTGAGCTCACGCCGATCTGGTTTTCCTGCACGATGCGGCGGTCCTGCTCGTTGGTTTGCAGCCACACATGGGTCAGGTTGGCCAGATCATAGTCCACGCCTTCCACCGCATCCTTGTGCACCAGCCATTTGGTGGTGACCTGCGTCTGTGTGGGGCCGAGCGGCAGCACGCGGAAGCTGAGGGCGTGGTCGCCCAGCACGTGGTTCCATGTGGTGGGGAAATGGAACATCAGCAGCGCGCCGATGTCAGCGCCGGTGACGCTGTCACTCAACGGCCGCCGCACCGCAGGCTGGCCGGACATTGTGTAGCTGACCATCCCTTCCAGCAGGCGCAGGCGGACAAGGCGGAAATTGCCGTCCTCGGCAATGCAGTAGCGGCTCGGCAACCCTTGGGCTTCCCAGCGCGCCCACGCCGCCATGTCATCGGGGTCCACCATGTCCCCGCCGGTGACCGCCAGAGTCGGGCGTTCGGGGAAGGTGACGCAGAGTTCCGGGTGGCTGCCGCTGCAATGGTAGCACTCGCGGTTATTCTCCCACACCAGCTTCCAGTTGGCCTGCTCGATGATGGTGCTTTCGAACGCCACCTTCGTCTCGGCCAGACGGTGCGGGCCGAGATAGGTCTCGGCCACCGCGCGGTACGGCGCGAAATCCGGCGCGTCCTGCGCCACGCAGACGAACAAATAGCCGCCCGCGCTCTGGCAGTGCACCGGCTTCAGCCCGTACGCCGACTTGTCGAAGCCGTCCGCCATGTCGCGGGCATAGTGCAGGCGGCCATCAAGCTCGTAGGTCCATTGGTGATACGGGCATTTCAGCCGCGCCACGCTGCCGTGGCCCGTGGAGCAGATGCGGGAGCCGCGATGGCGGCAGGCATTGTGGAAGGCGCGAATATCGCCGTCCCGCCCGCGCACGAGCAGGATGGGGTAGTCACCAAGCTGAAGTGTCAGGAACGCGCCGGGGGCGGGCAGTTCGCAGTCGTGGCCGGCGAAGACCCAGTCCTTGTACCAGATGGATTCCAGATCGAGCTGATAATACGCCGGGTCGGTGTAGAACGCGCGCGGCAGCGCGTGGCCGATGCGGCGGTTGGCCAGTTGCCCCAGCATGTCAGCCCGTGCGGTCATGGCAGCATCCCTGTTCCTGCCGCGCCAGCAAAGCACGCGCCGCCGCGATGCGGCAGCGCACAAATCGGCATGGGGTATCGGGAAATGCGATGCGCCAGGGCGGGCGCGTCCCGGCTGCGGCATTGCCGCCGGCGGTGGAATGCAGGACGTGTGAAAACGATGGGGGCCGTTGCCGGCGGCGTTTGAGGCGCGGGTGGCCGGGGTGTGGCCGGCGATGGAGGCGGATGGGCTTCACCGCCAGTGTGCGGCGGCGGCGCGGGCGGCGGGGTTTTTGGCAGATCGACCCCCAGCATGTGGCACAGCGGGCGCAGCGTGCGGCGCAGTTGCGGGGCGGCGGCCAGCAGCGCCGGGGTGTCCGGATGGGTCAGCAGGGTTTGCAGATGTGCCGCACTCGCGGCGGTTTGCGGGATGAGCACCACCAGCCACGCGCGGCGGTGCGGCAGGGCGCGCGGCGTATTGGGGCGGCGTTTTGTGGCGGAAGGGCGCGGCGGCGTGCGGGCGGGGTAGCGCCGCAACTGCCCGGCCCGCACCCGCGCCAGCAACGCCTCGGCCTGCGCCCCGATGCCGCGCACCCGGCCCCAGATGAGCACGATCAACGGCGCGGCGAGACGCCGGGCGAGGCCATGGCGGGCGATGAGGCCGCACATCGTCTCGGTGAGTGCGGCGAAGTGGTTGGTGGGGAGGGCGGCGCACATGTTAGATTTAATAACATATGGTCGTGGACGGGGCAAGGTGGGAAGTGTTGCGGGGGTGATGGCGATCCGGCAAGGAAGATTGCAAGCGTCACGCATCGCCACGATGTCCGGGCTACGCGGGCTGAAGCGGATGCGGGGGCACCGCATGTGACAGAGGTTGGAACTTGGGTAACGGCGACAACGATGCCGGACAATGATTGCACCGGCGCGCTCACCGCAGTGGCGGGTTGAGACGCAACAGGTGAATCTGCCGATGCCTGCGTCGGCATGTTGCACCTGTCCTGCTCCGGCGCTGTATCCGGGCTACGCGGACTGCATCGCCATTGCGTCAGGGCTACAGGCGCTGATTACGTTACGAAATCTAGTCACTATTGTGTTTATCGACCTCTTTAACAAAATTTCGATACTCAGCTTCAGCTCTTTCGTCAGTTTCATAGTAATATGTTTCGCCTGCACCGGCAACATCGTGCAGAACAAAAATCCCCTTTACGGTTGTCGGTCGCTTTTTATTGAAATCACCCGCTGCCGTTATGATTTTTGTTAGGGCACGCGTGTTATTCTGTACATAATTCCATTCCAAATATATGCAATAAGGGTGCACGTTTCCGATTACGATCGAATCTGCTTCAAAAGCTCCGTCAACCGGCGTTTGTCCATGTACTTGAATAATCATTCCTTTTGCCAGACTTGCAGCAGGCCGTTTTCCAGCCTTTTCTAAGGAACGAAAGCTAATTTGGCCTCTCGATACACGAGTTATCCGTTTATTTTGCGAAATTGTTGACACAAAATACCAAGTTCCATTCAAACGTTTGATAACTTGCATTGATTCTTGGGTTCCGCGCACTCCAAGAAAAGCGATTAACGCACTTATCACATTAATGGGCCAAATAATTAACTCGTAAGATTTATGTAATACTTCAAATTCATGAAATATTTTATCTTCATTTTTATCGAAATTTAAATCTCCAGGGGGAAGTAAAGCCGCGAGGCTCTCCATTTCTGGTTCCCAATGGGCCCATGCCCATTGCGCACGAAAATAGAACGCAAGTCCCAATGCAAGACTGACCATCCCCAAAAGTGATATTGCTATGAACGTCAACGCAACCCTGCTGGCCATGATCCACCTCCAAGTATCTATTTGATCGTAGAATTTCTACATGGTC
>CAIPHQ010000287.1 GCA_903864895.1 uncultured Rhodospirillales bacterium
CGCCCAGCGGATGCCCGATGGCAATGGCACCGCCGTCGATGTTCAGCTTCTCGGCTGGAATCGCCAGATCGCGGCGGCAGGCTTCCGCCTGCGCGGCGAAAGCCTCGTTCATCTCGACAATGTCCAGATCGTCCACGGTCAGCCCGGCGCGGGCCAGCGCCTTGCGGGTGGAGGCAATGGGGCCGAGGCCCATCACGCCCGGCTCGCAGCCCGAGACGGCAAAGCTGCGAATGCGCGCCAGCGGCGCGAGGCCGGTACGCTGCAGATACGCCTCACTGCACACCAGCACGGCGGTCGCGCCATCGGTCATCGGCGAGGAACTGCCGGCGGTGACGGTGCCATCCGCCTTGAACGCGGTTTTCAGACCCGCGAGTTTTTCCAGTGAGGTTTCGCGCACGCAGCCATCGTGCTCCACCACGGTGTTGCCCGCCGTGACGGGGGCGATTTCCTGCGCCAGCTTTCCGGCTTTCTGCGCCGCCATTGCCTTGCTGTGGCTGGCCAGCGCGAAGCGGTCCTGATCGTCTCGGGTCAGGCCGTATTGCTCGGCCACGCGTTCGGCGGTCAGGCCGACATTGATGAAATCGAGTACTTCCTGCGCGCTCCATTGCGGCGGCGGCAGCGGGTTGAAGCCCATCATCGGCACGCGCGACATGCATTCGGTGCCGCCCGCGATGAATGCGTCACCCGCGCCCATCGCAATCATGCCACCCGCGATCTGCACCGCCTGAATGGCCGAGCCGCACCAGCGGTTCACCGTGGCCCCGGCGGTGGTGATCGGCAGCCCGGCCAGCAGGCCCACCACGCGGCCGATATTCATGCCCTGCTCACCTTCGGGGAAGGCGCAGCCCCACAGCACGTCTTCAATGTCCTCGCCCGGCACGCCGGTGCGCGCCAGCAGCGCACGGATGGCGTGTGCGCCCAGATCGTCCGGCCGCACCCCGGCCATGGCGCCCTTGCGGGCAGGGGTGAACGGCGTGCGGGCGTAACCGGCGATGAAAATGGACGTGCGCATGGGATTTCCTGCGGTCAGCGTGTCAGTGCGTGGCGGATTTTTTCAGTTCGGCCTTGGCGATGGTGCGCAGATGCACCTCGTCCGGCCCGTCGATGAAGCGCAGCGCGCGGCCCCATGTCCACAGATAGGCCAGCGGCGTGTCCTCGGTCAGGCCCGCTGCGCCAAACACCTGAATGGCGCGGTCCAGCACGCGGGTCTGCAAGCGCGCGGCGACCACCTTGATGGCCGACACGTCCACGCGCGCGGCCTTGTTGCCCAGCTTGTCCATTGTCCACGCGGCCTTCAGCGTCAGCAGGCGCGCCTGATCGATCTCGATGCGCGATTCGGCAATCCAGTCCTGAATGTTCGCATAGCCGGACAGCGGGCTGCCGAAGGCGTGGCGGCTTTTGGCGCGCGCCACCATCAGTTCCAGCGCCAGTTCGCACTGGCCCACGGTGCGCATGCAGTGATGGATGCGTCCCGGCCCAAGCCGCTGCTGCGCGATGGTGAACCCGTCACCCTCCTTGCCCAGCATGTTGCTGGCAGGCACCAGCGCATCGAACGCGATCTCGCAATGCCCTTCCGGCGAGTGGTGGTTCATGATCGACACGTTGCGCACGATGCGCACGCCCGGCGTGTCGAGCGGCACGAGGATCATGGAATACTGACTGTGCGGCGGCAGTTTGCCCTCGGGGTCGGAGCGGCCCATCACGATGGAAAACTTGCAGTTCGGATGCAGCGCACCGGTGGAAAACCATTTGCGGCCGCGCACGCGATACTGGTTGCCCTCACGCGTGATGGTGGTCTGCAGGTTGGTGGGGTCGGACGATGCGGTATCCGGCTCGGTCATCGAGAAGCACGAGCGGATCGTGCCGTCCAGCAGCGGGTTCAGCCACTGCGCGCGCTGTTCGTCGCTGGCGCAGATTTGCAGGATCTCCATATTGCCGCTGTCGGGCGAATTGCAGTTGAACAACTCGGGCGACCACGGAATCCGCCCGGTGATTTCGGCCAGCGGCGCGTATTCCAGATTGCTCAGCCGCGTGCCGGGCTGGTCCGGGCGCAGGCCGGGCATGAACAGGTTCCACAGGCCCTCGGCGCGGGCGCGCTGCTTGATGGGTTCCATCAGCGCAATCGGCATACGGCCCTGATGCGCCTCCGCCTGCCACTCGGCATCGCGCGGGATCACGTGTTCGGCCATGAAAGCGCGCAGCTTGACCTGCAGGGCTTGCGTCTCGGCCGGAAATTCGAAGTTCATGGCTGTGGTCTCCGACGTGTCAGGCCAGGCCCGGCACGGACTGAATGGTTTCCACCGCGCGGCGGGCAAACACCGGGGCGAGTTCGCCCACGGCGGCGGCATTGGCGGCGGCGGCACTTCCGGCGCGGGCGCGGGCGGCGATGCCTTCAAAGATCACCGCGAAGCGGAACAGCGCGAAGATGGTGTGGAA
>CAIPHQ010000288.1 GCA_903864895.1 uncultured Rhodospirillales bacterium
CGAGGGTCAGCCGCCCCGGTGACGTTTCCATCGCCCAGCCATGCAGATGCGCCACCTGTGCCGCGACAGCCGCGAGCGCCAAGGGCGCTGCCACCCAGGGCGGGGCGGACAGCGTGGCGCGGCACGCGGCCAGCAACGCCAGTTGCAGCAGTGCCGCGCGGCCGAAATCGGTATGCAACATCACGCTGCCCCACGCGGCAGGATTCGGCCCCGCCAGCGTGGCGCATTGCGCCACGGCCCAGACCAGCCACGCCAGCCCGGCCACAGCCAGACTGGCGCGGATCAGACGGGTTTGCGCGGCCCCTGCGGTCTGTGGCTCCAGCGCGCGGAACAGCAGCGCGCCGCCGCAGGACAGCAGCGCCGCCAGCCAGACCCAGCGCGCGGCCGCAAGGCCAAGGTCAGCCGCCACGTCAGGGCGCGACGGTGAAGCGGAAATGCCCGTCACTGGCATGGGTGTCCACCGACACGGCATGCCATTCCACGCTGTAGGCACCGGGTTTGGCCAGCTTCAGCGGCACCACAAGCCGTTTGGCATCGCCCGGCACCGTCTGCGGGGCACCGGTCTCAAGCGCCGCCCCGGTGGCGTCACGCACCACCACACGGCAAAGCCCGGGCTCTACCGCTTCGGAGAATTGCAACGCAATCGCCTTGGGGATTATCTGGACAGTGCTGCCTGCGGCAGGAACTGCCTTGCGCAGCACGGCATGGGCAGAAGCGGGCACGTTCGACAGGGCCAGCAGCAGGAACGCCGCCAGCAAGCGCGCATACGACATGGGAATGACCTTTCGGGTGAGCAATCGGACTGCTCCTGTCCGGGCGTGCTGCAACAGCAGCGCCCGGCACCTGCACCCAGCCCGCCTCAGGGCGTGAAGGTGAAGCTGTAACTGCCGTTGGAGTTGTGGCTGTCGCGGGCCACCGCGCGCCATTCCACGCGGTACGCCCCGGGCGTCAGCGGAAACAACTTCACCACCACATCGGACGGGGTTGCCCCCGGCACCGGTATGGCGGTGATCTGTGCCTCACGCCCTGTGGCATCGCGCACCAGCACCTGGCACAGCGCCAGTGCAATCGGCTCGGAAAAACGCAGCGTCAGTGCCGCCGGGGCGGCATGGACGGTGGCGTTCGGCGGCGGGTCGGCCTGCACCAGCAGCACATGGGCCAGCGCCGGGGATGCGGCGGCGGCACACAGCACGCCCAGCAGGGCGGCGGCAAAACGGAATTTCGGCACGATGGGCCTCGCCGGTCTGAAACACGGGGCGCGCGGCAGCGGGCGCGCAACAGCAGCGTGTGGTCAGACGGCGGCGGGCGGGCCGCGTGGCGAGGTGGCGGCACTCAGGCGGCGCTGTGGCGGCGCACGCACGGGCGGCAGCGGGCCACCTGCACCGGTCAGGCGCACCGGCGGCGCCAGGGCCGCCGGACCCGGCAATAACGGCGCGCCGCCCTGGGCGATGCTCTGGCACAGCGCGCAGGTGTCACAGGCATGATGCTGTTGCGGCGTGGAGCCGCCATCCGGCTTGGTGACATCGGGGCTATGGCAGATCGGTGCGCCAAGATCGAACCCGGCCGCATCAAAACCAGCCGCATCGAACCCCGCCGGCGGGGCCGGTGCGGCGGCCAGCGCGGGCATCGGGACCATGCTGGCGGTGGCGAGTTGCAGCACCAGCGCCAGCAACGCCAGCACCCGCCCGAGCCACCTGGGCTTCGGGCCGCAACCGCGCGAACGGGGTGGCAGACGGTTCATGCGCCGAACGCTAGCACAGCCGCCGCCGACAGGTGTAGGTGCTGCGCGCAAACGGAGGATCTGCCATGACCGACTCACCCCTCACACCGGGCAACACCGCAGTCGTCACCGGCGGCGCATCCGGCATCGGCCTCGCCGCCGCCTGCGCCTTCGCCCGCCGCGGCCTGAATGTATGCATCGCCGATCTGGGCGAAGCCCGGTTGGCCGAGGCC
>CAIPHQ010000289.1 GCA_903864895.1 uncultured Rhodospirillales bacterium
CACTTTCAGCGCGCGGAAGCCGCGCGACAGGTCGGGGCCGAGGTCGCAGGGCCACGGATGCCCCCCCGCCAGCCCGCGCGCTTCGCGCCGCAGATAGGCCGCGTTCTGCGCGAAGGCCGCCAGATGCGCCGCCGGGTTGCGGACCAGTACGCACCCGGCGTCGTACGGCACCTGCATCCATTTGTGGAAATCACAGGCCAGCGAGTCGGCGGCTTCGACACCATCCAGCAACGGCCGCAGCGCTGGCGACAGCGCGGCCAGCGCGCCGAACGCGCCATCGACGTGAAACCACAGCCCCTCGGCCCGCGCCACCGCGCTGATGGCGGCCAGATCGTCGAACGCGCCGATATCGACAGTGCCCGCCGTGCCAACCACCAGAAACGGCTGCATCCCCGCTGCCCGGTCACGGGCGATGGCGGCCCGCAGCGCGGCGATGTCCATCCTGTGTTCGGCGCCGCATGGGATCAGCCGCAGCACATTGCTGCCCAGACCGGCCATGTCCAGGGCGCGCGAGACGCAACTATGCGCCTTTTCGGAAGTGTAGGCCGTCAGTCGCGCCCCGCCGAGGCCTGCCGTGCGAACGCCGGCCCCGAGGGCTGCGGTGCGCGCCACCAGCACCGCGATCAGGTTGGCAACGGATGTGCCGGTGACCAGCAGGCCGGAGGTCTCCGGTGGCAGGCCGAGCAGTTCCGCCGTCCAGCCGATCACCTGCCGCTCGGCCACAATCGGCGCATGGTCGCGCCCGCCGAGGTTCGCATTCAGCCCGGCCGCGAGCAGTTCCGCCAGCGTGCCCACCGCGTTCCCGCCGCCATGCACCCAGCCCATGAAGCGCGGATGCGTGTTGCCGGTGGGGTAGGGGCGGATCAGCCGGGCGAAATCCTCGTACGCGGCCTCCGCGCCGGTTCCCGTCTGCGGCAGTGGCGTGCGGAGTTCCGCGCGCACCGCGTCCGGCACATTTTGCCAGACCGGGCGTGTCCGTACCTGCGCCATCTGATCGAACAGATCATCGATCATCCGATGCCCGAGGGCGCGCAGACCGGACCAGTCGTTGGGATCGAGCGTCATGCCGTCACTCCCTGCCCGGTGCGCCGGCTGCCGCCCGCCGCTGAACATACCGAAACCCTGACATAACACTGGAACGGATGATGCCTGCCCATCGAATTGCAACCCTCGCCGTGTTCGCAACATTGCTGGCAGCGCCGGCCTTGGCGGAAACCTTGCCACCTTTGAGAATCGGCGTGCTGACCGACATGAACGGACCGTACGGCGATGCCGCCGGTGAAGGCTCGGTTGCCGCAGCACGGCTGGCGGTGGCCGATTTTGGCCCCACCGTGCTCGGCCGGACCATCGAGATCGTTTCCGCCGATCACCAGAACCTGCCCGATATCGGCAGCGCCATCGCGCGGCGCTGGTTCGACCGCGATGGCGTGGAGATGATCACCGACCTGACCAACTCCGCTGTGGCCCTCGCGGTGCAGGCGGTGGCGCGCGAGAAGGGGCGGGTTGATCTTGTCACCAGCACCGCCACCACCGCACTGACCAACAAGGAATGCGCGCCGTACGGGGCGCACTGGACGTTTGATGCCTATGCGCTGTCGGCGGGCACCGCGCGGGCCTTGGTGGCCGAGGGCGGCAAGAGCTGGTTCTTCCTGACCGCCGACTACACGTTCGGCGCCAATCTGGAGGCCACCGCCACGCAACAGATTCTGGCCGCAGGCGGCACGGTGCTGGGGCACACCAAGGCACCGCTGAACACGGCGGATTTTTCCGCGCAATTGCTGGCCGCTGATGCGTCCGGCGCTGACGTGATCGGGCTGGCCAATTCCGGTGCCGACACCGCCAACTCGGTGAAGCAGGCCTTCGAGTTCGGGCTTGGCACCAAGCACAAGCTGGCGGCCTTCCTGCCGTTCATCACCGACATCAGGGCGATGGGATTGCCGGTGGCGCAGGGGCTGACGCTGACCACTGCGTTCTATTGGGACCGCACACCCGAATCCCGTGCGTGGTCGCAGCGCTTTTACGATATTCGCCATGCCATGCCCACGATGATTCAGGCCGGCACCTATTCGGCGGTGCTGCACTATCTGCGCGCCGTGGCTGCCGCCGGCACGTCCGGCCCCGCGCCGGTGATGGCAGCGATGCGCGCGACACCGGTGAATGACGCGGTGTTTCATGACGGGCATCTGCGGCCCGACGGGCAGATGGTGCATGGCATGTATCTGGTGCGGGTCAAGACACCGCAGGCATCGAAAGGGCCGTGGGATGTGTATGACATCATCCGCACGATCCCGGGCGACGAAGCCTTCGCACCGCTGTCCGCCAGCACATGCCCCACGCTGCATTCTGGCGGCTAGCGGCGGAATTTCGCCGCCGCGTGCTCCGCGCCCAGACGGGCGTGGCCGGGCCCATACAGTTTTTCCCGCAGTGTGCCCGGCGCGTACCTGGTCTTGAAGGCGCCGCGCCGCTGCAACACCGGCACCACAAGGTCCACAAAATCGCTGAAGGTTTCCGGCATCACCGCATAGGCCAGATTGAAGCCATCGATATCGGTTTTGGCCACCCAGTCCTGCAAAGTGTCCGCCACCTCTTCGGGCGAGCCGACCGTAACAGGGCCGCGCCCGCCGATGGCGGCATGCTGTGCAATCTCGCGCACCGTCCATGTGCGGCCGGGATCGGCGGTGGTGAAGGCTTCCAGCGCCGAGGTCTGCGCATCGCGCTTTTCGTACTGCACGATGTCGTCCAGAGACAATCTGGAAAAGTCCACCCCGGTCCAGCCGGACATCAGCACCAGGGCACCTTCCTCGCTGACATAGCTGCGGTACTCTTCGTATTTGTCGCGCGCCTGCTGCGAGGTGGGCGCGGTGATCACCGTCATCATGGTGAAAATCTTCAGATCCTGCGGGTTGCGCCCGGCGGCAGCAGCACGGGCGCGCAGATCGGCGACGATCGGCGCAATCACCTGTTGCGACGGGCCGTTGATGAAAACGCATTCGGCATGCTTGGCGGCAAACGCCCGCCCGCGCGCCGAGGCCCCCGCCTGATACAGCAACGGCGTCCGCTGCGGCGACGGCTCGCACAGATGAATGCCATCCAGTTTGAAATATGTGCCGTCATGCTGAATGCGATGCACGCGCGCCGGATCAGTGAAGCGGCGGCCCACCTTGTCGCGCAGCACGGCACCGTCTTCCCAGCTGCCTTCCCACAGCTGATACACAACATCCATGTATTCGTCTGCGATGTCGTAGCGCGTGTCATGCGCGGTCTGCCGGGTCAGGCCCATGCCTTTGGCGGCACTTTCCAGATAGCCGGTCACGATATTCCACCCAATGCGCCCGCCGGTCAGGTGGTCGAGCGTGGACATGCGGCGCGCGAATGGATACGGGTGTTCGTAGCTGAGCGTGCAGGTGACACCGAAGCCCAGATTCTCGGTCACGCCGGCCATTGCAGGCACCAGCAGCAACGGGTCACCAACGGGCACTTGTACCGCCTGCGTCAGTGCCGCATCTGGCGAGCCGCCATATACATCGTAGATGCCCAGAACATCGGCCAGAAACACCGCGTCGAACTTGCCACGCTCCAGCGTGCGCGCCAGATCCGTCCAGTAGGCCAGCGTGTTGTAGCTGGCGGCCTGGTCGCGCGGATGCGTCCACAGCCCCGGCGACTGATGCACGGCAGAGTTCATTTGAAACGCGTTCAAACGCAGTTGCTTGGGCATCCCGTGCCTCCTGGGCCGATCAATCTCGGCGGCGAGTGTGGTACCTGCCGGGATGACAGGCAAGTGGGGCAGATACCTGCGAGTCTGGCATCTTGGCAGGGCAATACAGCAATCTTGGAAAAATTTCTGCACGATCCTGAATCGCGCGAATTCGAATTGCACCCATGCCGTGATGCAGCAACGGCGCGCCGTGCGCTGCTTTGAGACACGAGAGATATGATGGGGCCGCGCGGCATGGGTCTGTTGCCGACGGTTGGCATTCTGGGTGTTGCAGCCGCTGCATCCGCACACGCCGATGAAGTGCTGCGCCCGGATTTTGCCTGCTTTAACCCGATCAGTCAGGTACTGAAGGACCGGCTTTGGGTGCAGAAGGCCATTGGCCCCGGCGTGCAGGTGCCATTGCAGTACGTCGGCCGGGAGTGGCCATGTTGCGTCCATCGCCCAAAACGCCTTCCATATGGCTGCAGACGGCGCGGGGTATAATTCCTATAAATATAGTAGGAAATATTGACATACGTAGCCGAATGATGAATGTCTGGATCGCACTTGGAGTTGCCGTGGAATGCCTGCTGCGCCCGCCAGCCTGCCCGTCCTCGATTTTGCCCGCTTCAGCGCTGACCCGCAGGAACGGGCAGCCTTCCTGAATGACCTCGGCGCGGCGGCGCGCGAAGTCGGGTTCTTTTATCTGACCGGGCACGGTATCAGCCCTGAGACCGCCGATACCACCGCCCGCGCCGCGCGGCAGTTCTTCGCGCTGCCAGATTCGCAGAAGCTGGCCATCGACATGGTCAATTCGCCGCATTTCCGTGGCTACACAAGGGCAGGGTGGGAGCGCACGCGCGGCCAACCGGACTGGCGCGAACAGATCGACATCGGGGTGGACCGGCCACCGCTGCCCGGCAGTGCAGCGGCGCCGTGGTGGCGGCTGCAAGGCCCCAATCAATGGCCTGCGCAACTTCCCGCCCTGCGGCCCGCCGCCGAGCACTGGCTGGCATTGGTATCCGGCCTTGGCATCCGCCTGCTGCGCGCCTTCGCGCTGGCGATGGGACAGCAGGAGGATGTGTTCGAATCGATTTATACTCCCGCGCCAAACCTGCTGCTGAAGTTCATCCGCTACCCGGGGCGTGAGGCGGCTGGCAGCGATCAGGGGGTAGGTGCGCACAAGGATGGCGGCTTCCTCACCCTGCTCTATCAGAGTGACCGTGGCGGCCTGCAGGTGGAAGCCGCGGATGGCAGCTGGATTGACGCGCCGCCGCTGCCCGGCGCGTTCGTGGTCAATGTTGGCGAACTGCTGGAACTGGCTTCGGACGGCTATCTGAAGGCGACCGTGCATCGCGCGGTCACCCCGCCTTCTGGTACCGACCGGCTGTCGCTGGCGTTCTTTTTGGGAGCCAACCTTGACGCGCGCATACCGCTGATCTCGCTGCCCCCCGCCCTTGCGGCACAGGCACGCGGCGTGACGCGCGATCCGGCCAATCCCTTGATCCGGGATGTGGGGCTGAATGTGCTGAAAAGCCGCCTGCGTTCGCACCCCGATGTGGCGCAGCGGCATCATGCCGACCTGCTTGCCAGCCTGACCGCGCAACAAACCGACGCTGTGGCGGACTGACCGGCGGCGGGGGATCAGTCCGGTGGCCGCCCCCTGAACTGCTGGTGGCGCGTGATGCGGAAGAATCCTTGCTGTTCGCCGGGCGCATGAGTGTGCCCAGTGACCGCCCCGCGCGGCTTGTTGCGGAATTTCATGTGGACAAGCCAGATCCGCGTGCGCGCGGCGATGCCGGTCTGGTGCATATGCGCCAGCCTGCGCATCGTTAAGCAATCGCGCCGCACGCAGCCGGCAGGTCCACGTGTCTTTGGATGGACCTGCCGGCGGATCCTGTCAGACCTTAACCGCTTAGACCGAGCACACGGGCCGGATTGATCGCCATGGCATGTTCAATCGCTGCTGGCGTCAGGCCGATGGTCTGGAAATCGGCCACCGATTGCGCGATGGGCCGGAACGGGTAGGACGTGCCGAACAGCAACTGGTTTTGCAAAAAGCCGTTGCCGGCTTCCACATAGCGCCCGGCCCCCGGCGCGAAGATGTACATGTCCGGCGAGACGAACACGTTTTCGTGCCGGAAAGCCACCGCCAGCATGCCGTCGATGTTCGGGTAGAAGCCGTGGCAGCACACAATTTTCAGGGCTGGGAAGGTGCGCGCCACCACGTCGATCGCCAGTGGGTCGTTGAAGCGCAAATCCGGGGTGGTTGGGCCGGACATCACGAAGGCTGGCACGCCCAACTCAGCACACAGTGCATACAGCGGCATCAATTGGTCGTCGTCGGCGCGCAGCGGGGTGGCGTAGAACCCGGCGTCCAGATTCACGCCTGCCAGCCCCAGCGTCTGTACCGCATGCCGCGCTTCATCCACCGCCGCCGCGCCGCGTTCCTGCGGATCGACGGAGGCAACGCCAATCAGCCGCCCGCCGGACGCTGCCACCACATCGGCCACCGCCGCGTTGCTGATGCGCACCGTGGGCGTGCTGCGCGCCACCACCACCGCCTTTGTTATGCCTGCGGCGGCCAATTCCGCCGCCAGCGCTGGCGCGTTGGGTGCGCGGGTGAAGTGGTCGATGTCGCGTGAGCCGACGCGGCGGTTCATCCAGCGCACGGTTTCAAATTCCGGCGTGCCGGGCTCTGCCCCGAAGAAGCGGTGCAGAAACGCCGGGCGGCATCGCATGTCGATAATGGGGTGGGACAGGGTCACGATGTTCAGCTCCACGCGTGGCGCGGCGGATGCGCGCCATTGAGGTAGAAATTGCCCACCGCGTGGTATTTCCAGCGCACCGGGTCGTGCAGCGTGTGGGCGCGGGCGTTGCGCCAGTGCCGGTCAAGATTGTGTTGCGCCAGCGTCGAGCGGGTGCCGCCCAGTTCGAACAGCTTGTTGCTGGCCTCGATGGCGACTTCCGTGGTGGCGATCTTGGCTTCGGCCACCGCCACCTGCGCGGCGGTCACGGTCTGCTCGTTCGGGTCAGCAACAGCGGCGTCCACGGCAAGGCCCGCCCGTTCGGTCAGGGCTTCCGCGGCGTGCAGGCGCACCGTCAGGCGGCCGATGTCGGCGATGGTGTAGTGATCCTCGGTGGCGCTCTCTTGCCCGCTGTCCACCCACGGCCGCGCCTTGGTGCGCACGAAGTCGATGGTGTCGGCAATCGCGGCGGCGGCGATGCCTGCGTCGATGGCGACCTGGATGATCTGGAAAATCGCACCGTCGGCGCTGGGGCGTTCATAGCCCAAATAGGCG
>CAIPHQ010000290.1 GCA_903864895.1 uncultured Rhodospirillales bacterium
GGTGAACGTGCCCGCCGTATTATACGTCGCCGTGCCGGCGGCATCAGTGAGCAGGTTGAAGCTGGCACCGGCCTGATTGACGATGGTTTCCGTGTCGCCACCGACGAGGCCGGTGTAGATGAAGCCGGTCAGATTGGCGACGCCGCTGTTCGACCATGTCGCGCCGTTGCCGATAAAGAAGTAGCTGCCGGCCGGCACCACCGAGACGGTACCGGTGGTGTTCAAGGTGCCCGCGCCAGACAGTGTGCCTTGCGTGTCAAACGTCACCGGCCCGGAGGCGGTAATGGTCTTGGCGGAGGGCAGCGTCAGGGTGCCGGAATTACTAACGCTGAGCGCACCCGCGTAGTTCTGGTTCAGCGTCAGTGCGCCGGAACTGGTAACAGCCAGACCCGCGACGCTCAGCACGGAGCCGGCCGCAATGCTGGCGCTGCCGCCGCTGACGGCGAAGGTTCCAGCCCCGGTGATGCTGCCGGAAATGGCCCCGCCCCCGGATGCCGCCAACACGCCGGTGGCCACGTTGATGGTCCCGGTGCTGGTCAGCGCGGCGGCAATGGTGCTGGTGCCGGTGCCGCCGGTCTTGGCCAGCGTGCCCGCGTTGGTAAACGCTCCGGCGGTGTTGTAGAAGACCGTGCCGGCACCATCGTTGAGCAGGTTGAAGCTGGCACCGGCCTGATTGACGATGGTTTCGGTGTCACCACTGACGAGGCCGGTGTAAATCGACCCGCCAACATTGGCCACGCCCGTGTTGTTCCAGGTCAGCCCCTTGCCGGCGAACACGGTGGACGTGCCCGCCACGCTGAACGTGCCGCTTGTGGTCAGCGTGCCGGGGCCGATCAGTGTGACACCGTTCAACGACCCGCCCGCGGAGGCCGTGGCCGTGACAGCAGCACCCACGCCGAGCGTGCCGCCGGTTGCCGTGACCGTGCCGGTAATGGACGATGCGCCTTTCAGCGCCAGCGTGCCGCTGGTCTCGGTCAGGCCGCCAGCCAGTGCGGCCGCGCCGTTGATGGTCATCGACCCGCCGCCCACCGACAGCACGTCCGTGGCCGCCATGCTGAGCGCACCGATGGTCAACACGCCGGTATTCAGCGTGATGATCGCGTTGCTGGCGGTGGTGATGCTGGCGGTGTCCGCCGCGCCGGGGGTCACGCCGCCCACCCAGTTGGCCGCATTGCCGAAGCCGCCGCCGGTTGTCAGCTTCCAGGAAATCGTTGCCATCGTCGCCCCCGTCATTCTGCGAACCCGGCGCGGCCCGGTTGCCGGGGTGCAGGGCCGAACATCTGATTACATATTGATGGTGAGGCGAACGTTGGGCGTGCGGCAAGTGAAAATTTCTGGAAGACAATTTATTGTAGTGTGAATTTATGTTGTGTTGTATTTTCGAAAATAATATCCTTAACGTATCCAACCTTCAGGGTTGAGGTGTGGGCGTGCAGGTCAGAATGCGCGGCGTTCGCCTCATTTTCTCATGATGCAACGAGGCGGCGCCCGTGCCGCCTGTCCGCCAAACGATGGTTTGGCGGCGCGGCCCGCTGTGTCCGTCTGATCTGGACAACACACGGCAAACCGGACA
>CAIPHQ010000291.1 GCA_903864895.1 uncultured Rhodospirillales bacterium
CCCGGCGGATGGTCCGGAAGGTTCTGTCATTATACCCCCTAGTGTCTGGCCTGCCACCCGAGGATGGCGGCCAGAAGTTCAAAACGACCGTCTGCCCTGCTGCCTCGTGCAACATTTCAACGCCGGCGGGACGATTGCGGCGCAGACCATACCGTACAGCAAAATGTAACAGCAATCGCAATCGGTCCGGTGCAGGGAATGTGATAACAAAAGTCATCATAATGACCCATTTTCACCCTGGCTGGCGCTGGCGCCCGGTCCGTCCTAATCAGCCCGCGCGCTTCGGGCGTGGACCCAAACGGCGGTGAACATGCAGACGCTGCGGATCGGCCCCGGCATCACAATCGACGAGAGCGAACTGACCGAGACGTTCATCCGCGCCTCCGGGCCGGGCGGGCAGCACGTCAACAAGGTCTCCTCGGCCGTGCAGTTGCGCTTCGATGTGGCAAATTCCCCCGGCGTGCCGCATGAGGTGAAGCTGCGGCTGGCGCGGCTGGCGGGCACCAAGATCACGCTGGACGGCGTGCTGGTGATCAACGCGCGCGAGCACCGCAGCCAGGACCGCAACCGGCAGGCGGCGCGGGCGGCGTTGATGGCGCTGTTGCAGGAGGCTGCCGTGCCGCCGCGCCCGCGCCACAAGACCAAAACGCCGTACGGCGAGAAGCTGCGCCGGCTGGAGGGCAAGAAGATTCGCTCCACCGTCAAGCAGGGGCGGGGGCGTCCGGCCGAGGATTAACCGGCGGCTAACCGGCACCGGCCAAGCTTGCGGCTGCGGCCGGCAGAACGCCTGCCTGTCCGGCAGGAGGCTGGATGCTGATCATCGACGAAGAGTGCGGTGAGGTGCGGGTGCGCGGTGCCGATGGTGCGCTCTGCCGCCATGCGCTCGATACGCCCGAGGCGTTTGAGGCGGTGTCGGCGGCGTGGCTGCGCTGCGGGTGGGACGTGAAATACGTCTACAGCTTCACCTGGATGGGCCGCCCGGTGATTCAGTTGCCGGAAGATTTGATCCGGGTGCAGGAACTGGTCTGGCGGCTGCGCCCGGACGTGATTGTGGAAACCGGGGTCGCGCATGGCGGCTCTCTGGTGTTTTACGCCAGCCTGTGCGCGGCTCTGGGGCATGGCCGGGTGATCGGGGTGGATATCAGCATTCGCGACGCCAACCGCGCGGCCATTGAAACGCACGGGCTGGCTGCGCGCATCTCCCTGATAGAAGGTGACTCAAGCGCCCCGGCCACGCTGGCGCAGGTGCAGGGGCAGATTGCCGCCGGGGAGCGTGTGCTGGTGGTGCTGGACAGCGGCCACAGCCGCGCGCATGTGCGCGCCGAACTGGAAGCCTACGCGCCGATGGTGATGCCGGGGGGCTATATCGTCGCCTGTGATGGCATCATGGCCGCGTTTGCCGGCGCGCCGCGCGGCGCGGCGGACTGGACATGGGACAACCCGGTTTCGGCCATCGACGATTTTCTGGCCGCGCACAAGGAGTTCACGGCCGAGGAACCCCCGTTTGCCTTCAACGAAGGACGGGTGCGTGCCCGCGTGACCTACTGGCCGCGCTGCTTCCTGCGCCGGGTGGCAGCATGAAGGCGGTGATTCTGGCGGGCGGGCGCGGCACGCGGATCAGCGAGGAATCGCATCTGAAGCCCAAGCCGATGATCGAGATCGGCGGGCGGCCGATGCTGTGGCACATCATGTCGTTGTACAGCCGCTTCGGTGTGGACGAGTTCATCGTCGCGCTCGGCTACAAGGGGGAGGTGATCAAGCAGTATTTCGCCAATTACGCGCTGCACTCGTCGGATATCACGGTGGATACGCGGCGCGGGGCGATTGCCTATCACCGCAACTATGCCGAAAACTGGCGTGTGACGCTGGTTGATACCGGGCAGGACACCATGACCGGCGGGCGGCTGAAACGGCTGGCCCCGTATCTGGCAGGTGAGGCGTGTTTCTGCATGACCTACGGTGATGGTGTGGCCGATATCGACATCGCCGCGCTGATTGGCTTCCATCAGAACCACGGGCGGCAAGCCACACTGACGGCAGTGGTTCCGCCCGCCCGCTACGGCGCGCTGGCGCTGGACGGTGACCGGGTGGAGCGCTTCACCGAGAAACCGCCGGGCGGCAACGCCTTCATTAATGGCGGGTTTTTCGTGCTGCGCCCGGATGTGCTGGACCGCATCGGCGGCGATGCCACGCCGTGGGAGGTGGAACCGCTGGAAAGCCTCGCCCGTGATGGGCAGTTGCAGGCGTTCCGGCATACCGGCTTCTGGCACGCGATGGATACGCTGCGCGACCGCAATCATCTGGAGGCGCTGTGGCAATCTGGCCGCGCGCCGTGGCTGCCGGGGCAATGAGCCGTCACTGCCGGTTCTGCGCTGCGCCATTGAACCGGGTGCTGATTGATCTGGGCTGCACCCCGCTGGCCAATGCGCTGGTGTCGCCGGAGGCGGCGGCGCTTGGCCCTGACCCGGTCTGGCCGCTGGTGGTGCGGGTGTGTGAGGCGTGCTGGCTGGTGCAGGCCGATGACGCGGCGCGGCCGGAAGTGCTGTTTGCCGATTACCCCTATTTTTCCTCGGTCTCGTCCAGTTGGGTGGCCCATGCCGCCCGCTTTGCCGCCGAGGCCATCGACCGGTTCGGGCTGGCGCCCGGGGCGCGGGTGGTGGAGGTGGCCTCCAACGATGGCTATCTGTTGCAGCATTTCGCCGCTGCGGGGATGGACGTGCTGGGCATCGAACCGGCGGCAAATATTGCCCGCGTGGCGGTGTCGCGCGGCATTGCCACCGAATGCCGCTTTTTCGGGCTGGCGGCGGCGCAGGATCTGGCCGCGCGCGGCGTGCGGGCGGATTTGCTGGTGGCCAACAACGTGCTGGCGCATGTGCCGGACCCGGGCGGATTTCTGGCAGGTGTGGCCGCATTGCTGGCGGCGGACGGTGTGGCCAGTTTCGAGTTCCCGCATCTGCTGCGTCTGCTGGCCGGGATTCAGTTCGACACGATCTATCACGAGCATTTCAGCTACCTGTCGCTGCTGGCGGTGGAGCGGATGCTGGCCCGTGCCGGGTTACGGGCGTTCGATGTGCAGGGTCTGGACACGCATGGCGGGTCGCTGCGTGTGTTCGCCTGCCACGCCGGGGCTCGCCGGGTGGCGCAACCCGGATTGACCATGCTGCGCGCGCAGGAGGCGGCAGCGGGGCTGCATCGGCCGTTCGGTTACCACGACTTTGCCCCGCGTGCCGAGGCCGTGCAGTACGGGGTGCGCAGCTTCCTTGGGTGCGCGGCGGCGTCCGGGCGGCGAGTGGCCGGATATGGCGCGGCGGCCAAAGGTGCCACTTTGCTGAACACCAGCGGCATCACGGCTCCACTGCTACCGCGCGTGGCCGACCGCAGCGCGGCCAAGCAGGGCCGGTTGCTGCCCGGCTGCCGCATCCCGATCGTGACCCCTGATGCGCTGCTGGCCGACCCGCCGGACGATCTGCTGATCCTGCCGTGGAATCTGGCCGCCGAGGTTTCGCGTGAGATGGCGGCGCTACGGCACGCTGGCACGCGCTTTTGGGCGGCCGTGCCGCAGATGCGCGAAGTGTAGCGCTGCGGGCGCCCCGCGCTGGGGCGCCCGCCGGCCTCAACCGCGCCCGATGAACGGCATCTTGGTTGCCATCACGGTCACGAACTGCACATTCGCCTCCATCGGCAGCCCGGCCATATACACAATGGTGCGGCCCACCGCGTCCACCGGCATGGTGGGTTCCGGCTTCATGCTGCCATCGGCCTGCGGCACGCCGCCTGCCATGCGCGCCGTCATCGGGCTGGCGGCATTGCCGATGTCGATCTGGCCGCAGGCGATGTCGTATTTGCGCCCATCGAGCGAAATGCTGCGCGTCAGGCCCGTCACCGCGTGCTTGGTGGCGGTGTAGGGCGCGCTGCCCGGGCGCGGCACATGCGCGCTGATCGAGCCGTTGTTGATGATCCGCCCGCCCTGCGGCCGCTGGTCGCGCATCATGCGATAGGCGGCATTGGCCACCAGAAACATGCCGTGCAGGTTCACGTCCACCACGGCGCGCCACTGGTCCCACGTCAGATCGCCGAAATCGGTGCTGGCCAGCCCGCCGCCCGCGTTGTTGAACAGCACATCCAGCCGCCCGTATTTCCCGGCAATGGCCGCAAACAGGGCGGCGACGGAGTCCGGCTTGGTCACGTCGGTCGAGACGGCAAAGGCGTGCGGCGCGTTGTTGCCCGCCAACCCGGCCGTCTCGGCCAGCGCATCGCCGCGCCGCCCGGCCAGCACCACCTCATACCCCTCGGCCAGCAGCGCCAGCGCCGCCGAACGGCCCACGCCGCTGCCCGCGCCCGTTACCAGTGCAATCCTTGTCTCGCCGGTCATCGTCTTCCCCCCGTTTTCGGTGGCCGGAGTGTGGCATTGCTGCGCGCGTCTGGCACCGCCTGTTGACGCGGAGCCGTTCCGGCGCTGCCATGCGTGGCAAGCACAGGGGGCAGGGATGACGCGCAATTTCGATCTGGCGGCGGCACTGGACGAGGCCAAGCAGGCTTATATCGCAGACAATCCGGCCAGCGCCGCCCAGCACGAGCGCGCC
>CAIPHQ010000292.1 GCA_903864895.1 uncultured Rhodospirillales bacterium
AGGCAGGGACGCCGGCCGCACGAGACGGCCGGCGCCATTCAGGTTAGTCCAAACCAGCCAATTACTTCACGTCAGCCTGAGTCTGCGCCATGATCTGCGGCGCCGTGAAGGTGATGCCGCAGGGCGGGAACGAGTTCGCCGCGTAGAACTGCGAGTCGAGATCCGGGAAGTAGTTCTCACCGGCCTTCAGGGTCATGAAGTCAGCGTACGGGATCGGGATGAACACTTTCTGCGGCATCACGTTGCCCTTCAGCGCCGAGATCGCCGCCTTCATGGCAATCGCCACCAGCGCCGGCGACTGGCCGTAGGACATGCCCTTCAGGCCGTCCTTGCTGTGCTCGGCGATCTGCTTGCGGTAGTTGTTCTCGCCTTCGCCCGACATCGGCACGAACGGCTGCTTCGCATCCATCAGCGCCTGCACGGTGCCGTCCGAGCCGCCCTGCGTGAAGATGCCATCGAAATGGCCCTGCACGGCCAGCGCGTCCGCCGTCACTTTCTGGCTGTCACCGGTCGCCCAGTTGCCAACCACTTCGGTCACTTCGAACTTGTTGCCCTTGATGCCATCGCGGAAGCCGTCATGGCGGTCACGATCCACCGAGTTGCCCGGCACGCCGCGCACTTCGAGCAGCTTGCCCTTGTCGCCGACATACTTCTTCAGCCAGTCAGCGGACATCTGGCCCATCTTGTACTGGTCTTCGCCGACCTGCATCACCTGATCGGTGTCCAGCAGGTTGTCGAACGGCACCAGCACCACGCCCTTGGCGTTCGCCTGACGGATCACGCGGTCAAAGCCGGTGGTGGACACGGCGATGGTGACGATCGCGTCGAAGCCCTGGTTGATGAAGTCTTCGATGGCGCCGAGCTGTGCCGCGGCGTCAGTGCCGGTCGAGACGACCTTGAATTCCTTCAGGTCGGCCTTCACATCCGGCAGTTCCGCGTAAGCCTTCGCGGTCTTGATCATCTGAATGCGCCAGGTGTTGCCCACGAAGCCGTTGGCCAGCGCAATGCGATACGGGCCCTTCTTGGCCGGCCACTGGAAGAACTTCGTCTCCTTCGTGGCGGGCAGGAAGCATTCCGGCACCGCGCCGGGGCCGTTGACGGTCTTGGGGCCGGCGGCTTGCGCCCCGGCGGACACCAGAATGGCAGCGCCGACAGCAGCGGCGACAATCGCTTTGGCGATCTTGGACATGTTCCCTCCGTTACCGCCACCTGATTGGCGGCTGTTCTGACACTAGCAAGATGCAGGCTAGCCGTTGCCGGCGCACTCGTCCATGCGCCAGACAACGCCATCATCGCCACCCTGCGGCAGCGAAACAGCCACTCATCCTTCGTAATCATGACATGTCGGACTAAACCGGCAAGTGATTTCTTCTGCTCGAATCAGCGATCTATTTGATTGATTTTGATGGGTTTGTGGGGCCGTGTTCAGCCATGCCATTCCGCCAGCGCCGCAAGTACCCGCGCTGCGCGCGGAATGGGCGCCACCGCGCCATAACCTTCGCATTTCAACGCCGCCGCCACCGCCGCATAGCGCGCGGCGGCCAGCGGTGCGTCGCCCAGAATCAACCGCGCCAGAAAACTGCCCGCGAACGTGTCGCCCGCGCCGGTCGCATCCACCGGGGCGCAGGGGAAGGCGGGTACCCGCACGCGCGCTTCTGGCGTGGCCAGCAACACGCCCTGCGCGCCGAGTTTCAGCGCCACCACTTCGGGGCCAAGCCGCAGATAGAAATCGGCAATTGCGTCTGGATCAGTCAGCCCGGTCAGCGCCGCCGCGTCATCCAGCCCCGGCAGGGCAATGTCGGATTGCGCGATGGCGGCATGAATCACCGCCGCCGCGCGGGCGGCGGGCCACAGCCGGGGGCGGTAATTGGTGTCGTACGACACCCGCGCCCCGGCCGCACGCGCCAGCGCCATCGCGTGAAACACCGCGTCCGCCGCAGTGGTGGAAATGCCGTGGCTGATGCCGGAGGCGTGCAGGATGGCCGCCCCCTGCACAAGGCCGGCGTTCACATCGCCGGGGGCGAAAGCGCTCGCCGCCGAGTCGCGGCGGTAATACAGAAACTCATGCCCCTGCGCGCCGTGGGTGACGAAATACACCGCCGTCGGACGGGCCTCGCTGTGCACCACGCCGGAGATGTCGATGCCCTCGCGCTGCCACAAATCCACAAACCGCGCCCCCGCCGGGTCGCGGCCCAGCGCGGTCAGGTAGGCCACCGGCACGCCCTGCCGCGCCGCCGCGATGGCCGCGTTGGAGGTGTCGCCGCCATAGCCTTCCAGATACAGCCGTCTGCCGTCTCCGCCATCCGGCTGCTGGTTGAACTCCAGCATCGGCTCGCCAATGCACACCAGCGCCGGGGCGGTGGCACTCATGCCGGCAGAATGGCCTGCGCCGCCGCCAGAATCGCAGCCTTGTCGCCCGCCGCGATGCGCTTTTCATCCACCAGATTGCCGCCCATGCCCACAAACGCGGCCCCGGCAGCCAGGTAGGCGGCCACATTGCCCGCATCAATGCCGCCGGTCGGGCAGAACGCCACGCCGGGAAACACGCTGCACAACGCCTTGATATGGCCGGGTCCGCCCGCCGAGGACGCCGGGAAAATCTTCACCACATCGGCCCCGGCGGCCAGTGCCGCGCGTACTTCGGTGGGCGTGACGGCCCCCAGCAGCAGTCCCGCGCCATGCGCCCGGCAGGGGGCGGCCAGCGCCGGGTCCACCCAGGGGGCGACGATGAATCGCGCACCGCCGGCAAGGCAGGCTTCCGCCGTCGCCGCATCCGGCACCGTGCCGGCACCCACCAGCAAATCCGGGTCGCTCGCCAGATCACGGATCAGCGCGGGCGCGTCCGGAATGGTCATGGTGATTTCAAAGATGCGGATACCGGCATCGCGCAGCCACGCGACACCAGTGGCGGCATGGGCGGCGCTATGCGTCCGCACCACGGGGACAACCCGCGCGGCGCGCAGGCGGTCGAGCATGGAAAGGTCGGTCATAACGCCTTCTTCGCACGCCCGCCCCCGCCAGTCCAAGCGTCAGCGCGTGCCGCCGCCGTGGGCCGCCAGCACGCCATCGGCCCAATGTTCCAGCGTGCGCGCCTGCCGGTGCACCCCGTCCACGCGCGCCGCCAGACCGCCGAGTGCCGCATCATACTGCGCCAATGACTTCTCCAGCCCGCCGGTCACGCCCCGCAACTCCGCCAGAGTCGCCTGCCACGCCGCCACCGCCTGCCGTTGCGTGTCCAGCGCCGCCGTCAGCCCGGTCAGCGCGCGGGCCAGACGGTCCGGCGCTGCGGGGCGGGGGAATGGGATGATGGTGGCGGTCACGGTCGCACTCCGATCCTATGATGGTTCGAATCTGACCACATATTGTGTGCGAAATCGAGAATAATTTTCTACAGCAGAATGCGCGCCCCGATCAGCCGCAGCGCCAGCACCGCTACCAGCACCATCAGCACCACCACGCTCAACCCCCAGCGCAGCGCCATATACCCGGCCGGCATCTGCCCGCGCTGCCGCAGCCGCGATTCGGCGGCCACCGTGACCACAAACCCCGCAATCAGCACCACCAGCCCCACCTCCGGCACGCCAAGCAGGGCGGTCAGCAGCGCCGCCCAGCCGATCAGGGACGGCAGCACGCCCATCGCCAGCCGGAACGCATCACGGCGCGGCGGCTCGCTCGCGCCCTCGGCCAGTGCCGTGGGGCTCAGCACGAACCCCCAATGCACGCCGCCCAGAAACGCCAGCACCACTGCACCATAGCCCAGCAGCGCCAGCAGATAGCGTTGCGACTCGGCATCCTCGCCCGCCGCCTGCGCGGAAATCCCCAGCGCCACGAACGGGATCAGCCCCAATACGCCCAGCACCACGGCGGACGGCGGCAAACGGTTGCTCATGATGATGCGGGCTCCCTGTGTTTCGCGCACATATTAGCCCGAATGTCGCGCGCCGCGCAGCGCATCTGGCTGTATGCTGCCACGGCTGAACCCATCTTTGGCCGGAGCTGATGAGTATCGCGTTGGAATTGCTGGTGCTGCTGTTGTTGATCGTCATCAACGGCGCATTTTCCCTGAGTGAACTGGCGCTGGTGTCGGTCAACCGCGCCCGGCTCACCGTCATGGAGCGCAAGGGCGTGCCCGGCGCCAAACAGGCCCGCCTGCTGGCCGAAGACCCGCACAGCTTCCTGCCCACCGTGCAGGTGGGCATCACCGTGGTCGCCATCCTCACCGGCGTATTCGGCAGCGGCGACGTCGCCGAGCAGATCGAGCCGTGGCTGGAAACGGTGCCGGTGGCAGGCCGCTTCGCGCACAGCCTGTCACTCGCGCTGGTGGTGGTGCTGGTGACGTATCTCACGCTGGTGCTGGGCGAACTCGTGCCCAAGCAACTCGCCCTGCGCCACCCCGAGCGCATCGCCGCCGCCACCGCCCGCCCGCTGCTGCTGGTGGCGCGCGCATTGCAGCCGTTTGTCTGGCTGCTCGGCCAATCCTCGGCGGCGGTGCTGCGCCTGGCCGGGGCCTACAGCGCCACACCGCAGACGGTGACGGAAGAGGAGTTGAAGGCACTTCTGGTGGAAGGTGAGGAAACCGGCGTGCTGGAAAGCGGCGAGCGCGACATGATCGAGCGCGTGCTGCGGCTGGCCGACAAGCCGATCCGCGCCATCATGACACCGCGCAACGAAATCGCCTGGATTGACCGCACCGACCCGGCCAAGGAAATCGCCGCCACGCTGAAATCCGCCCCTCATTCCCGCTTCGTGGTGTGCGACGGCAGTGTGGACAACGTGGTGGGCGTGGTGCAGGCCAAGGACATTCTGGACCGCATTCTGGACGGCAAGGAACTGTCCATCGGCGCCGCCCTGCGCCAGCCACTGGCAATTCCCGATACCGTCACGGCGCTTGATGCGCTGGAACGGCTGAAATCCGACCCGCTGGGCATCGCCATCGTGCTCGACGAATACGGCAGTTTTGAGGGCGTGGTCACGGCAGCCGACGTGCTGGAAGCCATCATCGGCGATGCCGCCGAACCCGGTGAGGGCCGCGCGCAGGACGCCACCAGTGCCGATGCGGTGCTGATGCTGGACGGCATGACCCCGGTGGACGAGGTCAAATCCCGCCTGAACCTGCCCGACCTGCCCGCCGAGGGCAGCTACCACACGCTGGCCGGCCTGCTGCTGGCCCTGCTGCGCCGCGTGCCGCGCCATGGCGACAAGATCGTGTTCGCCGGCTGGCTGTTCGAGGTGATCGAGATGGACGGGCGGCGGGTGGACCGGGTGCGCGCCAGCAAGGAGCCGCTGGCGGCGGGGTAGCCCAACCGCGCCGCGCTACCCCTGGCGGTAGATCGTCCGCCCCCGCTTGATCGTCTCCATCACCTTGATGTCCTTGATGGCCTCCGGCGCGACCGCCAACGGGTTGCCGTCGAGGATCACCAGATCGGCGATCTTGCCTGCCGTGATCGTGCCCTTCAGCGTCTCCTCCCGGTAGTTGTAGGCCGCCTTGCTGGTCATGGCCTGCAGCGCGGCGTACGGGCTGAGGTGCTCCTGCGGCCCCATCACCCGGCCGGTCAGCGTGGTCCGGGTCACGGCGATCCCGATGGTGTCCATGACGTTGGGCGAGGCCGAGGGATAGTCGCAATGCAGGGTCAGGCGCACGCCCGCCGCCATGGCGGAGGCCATGGGCGCTTCCATGTTGGCGCGCGCCGGCCCCAGAATGCCCAGTTGCTGGTCGCCGTACACCGCCAGATGCGGCGGCATCATCGACGCGCCGAGCTGCATCTGGCGGTAGCGTTCCAGTTGGTCGGGCCGGACGAAGTAGGAATGCGCAATGACGGTGCGGCGGTCGCCCGTCTTCCCCGTCTCGCTGATCGCCTTCTCGATGGCCGACAGGCTCAGATCAATGCCCGCATCGCCGTTGCTGTAGGCAAACAGCTGAATGCCGTTCGCATAGGCGTAGCTGACCCAGTGTTCCACCATGTCCCGGGGCAGCAGGCTGCCTTTCCACCCGTCGGGGAATCCCGTCGTGTCGGCATAGGGCTGCGTGAACGCGGCCAGCCGCAGTTGCGGCGCCGCATCCGTCACCACCTGATACCCGGCGACTTTCAGGCCGTGATCGCCGTGGCTGTAGGTGCCCCAATGCCAGCCGGTCTGCTCGACCATGCGCCCGGACGCGGCATCGGACACTGCCGGCAAACCCATCACATCCAGCGAGATCACGCCCGCATCGAAGGCCGCGCGCAAGCTTGCCATTTCCTGCGGCACAAGCTGATAGCTCTGCACCGTGGTCCAGCCCTGCCGGGCCAGCAGCGCCTCGGCGGCGCGGAAGGTCTGGAAGGCCTGCGCCTCGGAATAGCTGCCCACAGCCGCAGCGCGCGCGACCAGATACGGCGTGAACAGCAGGTCGCCGGTCAGCCGGCCGGTGGCGGGGTCCTTCACGATCATGCCCGGCTGCGCCGCCGGCGTCGCGGGCGTCAGCCCCAGCCTTGCCATGCCGGCGCTGTTGATCTTGCCGGTCAGCGTCGAGAGCGTGCCGATCAGCACCGGCGTATCGGGAAACGCGGCGTCCAGATCGGCCAGCGTCGGCGCGCCATCTGACAGCAGGGTCTCGGAGTAGCCGTAGCCGGTGATCCAGCCGTTGAACGGCGCGGTGCCCCGCAGCAGCCGGATGATGCCGGCCTTGCTGTGCGGCGGATCGTCGCTGAAATAAGCGAGGTTCACGCCCAGCGTTTGCTGGGCGAACAGCATGAAATGCCCCCAGGTGTCGATGAAGCCGGGCAGCATGGTGCGCCCCTGCAAATCCACCACCCGCGCCTGCGGCACGGCGGCACGCGCCCCGTCCCGGCTGCCCGCAAACGCAATCCGCCCATCCCGGACCGCCACCGCCTCGACCGTGGCGGGGGCATCGCCCTCCATCGTCAGGATGGTGCCATTCACATAGACGCTGCCCGCATCGGCGTCTGCCGACGCGGCGGCCAGGGCGGGCGCGATGTCCGCCCCCAGCCCGGCGGCCGCGCCCGCCACAGCCAGACCCCGTGCGATGAACTCCCTGCGGTGCAGCGCGTCGGACATGAAGGGGTTCCTTGATGGATCAGGGGAAGCGGCAGCAGGCTAGGCGGCTGTGCAGCGCCATGCCTCTGGCGTCGCGGGTAAATTTATGGCCTCCCATGAGGGTCTTGCAAACGCGCCAACCGGGGGGCCGTGTTGCGCGGATACCATGATGGAGCAGGGCGTGTGCAACACGCCGGCGCAGGCATCAGCAGGCCCACCAATCGCGGCTCAACCCGCTTCTGGGGTGGCCCGTTGCGTGGGCGGGTTGCGTCCATAGGGCGCATCCGGAAACAAGATCAACACAGTTTGGTATCGGCCGGATCGGGCGACGCGCTGTGGCGTGAAGTTAAATTTGGGCTGCGCCAGCACGCTCGCGTATTCCACGAGGATGTCCTCCGTCAGGCAGGGCCGCACAAGCCCTTGCCCGACGGCCAGCAGGGTCAGCGCCTCGTTGCCCTTGGGCGACAGCAGCCCGGAAACCAGCACATTGGTATCAATAACGGTCCGAATCACTTGGCCTCGCGGGCAGCGGAGTCCTTTTCCTGCCGGTGCGCTTCAATCTCGGCATTGATCTCATCAAGGC
>CAIPHQ010000293.1 GCA_903864895.1 uncultured Rhodospirillales bacterium
CTGACAGCGGGCACGCCCTTTGAAATCCGCTCGGTGGTGGTGGGCAACATCCAGTATCCCGCCGAGGTCGCCGAAGCCGTGTCCCGCAAGCTGGCCGCGACGCAGGAACTGGAGCGCAAGCAGACCGAGATCGAGATCACCCGGCGCGAGAAGGACAAGCGCATCATCGAGGCCGAGGGCATCGCCGCCGCCACGGAGATCATCAGCCAGCGCCTGACACCCGCCTATCTGCAATACGAGGCGATCAAGTCGCAGAACGCCATGGTGAACTCCCCCAACCACACTACCGTCTATATCCCGGTGGGGCCGATGGGGGTGCCGCTGGTGGGCAATCTGAATCTGGGGGCGGATTCGGGGAAATAGCAGGGCCGGGCGGTCAGCGGATCAGCACGACTTCGACCCCCACATCTGCGGCGATATTCGCCCACGCCCGGTCGGAGGTTACCGCAGGTACCGAAAGCTGACGGGCGAGAGCAAGGCAGAACCGGTCGCCAAGCGATAGCCCGGCCGGCTGCGTAGCAGGCTGCAAAAGGCCCGCCATCAACGCAAGGCTCGCCTCCGCCGGCATGCACGCGATGCAGAGTGGCTGCAATACGTCGCGGATATCTGCCTCCGCCATGCCCCCAAGCGCCAATCGGCCTACGACCTCGGAAAGAATGACGCTGCTGATCGCAGCGCCGTTCAGATAGTCTGCGACGCGTTCCGCGCCCGGTTCGCCGCGCAGCAGCGCGAGTACGGCCGACGCATCAAGGACGGATGTTATCAATCGCGCGACGCCTCTCGGCGGCGCTCGGCGATCAGCGCATCGGACGATATTTCCGCGTGGTCACCAACCAGCGCGCGCGTCAACGCTTGCACCCGCGCCACCACCTCGGCCACGCTGCGCAGGTGGATTTCGCCGCCAGTCTGTTCGATCATCACCCGGCCGCCGTGCTCCACGCCCAGCGCGCTGCGAATATCCTCGGGCAATTCCAGATGGCCCGATTCGGAGACACGTTTCCAGACCGCGTTCATGGTTCAAACCTCAGCCAGCCTGTTTCAACTATGCCGTTCCGGCCCGATGATTTCCAGCGCCCGCGTTATCCCGCCGTTCCGGGGTTTCCACACGGCCCGCGCCGCTTCATCCTAGCGCCGTCCAAGCCGCCGGAATCCGCCATGACCTCCGCCACCGATCCCGCCCTGATGTCCGCCGAGGAGTTGCTGGCCCATTACGCGCGCCGCAGCCTCAGCCCGGTGGAGGTGTTGCAGGCGGTCACCGAGCGGGTGGCCAAGCTCAATCCGTCCCTGAACGCGTTTGCCGTGCTCACGCCGCAATCGCTGGCTGCCGCCGGTGAAAGCGAAGGCCGCTGGCGGGTGGGCCGTCCGCGTGGGGTGCTGGATGGAGTGCCGTGCACGGTCAAAGACCTGATCGATCTGGCCGGGCACCCGACCCGCCGCGGCTCACGCCTGAGCGACCCTTCACCGGTTGGCGATGACGCGCCGAGCGTGGTGGGGCTGAAGGCCGAGGGGGCGGTGATTCTGGGCAAGACCACCACCACCGAATTCGGCTGGAAGTCGCCCGGCGACTGCCCGCTGCACGGCATCACCCGCAACCCGTGGAACACTCGCCACACCACCGGCGGCTCCTCCTCCGGCGCGGGTGCGGCGGCGGCGGCGGGGTTCGGGCCGCTGCATGTCGGCACGGACGCGGGCGGCTCCATTCGCATTCCGGCCGCGTGGTGCGGTGTGGTCGGGCTGAAACCCACCTTCGGGCGCATCCCGCTCTGGCCCGCAGGCGCCTTCGCCTCGGTGGCCGTCGCCGGGCCAATGACACGGCATGTGCGCGACGCCGCCCTGATGCTGAACGCGATGGCGCGCCACGACCTGCGCGACCCGTATGCGCTGCCGGATGACCGGCGCGACTGGCGAGATGGCATCGAGGACGGGGTGGCCGAACTGCGTGTGGCGGTGCTGCGCCAGCC
>CAIPHQ010000294.1 GCA_903864895.1 uncultured Rhodospirillales bacterium
GCGGTGGACCGCGACTATATCCCGATGGGCGCGCCGGTCTTCATCGCCACCACCGACCCGCTGACCGGTGCTGCGTGGCAGCGCCTGATGCTGGCGCAGGATCGCGGCGGGGCCATTCGCGGGCCGGTGCGCGCGGACATCTTCTTCGGCTGGGGCAAGGAGGCCGAGGCGCGGGCGGGCAAGATGCGCCAGAAGGGCACCGCCTATCTGCTTCTGCCGCGCGGGCCGTCCGCATGACCACCAAGCCATCCTGGCCCCGTGTCGGGCTGTTTGTGACCTGTCTGGTCGATCTGTACCGCCCCACCGTCGGGTTCGCGGCGCTGCGCCTGCTGCAACAGGCGGGCTGTCAGGTGGAGGTTCCGCGCGCGCAGACCTGTTGCGGCCAGCCCGCCTATAACAGCGGCGACCGCGCCACCGCGCGCGAGATTGCCGCGACGCTGCTGGAGGCATTCGGCGGCTTTGACTATGTGGTGGCCCCGTCGGGCAGTTGTGCCGGGATGCTGCGCAGCCACCTGCCGCATCTGTTCGACGACGACCCCAACCTGCGCGCCCGCGCCGATACGCTCGGGGCCAAGACCTATGAACTGGTCAGCTTCCTGACCGATGTGATGGGGCTGCGCGGCGTGGATGCCGCGTTTGCCGGGTCCGTCACCTATCACGACAGTTGCTCGGGCCTGCGCGAACTCGGCGTGAAGGCACAGCCGCGCGCCTTGCTGGCCGGGGTGGACGGGCTGACGCTGACCGAAATGGCCGACCCGGAACTGTGCTGCGGCTTTGGCGGCACGTTCTGCGTGAAATACCCGGACATCTCGGTGCGTATGGTCAGCGACAAGACGCGTGACATCGCCGCCACCGGTGCGGGCACGCTGCTGGCCGGTGACATGGGCTGCCTGCTGAACATGGCCGGGCGGCTGCAGCGTGAGGGGCACACTGTGCAGGTGCGCCATGTGGCCGAAGTGCTGGCCGGGATGACCGGCGAGGTGCCGCCCATCGGCGAACCCGCCGCGCCGCGCTAGCCGCGCGATGATTCATCTGATGAAACTGGCCGTGGGCGTGCGCGACCTGGCGCACATGCAGGCCTATCAGGCGGACCGTCTGGCGCGCGGCGAGACGCTGCAGCACCACACGCGCAACTTCCCCAAACGCGCGGCCGAGATCACCGATGGCGGCTCGATCTACTGGGTGATTTCCGGCTCGCTGCTGGCACGGCAACTGGTGACGGATATTGTCGAGGCGCAGTGGGATGACGGCAGCAAGTGTGCGGCCCTGATGTTGCACCCGGTGCTGGTGCCGCTGGCAGGGCGGCCCACCAAGCCGTTTCAGGGCTGGCGCTATCTGGCCGCGCCCGACGCGCCGCCGGACCTCGCCCGCGCGGGTGAGGCGAAGGGTGCGGATGCGCTGCCCCCCGCGCTGCGCCGGGAACTGGAAACGCTCGGCCTGCTGTAATGGCGCCTCGTTGCAGTTTCGGATTGCGCATTGCATTTGCCGCCTGACGGCTCCATAAGGCTATCAGGCATCTAGGCGCCGTTGTTCGTAATTTGCCTGAGCCTGTTCCGCACTTGCACGGAGGCTACCAGCCATGTTGTCCCGCCGCTTCCTGCTGGCCGCCGTTGGTCTGGCACTGCCGGGCACGGTCCTCGCCGCCACCAACGGCACGAAGACGCAAAAGCCACACCACAGCAGCAAGAGTGGCTCGACGCACGCGAACAAATCGCAGTCCGGCAAGAGCCACAGCAGCAAGACCCATGCGTCGTCCAAGCAGCACAAGCCGGCGCATCACAGCAGTTCGGCCAGCGCCGCGCCGCCGCATTCAGCCTCCGACACCTGAGCCGGGCCAACGCGGCTGAGAATTTTCCAGCGCCGGCCATCATGACATGACAGCCCGGCGCCTGCTCGCGCTGGCGGTCAGCCATTGCGTGTTCCGCCCCCGTCTGGCGCTGCTGGCCGCCCTCGTGCTGGCCGCCCTGTGCGCGTGGGCCGGGGCCGAGCGGCTCGGCATCAGCACCGATACCGGCGCGCTGTTCTCTGACAGCCTGCCCTGGCGGCAGCGGCAGGTGGCGCTCGATCAGGGGTTTCCGCAGTTTTCCAACCTGCTGGTGGCGGTGGTAGATGCCGCCGCGCCGGAACAGGCCGATGCCACGGCCGAAGCGCTGGCGCAGGTGCTGGCGAAGGATACAAGGCATCTCACCAGCGTCCGGCGGCCGGATGCCTCGCCCTATTTCGCCCGCAACGGGCTGCTGTTTCTGGACCCGAAGGCGCTCGGCGGCCTGCTCGATCACATCATCGATGCGCAGCCGTTTCTGGGCCAGCTTTCCGCCGACCCCAGTGCCCGCGGACTGTTCGCGGCGCTGAACCTGCTGGCGATGGGGGCTGAGCGCGGCGAGGGCAATCTGGCCGCGTTCGCACCGTCCATCGCGGCGTTCCATACCTCGCTGGCCGCCGCCGCCGCCGGGCAGGCGGTGCCACTGTCGTGGCAAACCCTGCTGGCCGGGGATCTCGCAGCGCAGGCCGGGCCGTTCCGCTTCGTGGTCACACAGCCGGTGCTGGACTATGGCGGGCTGGAGCCGGGCAAGGCGGCGACGCAGGCGATGCGCGATGCGATTGCCGGGCTGGAATTCGTCCGTGCCGGCACGGCGCATGTGCGCATCACCGGCTCGGTGGCGCTGGCCGACGAGGAATTCGCCACTGTCGCACAGGGCATGGCGGCCGGCACCGTTGCCAGCGTTGTGCTGATCACGCTGTGGCTGTTGCTGGCGCTGCGCTCATGGCGGCTGATTGTGCCGGTGCTGCTGACGCTGCTGCTGGGGTTGACCTACACGCTGGGGTTTGCGGCCCTTGCGGTGGGCACGCTGAATCTGGTGTCCGTGGCGTTTGCGGTGCTGTTCGTGGGCATTGCGGTGGATTTCGCCATCCAGTTCGCGGTGCGCTTCCGCCAGTCTCTGGTGGCGGAGCCGGA
>CAIPHQ010000295.1 GCA_903864895.1 uncultured Rhodospirillales bacterium
CCCAATTCTTCGATCATCTTGGCGGTGATCAGGCACACGCCGCTTTCGGAGCGCCGGAAGCGCTTGGCGTCCAGTATGGGGTCTTCGCCCACCACCAGATTTTCCGGTATGTGCACGCCGCGATCCACGATCACCCGGGTCAGCCTTGCGCCGCGCCCGACATGCACATGCGGCAGAATCACCGCGTGGTCGATGTGCGAGAACGAATTGGCACGCACGCCGGTGAACAGCAGGGACCGGCGCAGGCTGGAGCCGGAGACGATGCAGCCGCCCGACACCAGCGACGAAATCGCCATGCCGCGGCGGCCTTCCAGATCGTGCACGAATTTGGCGGGCGGGGTCATTTCCGCAAACGTCCAGATCGGCCAGTCATTGTCGTACAGGTCCAGATCCGGGACGATGTCGGTCAGGTCGATATTGGCCGAGAAATACGCGTCCACCGTGCCCACATCGCGCCAGTACGGCACCGATTCTGCCGAGGAGCGCACGCAGGACCGGGCGAAGTGGTGCGCCACCGCCTTGCCGTGCTTGACGATCTTCGGGATGATGTCCTTGCCGAAATCATGCGTGGACTCCGGGTCGGCCGCATCCTCGCGCAGCAGATCGAACAATTGGCGCGTTTCGAACACGTAGATGCCCATGCTGGCCAGCGAACTGTCCGGCTTGCCGGGCATCGCGGGCGGGTCTTTCGGCTTTTCCTGAAACGCGATGATGTTGTCGTTGGCGTCAACATGCATCACGCCGAAGCCAGAGGCCTCGCTGCGCGGCACTTCAAGGCAACCCACCGTCACGTCCGCCCTGGACTCGACGTGCTGTTGCAGCATCTGCTCGTAGTCCATCTTGTAGATATGATCACCGGCCAGAATGATCATGTAGCGCGGCGCATAGCTTTCGATGATGTCGATGTTCTGCGTGACCGCGTCCGCCGTGCCCAGATACCACTGCGCTTCGGACACGCGCTGGCTGGCGGGCAGGATGTCGAAGCTTTCGTTGCGCTCGGGCCGGAAGAAGTTCCATCCGCGCTGCAAGTGGCGAATCAGGCTGTGCGCCTTGTATTGCGTGGCCACCGCGATGCGGCGAATGCCCGAATTCAGCGCGTTGGACAGCGCGAAATCGATAATGCGGGCCTTGCCGCCGAAATACACCGCCGGTTTGGCGCGAATATCGGTGAGTTCCAGCAAACGGCTGCCGCGTCCGCCGGCCAGCACATACGCCATTGCATGACGGGCCAGTGGCCCCCCCGGGGTGCTCAGGGCATTCATCATCGTTATGCGTCTCCCTTCAATGCACCGTTCCGGCGCTCTTGCGGCATGTCAGTCGAGGCTTGTCCCATCAAAGCGCAGATACAACGTCGCCAGCGGCGGCAGCACCAGTTCCACCGAGGCCGGAAAACCGTGCGAGGGTGCGGCGGACGCAGTGACGCGGCCCAGATTGCCCATGCCGGAGCCACCGTACAGCACGCTGTCGGTGTTCAGCGTTTCCGTCCATGTCCCCAGCTTCGGCACGCCAAGCCGGTAGCCGATGCGCGGCACCGGGGTGAAATTGCTGACCACCAGCACCGGCGGATCGCTGGCGCGCGCGGTGCGGATCCAAGCGAACACCGACTGGTCGGCGTCGTCGGCGACCACCCACTGGAAGCCCTCACCCTCACAATCGCGCGCGTGCAGCGCCGGATCGGCGCGGTACAACCGGTTCAGGTCCCGCACACAGTCCCGCACACCGGCGTGGGGCTGATGATCGGCCACGTACCAGTCGAGCTGAAAGTCGAAGTTCCATTCGCCGCGCTGGCCGAATTCCTGCCCCATGAACAGCAGTTTCTTGCCCGGATGGCCCCACATGAAGGCGTAATAGGCGCGCAGATTGGCGAATTTCTGCCAGTCGTCGCCCGGCATCCGGTTCAGGATGGAGCCTTTGCCGTGCACCACTTCATCATGCGACAGCGGCAGCACGAAGTTTTCCGAAAACGCATACAGCAGGCCGAACGTCATGCGGTCATGGTGCCAGCGGCGATGCACCGGATCGTGGCTCATGTATTCCAGCGTGTCGTGCATCCAGCCCATGTTCCACTTCAGGCCGAAGCCAAGCCCACCCGCATGCACGGGTTGCGAGACGCCGGGCCATGCGGTGGATTCCTCGGCGATCATCATCGTGCCGGGATGCGCGCCGTAGGTGAGCGTGTTGGTGCGTTGCAGGAACCCGACCGCGTCACGATTCTCGTTGCCGCCATCGGCGTTGGGCAGCCACTCACCGGGTTTGCGCGAGTAATCCAGATACAGCATCGACGCCACGGCATCGACGCGCAGGCCATCGACGTGGAAGCGGTCGAGCCAATAGACCGCACTGGCGATCAGGAAATTGGCCACCTCGCGGCGGCCATAGTCGTAAATGGCTGTGTTCCAGTCAGGGTGAAAGCCACGGCGCGGGTCGGCGTGCTCATACAGCGCGCCGCCGTCGAACCATGCCAGCCCGTGCACATCCACCGGGAAATGCGCGGGCACCCAGTCCAGAATGATGCCGATCCCCGCCATGTGTGCGCGGTCCACCAGACGCGCGAAGCCCGCCGGGTCACCGAAGCGGCGTGTGGGGGCGAACAGGCCGATGGGCTGATAACCCCACGACGCATCCAGCGGATGCTCGTTGACCGGCAGGAATTCCAGATGGGTGAAGCCCATGTCCACCGCGTACGGAATCAGCGTATTGGCCAGTTCTTCCCATGTGAAGAACCCGCCATCACTGTGCCGCCGCCATGAACTCAAATGCACTTCATACACCGACATCGGCGCGCGCCGCGCATCGCGCGTTGTGCGGGCCGTCATCCATGCCGCATCCGACCAGGTGAGATTGTCGGTGCGCGCGACCACCGAGGCGGTGGAGGGCCGCAATTCGGCGGCGAAGCCAAACGGGTCGGCCTTCAGCGGCAGCAGCGCGCCGTCCGGTCCGGCGATCTCGTACTTGTAGACGGTACCTTCAGCGATATCCGGGGCGAAGATTTCCCACAGCCCGCTGTCCACCCGCTTGCGCATCTGGTGGCGGCGGCCATCCCAGGCGTTGAAGTCGCCGACCACGGACACGCGGCGGGCGTGCGGCGCCCATACCGCGAAGCGCACGCCCTCCACCTCCTCATGCTCGCAGACATGCGCGCCGAGGCGGTCATACAGTTTGCGGTGGGTGCCTTCGACGAGCAGATGGTCATCCAGCGGGCCCAGCACCGGGCCGAATGAATACGGGTCGCGAAAGGTCCAGCGCGCGGTACCGCGCGTGGCGTGCAGGCGGTAGGCGAAGCGCGTGGTGCGGCCCGGCACCAGTGCTTCAAAAAATCCGCCGTCGCCGCGTTTGGTCAGAGACGCAATCGGCGCGCCTGCCACATCCAGTGCGGTAACGGTTTCCGCCCCCGGCACGAACGCGCGCAGCACGAAGCCGCGTGTGGGGCCGGGCGGGGCGCGGTGCAGGCCCAGCACCGCGAACGGGTCACCGTGGCGGGCGCTGGCAATGGCAGCGACATCGGCATCCGCCGCCTGCCACCACGAGCTTTCCAGATTGCCGCTCATGGGCCGGCCGCAACTGGTGCGTTCCAGATCTCCGCCGCGTATTCCCGAATGGTGCGATCCGACGAGAACCAGCCCACCTGTGCGGTGTTCATCACACTGGTTCGCCACCACAGCGGGCGGTTGTGCCAGCGCGCCGCCACGTTGCGCTGGGCGGCGGCATAGCTGTCGAAATCGGCGGAGACCATGAAGTGGTCATGGTTGGTCAGCACATCGACCAATTCGCGGTAACGGTCCGGCTCATCCGGCGAGAACACGCCGGAGCCGATTTCATCCAGCACCTCACGCAGCATCGGGGATGCGGCAATGGTGTCCACCGCGCTGATGCCGGCACGGCGCTGCGCCTCTACCTCGGCGGCGGTCAGGCCGAAGATCTCGATGTTGTCGGCGCCGACGCGTTCCTTGATTTCCACATTGGCGCCATCCAGCGTGCCGATGGTCATCGCCCCGTTCAGCGCCAGCTTCATGTTGCCAGTGCCGGAGGCTTCCATGCCGGCCGTGGAAATCTGCTCGGACACGTCCGCCGCCGGGATGATGACTTCGGCCAGACTGACATTGTAGTTGGGCAGGAACACCACTTTCAGCTTGCCGCGCAGCGTGGGGTCGCTGTTGATCACCTTGGCCACGTCATGCGCCAGTTTGATGATCAGCTTGGCCCGGTGATAGCTGGCCGCCGCCTTGCCCGCGAAAATCTTCACCCGTGGCGCCCAGTCGCGCATCGGCTGGGAGCGCATGGCGTTGTACAGCGCCACCGTCTCCAGAATGTTCAGCAACTGCCGCTTGTATTCGTGAATGCGCTTGATCTGCACGTCGAACAGCGCGTCCGGGTCCACCTGCACCTGCACCCGGTCCCAGATGACGGCGGCGAGCGCGATCTTGTTGGCGCGGCGCACGGCGGCAAGCCGGTCATGAAGTGCGCTGTCATTTGCCAGCGGAACCAGTTTTTCCAGCGCGCGCGTGTCATCGAGCACGATGTCACCCACCACTTCGCGCAGCAGGCTGGTCAGGCCCGGATTGGCCTCCATCAGCCAGCGGCGGAAGGTGATGCCGTTGGTCTTGTTGGTGATGCGGTCCGGGAACAGCGTGTTCATGTCGCGGAACACCGTCTCGCGCATCAAATCCGTGTGCAGGGCCGAGACGCCGTTGATCTTGTGGGAGCCAAGGAACGCCAGATTGCCCATCCGCACGCGCCGCCCGCCGTGCTCGTCGATCAA
>CAIPHQ010000296.1 GCA_903864895.1 uncultured Rhodospirillales bacterium
CCCGAAGTGGCGCACATCGAACCGATGATGAGCGACTGGGCCGATCACCTGACCACCATCTTCCCGGAAGTGCGGCTGAAGTCGTTCCTGGAAATGCGCGGCACCGATGGCGGCCTGTGGCGGCGCATCTGCGGCATGCCGGCGCTGTGGGTGGGCCTGCTGTACGACCAGCAATCGCTGGATGCCTGCTGGGACCTGGTCAAGGACTGGACGGCGGAGGAACGCCAGGCGATGCGCGACGGCGTCGGCAAGCAGGGCTTCAAGACCCCGTTCCGCAAGGCCACGGTGCATGAGCTGTCGCACCGGCTGCTCGAAATTTCGGCCGCGGGCCTGCGCCGCCGCGCCGCCCTGGATGGGGCGGGGATGAGCGAGGACGGCTTCCTCAACCCCCTGCGCGAACTGGTCAATCGCGGCTATACCCGCGCGGAAGAGATGCTGAAGAACTATTACGGCGACTGGGGCCGGGACCTGACCCCGCTCTTCACCGAGTACAACTTCCTCTGATAGGCTCCCCCAAAATTTGGGGAGTGCCTTCCATGAAAAATGCCCTTTGCCTTCTGGCCGTTTGCGGCGCGCTTGCCGTGCCCGCTGCTGCCGCGCCGTCCAAGGCGATCACCGCAGCGGTGGCCGACAGCGGCCGTCCCGACACCGACACCAAGCGCGACGCGGGCCGCAAGCCGGCCGAGCTGCTGGAATTCGCCGGCATCCATGCCGGCCAGAAGGTGGTCGACCTGCTGCCGGGCGGCGGCTATTTCACCCGCATCTTCGCCAAGACTGTCGGGCCCAAGGGCTTTGTCTATGCCTATTACAGCAACGCCAATGACGCCCGGCTGAAGAGCCAGGGCAAGGACCCGGACAATCAGGGCGCGGACCTCAAGAAGGCCTATGCCAATGTCGGCGTGATCCACGGCGCGATCACCGGCTTCGTGACGCCGGAGCCGGTGGACCTGGTCTGGACCAGCGACAATCTGCACGACATGCACAATGGCGCGGCCGCGGAAGGCCTGCCTTCGGCGCTGAAGGGCATTCATGACTCGCTGAAGAAGGGCGGGTTGTTCATTGTGATCGACCACCGCGCCGCCAAGGGCGCCGGCAAGGAAGTGACGTCGACCCTGCACCGCATGGACGAGGACATCGCCAAGCAGGAGATCGAGGCGGCGGGCTTCAAGCTGGTGGGCGAAAGTAAGGTGCTCACCCGCGACGGCGACGACCGGACCAAGAAGGTCTTCGAAGCCGGCGAGCACGACCAGACCGATCAGTTCGTGCTGAAGTTCAAGCGGTCGTAATTCCGACGTGGCGTGGCCGGGCTTGACCCGGCCATCCCCCGCCTTGCGCCCAGTCGTGGATGGCTGCCTCAAGGGCGGCCATGACATCATGACATAGAGTGTTCAGCTCTTGCCTGGTATCTGTCCCATCTTCACCGGCGTGGCCGTGGGCACGCGCGTGGCGTTGTTGCGGCTGATCATCCAGCCGGGATAGCGTGAACGGTCGGCGCTGACCGCGTCCAGGGCAGCGATCTCTTCCGCCGTCAGGGTCAGGTTCACCGCTTCGATATTGTCGTTGAGCTGATCGAGCGTCTTGGCACCAATAAGTGTAGAGGTGACGAACGGCTTGCTGCGCACCCAGGCCAGCGCCACCCGCGCCGCCGAGACGCCATGCGCCTTGGCGATGGGGCGCAGCGCCTGCACGATCTTGTCGGCCTTTTCCTTGTCGAGGGGCGGGAAGTCGAAGGCGGCGCGGCGGCCGGGTTCGGCCTTCTCATCGCCGCCGGG
>CAIPHQ010000297.1 GCA_903864895.1 uncultured Rhodospirillales bacterium
GCACGGCGGGCGCGGGCCAGAAAGGCATTCTGGCTGCGGCGCACCAGCGGATGAATGATCGCCTCCAGCCGTTTCATCGCCGCCTCATCGCCGATCACCGCGCGGCGCAACGCAGCGCGGTCCAGTGTGCGGCGGTGGTTCTGCTGCACGACAGTGCCGGGAAACGCCGCCGCAATGGCGGGCAATGCCGCGCCGCCCTGCGCTTGCAGGCGGTGAACCTCGGCATCGGCGTCAAACACCGGGATGCGCGCACGGCGGAACGCGGCGGCGGCGGTGGACTTGCCCATGCCGATCCCGCCCGTCAGCCCGATCACCCGCATCGCACCGCCGCCACGCTGCAAACGTTGCGAAATTCGTCATCCACCTGTCACAGCCCTGACCCTATTGATCGCCAAGGTATGCCACGACACGAGGAACAATGCAGGGGAACAGCATGTCCGGCGCCACGCTTTCATCACCGGCGCCAGGCGGCGCGATCCGGCCGAATCTGGACGCCCGGCCGCACATTGCCGGCATCATCGTGTTCTGCGGCCTGCTGGTGGCAGGGCTGCTGTTCACGCTGTACGGCCTCAGTGCCGACATGGACGAATCCGGCGCCGGACCGCTGGCCATTGGCGCCTTCGTGCTGCTGGGTGTGGCGCTGCTGATTGCGCTGGGCTTCGAGTTCGTCAACGGCTTCCACGACACCGCCAATGCGGTGGCGACCGTGATCTACACCCACAGCCTGCCCGCGCAGGTGGCGGTGGTGTGGTCGGGCGCGCTCAATCTGCTCGGCGTTCTCACCTCCTCCGGCGCGGTGGCGTTCGGCATCGTCAGCCTGCTGCCGGTGGAACTGATCCTGCAGGTCGGCAGCAACGCCGGGTTTGCAATGATCTTCGCGCTGCTGATTGCCGCCATCGTCTGGAATCTGGGTACCTGGTCGCTGGGTATCCCGGCCAGTTCCTCGCACACGCTGATCGGCAGCATCATCGGCGTGGGCATCGCCAACCAGTTGATGGCCCCATCCGGTCAGGGCACCTCGGGCGTGGACTGGGGGCAGGCGCAAAGCGTCGGCATCACATTGCTGGTCAGCCCGGTCTTCGGCTTCGTGCTGTCCGCCGTGCTGCTGCTGCTGATGAAGCAGGTGGTGCGCGACAAGCGCCTGTATGAAGCCCCCGATGTCAGCCACCCGCCGCCGCTGTGGATCCGCATCATGCTGATCGGCACCTGCAGCCTGGTGTCGTTCTTCCACGGCTCCAACGACGGGCAGAAGGGCATGGGCCTGATCATGCTGATCCTGATCGGCGCGCTGCCGACCGCCTATGCGTTGAACCGTGCGCTGCCCGACAACCGGACCCCTGCCTTCATCGAGACGATGCAAGCGGCACAGGACGTGTTCAAGGCCCATGCCGGCACCGCCACGGTCTCGGCGGCAGATGCGAAGGCGCGGGTGACCGAGGCGATCAGCAGCCGCAGCTTCAACGACCCGGCCGTGTTCGCCGGGGCCGCCGAACTGGCCAGCGGCATCGCCGCACAGGTGCAGCAATACGGCGCCATCCGCAAAGTCCCGGCTGCCGCGGTGCAGAACGTGCGCAACGACATGTATCTGGCCAGCGAGACGGTGCGCCTGATGAAAAAGACCGGCGCCTTCGCCGCCGCCGGCTTCACGGCCGATGAGCAGGCGATGCTGGGCGTGTTCCAGAAGGCACTGGATGCGGGCACCAAGTTCATCCCGCTCTGGGTGAAAGTCTCGGTGGCCATTGCGCTGGGTCTGGGCACCATGATCGGCTGGAAGCGCATTGTGGTGACGGTGGGCGAGAAGATCGGCAAGACACATCTGTCCTATGGCCAGGGCGGTGCTGCCGAACTGGTCGCAGCCGCCACCATCGGCGCGGCCGACCTGTTCGGCATGCCGGTTTCGACCACGCATGTGCTGTCATCGGGCGTGGCGGGCACCATGGCGGCGAACGGTTCGGGTCTGCAATGGGGCACGCTGCGCAGCATAGCACTCGCCTGGGTGCTGACATTGCCGGCCGCGATGCTGCTGTCGGGCAGTCTGTACTTCGTGTTCCGCGCGTTGCTCTAGTCCACCGGCTCACGGTAGTGTTCCCCCGCACGGCGCGCACGATGCGCCGGCGGGGGGGACAGCGAATGCGGGCCACACGACAATATTCGCTGCCGGCAGCGCTGGCCCTGGCCGCTCTGCTGGCATCGAACACGGCGCAGGCGGAGATTACCATCGCCGTGGCCGGGCCGATCACCGGGTCCAGCGCCGTGTTCGGCGCACAGATGCGCGATGGCGCGGTGCAGGCAGTGGCGGACCTGAACGCGCATGGCGGCGTATTGGGCCAGCATGTGACCCTGCAAATCGCCGATGATGCCTGCGACCCCAAGCAGGCGGTGGCGGTGGCCAACGGTCTGGCCGGGGATGGCGTGGTGTTCGTCGCCGGGCATTTCTGCTCGGGCAGTTCCATCCCGGCCAGCAAGGTCTATACCGAGAACGGCATCGTCGAGATCTCCCCGGCCTCCGCCGCCGACCGCTACACCGATGAGGGCAGCTGGAATACGTTTCGCACCTGCGGGCGCGACACTGTGCAGGGCCGCTTCACCGGGCAGGCGCTGGCGCGCGAATTCGCGGGCAAATCACTGGCCATCCTGCACGACAACACTGCCTTCGGCCGCAACGTCGCCGAGCGCACCAAGCAGTTCATGAACGCGGCGGGTTTGCAGGAGGTGCTGTTCACCGCCTACACGCCGGAGGAATCCGACTATACCGCGCTGATCTCCCGCCTAAAGGAAGCGCGCATCGACGTGGTGTATCTGGGCGGCTTTCACTCCGCCGCCGGGCTGATGGTGCGGCAGGCGCGCGAGCAGGGCTATGGGGCGCAGTTCCTCGGGCCGAGCACGATGCAGACCAAGGAATTGTGGCGCATCGGCGGCCCTGCCATCGAAGGCTTCCGCCACACCTTCTACCCGGACCCGCGCGGCGTGCCCGATGCGGCGGAGGTGCTGAAAAGCTTCGCGGCTGCGAAAATCGACCCGGAAGGGTTCACGCTCTACACCTACGCCGCCGTGCAGGTCTGGGCGCAGGCGGCGGAGAAGGCGGGCACCGCCGCTGGCCCGAGAGTGGCCGCCGCCCTCAAGGCAGGCGGGCCGTGGCCCACGGTGCTGGGCAAGATGGCGTTCGATGCCAAGGGCGACCCGTTTGACGTGGCGTATGTCTGGTACAGCTGGCACGACGGCGCGTACCGGCCGATGTGATAGACACGAGCAGTGAGTGACTATGTCGGATACAAATGCAGATGAACGAGCATCACGCTCTCGCAATCAGGCTGAGGCACGCCGCGTCGTCAATGCAGCGTTCCCGTTCAAGTGTTGCGCCGTTTGTGGCCTTGAAGTGCCGACATGCCTGCACATTGCGCATCTGGATCACGATGCGGCAAACAATGCTGCCGATAATCTGGCACGGCTTTGCCCGACGCATCACTGGATGTACGACGCGGGTCTTTATCCGGTTGAAGCCATTCGCCTGCTGCAAGCCCATTGGCAGAATACCGAGGGCAAACCCGATCATGCGGCCCGCATGAAAGACGCGGGAAAAAATGCCGCGCTCACCCGTAAGCGCCGGGCGGCGGCCCGGAAGGCCGTGGCGACACGCCGGGCCAGAGAGCCTGCGGAGCAGTCGGGCTAGCAACCAATCCAACGCCACCAGACCGGTCAGTGCCCCCGCAAGATCTGGCTCAAAAAAAGCTTCAGCCGGTCGGTCTGCGGGTTTTCGAACATCTCGACCGGCGCGCCGCTTTCCACGATCTCGCCGCGATCCATGAACACCACGCGGTTGGCCACCTGCCGTGCGAAGCCCATTTCATGGGTCACGCAAATCATGGTCATGCCGGTCTCGGCCAGACCCACCATCACGTCGAGCACTTCCTTGATCATCTCCGGGTCAAGCGCCGAGGTGGGTTCGTCGAACAGCATGATCTTGGGTTGCATGCACAGCGCGCGCGCAATCGCCACGCGCTGCTGCTGGCCGCCCGA
>CAIPHQ010000298.1 GCA_903864895.1 uncultured Rhodospirillales bacterium
CGCCCGGGCTGCTCAAACCGCGACCGGTCAGCGGGCAGCAGGCGCACGGTCACGTGAATCGACGCCTCGCCATCTTCCCGCCCGATCACCTCGCCGTGCTGATACAGCCACGCCAGTTTCTGGCCATCCGAAGGGTCGATGTCGTATTCGGCCACGTCCATGCCTTCGGCAATGCGCTGGTCGATCGCCGCCAGCAGGGCGCCCAGCCCCTCACCCGTCACCGCCGAGACCGCCAGCGCGTCACCGCGCACCGACACCGCATCCACGCCGCCGAGCAGGTCAGCCTTGTTCAGCACTTCGATGCAGCGTGACGGCCACGCGGCGTCGATCATGCCGTCTTCCACCATGCCGTCCAGCACTGCCAGCACATCGCCGCGCTGCGCTGCGCTGTCAGGGTGGGAGATGTCGCGGACATGCAGGATCACGTCAGCTTCGGCCACTTCTTCCAGCGTGGCGCGGAACGCCGCCACCAGTTCGGTCGGCAACTCGCTGATGAAGCCCACCGTGTCAGACAGGATGGCGCGCCGCCCGGATGGTAGCCCCAGGCCGCGCATGGTCGGGTCCAGTGTGGCGAACAACTGGTCCTTCGCCATCACCTCCGCTCCCGTCAGCGTGTTGAACAGCGTGGACTTGCCCGCGTTGGTGTAGCCCACCAGCGCCACCACCGGAAACGGCACCCGCTTGCGGGCGCTGCGGTGCAGATGCCGTGTGCGCCGCACCTGCTCCAGTTCCTTTTTCAGCCGCACGATGCGGTCACCAATCAACCGCCGGTCAGCCTCAATCTGCGTCTCACCCGGGCCACCGAGGAACCCGAAGCCGCCGCGCTGACGTTCCAGATGGGTCCAGGACCGCACCAGACGGCTGCGCTGATAGTCCAGATGGGCAAGCTCCACCTGCAACGCGCCTTCCTTGGTGCGCGCACGCTCCCCGAAAATGTCCAGAATCAGGCCGGTGCGGTCGATGACCTTGCAGCCCCACGCCTTTTCCAGATTGCGCTGCTGCACCGGGGACAGTTGCGCGTCCACCACGGCCACGGCCACCTCCTGCGCGCGCAGTTCCGCACCCTGCGCGGCCACCTGCCCCTCGCCCATCAACGTGGCAGGACGGCGGGCGCGCAGCGGCAGAATGGCCGAATGAACAATCACCAAGCCGATAGACGCGGTCAGCCCGACCGCTTCGGCCAGCCGTGCCTCGGCGGCGCGGCTGGCTTCGCCAATCCGTTCGCGCTCCCACGGCAAAATGACCGCCGCACGTGTCGGCCCCGGCTGGCCACCCCCGTGCCGGGGGCGGCCTCCGGCAATCGGGTCGTCCCCGTCAGCTTCCAACCGCAGCCGTTCCCTCCCGCGGGGTGATGGTCAGTGTGGTGGGCGAGCCTTCAGGCTTGGCGCCATCGAACAGCTGAATCGGTGCGCCCGGCATCACGGTGCTGATGGCGTGCTTGTACACCAGCTGGGTATGACCGTCCCGGCGCAGCAGCACCGAGAAATTGTCAAACCATGTGATGATGCCCTGCAATTTCACGCCATTCACCAGAAACACGGTGACCGGGGTTTTGTTCTTGCGCACATGATTCAGGAACACGTCCTGAACGTTCTGCGACTTCTCGGCTGCCACGAGATGATCCTTTGTTCTTGTCCTTGATTACGTAAATCCCAGCCCGGTTCCGCCGCGTGCGGCCAGAACGCAAAACTGGGGCCGTCTCGATCCGTTCCCATGCAAAGACACGACATCGTGCCCCCAGAACGGCAGGTAAGACGAAAACATATCACTGTGCGGCACCGAGTGCTGCCTTGCCTCTGCATGGCTGCACGGCGTTGCCATGTTGTAAAGGGATGGCTGCGGCCCGGCGCTGGCCATGCAACCGGCCGGGCCGGTAAGATCGACGCATGTCCTGGTGGCCCCCGGTTTTCGTGCTGTTCGCCGCATCGCTGCTGCCGATTCAGGCGGCCTGCAACGGTGCGCTGAATCGCGCGCTCGGCCGCCCGTTGCTGGTGGTGCTGATCTCGCTAACCGGCAGCGCGCTGTTCATCACCGCCATCGGGCTCGCCACCGGCCGCCTCGGCTTGCCCGGTGAGGGGCGCGCCGCCGAGGTGCCGTGGTGGGCATGGCCCGCCGGGGTGATGGGCGCCATCTATCTCAGCAGCCAACCCATCGTGGCACCGCGCCTTGGCGCAGCCACGTATATGGGTCTGTCGGTGGTGGCCCAGATCGGCATGGCGCTGGCACTGGACCATTTCGGTGCGCTGCACCTGCCCCAGCATGATGCCTCGCCGCTGCGCATTGCCGGCGTGCTGCTGATGGGGGCGGGTGTGGTGCTGGTGGCGCGGAACTAGGCAGGCCATGACCCATCGCGTGATCATCCATTGCGGGCTGCACAAGACCGGCACCACCGCGCTGCAGCACTTCCTGACCGCCGTCACACCCGGTTTGCGCGTGATGCAGGTGCTGGTGCCGCAAACCGGCCGCCTGGTGAAATGGGGCGGCGGGCACCACAACATCGCGTGGGAACTCAACCGCGACCGCCGCTTCGACATCAAGCTGGGCGGCATCGCGACATTGGCCGAGGAAATTGCCGCGTTCGAGGGCGACACGATCCTCAGCAGCGAGGATTTTGAAACCTGCCTCGCCACGCCCTCCCGCTTCGCGCCATTGCTGCGCCATCCGCGTCTGGCCGGGCGGCAGTTCATCATTGTGGCCTATCTGCGCGATCAGATTTCCTATGCCGAGGGGTTGTTCACCGAAAACATCGGCCACGGCTTTGCCGATGAGTGCGTGCCGACACTGGAGGAGATTCTCAGCCGCGGAGAGTGGCTGATGCGAGAATGGCGTTTTCAGTTCGACTACCAGCGCCTGCTCGATGCCGCCGCCGCCATCGCCCCCGCGCAACTGGTGCTGCGCCCGTACTGCCCGCCCTCCGATGGCGGAGTGATCAACGATTTCATGGGCCTGTTCTTTCCGCAGATCCGGTTTCAGGCCGCGCCGGATTCACCCACCACCGCCAACGAACGCTGGGCGTTCTACTCGGCGCTGGGCATGTTCCACGGCAACCGCGTCAATCGCGAGCCCGATGATCGCGAGTTGTATCTGGTGCGCCAGATGGCGGATTTCGTCGGCACCGCGCCCATCGTGCTGCCACCCTGGCTGCGCCGCGCCTTCGTGGACCGCTTTGCGGCGGGCAATCAGGCAGTCTGGGAGGCTTTGGGTCTGGCCCCGGCGCGGCTCGACCTCGCCGCCATCGCCCCGCGCCTCCCTCCCGAGGCGGTGTATCTTGATCGGGTCTATTCGTTTGAAACGTCGCAGGTGCTCGCCAACCTCGTCGAGGGTTTGCCCGAGTCTGCCAATCGCAACACCGCCGATCCGGCGCTGCTGTCACCACAGGCGCTGATGGTGTTGCGCGCCCTGCAAGCCTCGTGGCGGGTCGAACGGCGCCTGTTCTAACGCGTGTCAGGCGTTGCGATCGTCGCCGCCCACGCCGAGTTGCTTGAGCTTGCGGTGCAGCGCGCTGCGCTCCATGCCCACAAACCCCGCCGTGCGGCTGATATTGCCGCCGAAGCGCAGCAACTGAGCTTGCAGATACTGCGTCTCAAACAGGTCGCGCGCCTCGCGCAGCGGCAGCCCCATGATGTCCGCCGACGGGTCAGCATTGAACAGCGCGGGCGCCGCCGCACTGATTTCCGGCGGCAGCATGTCGGCGCGGATAGCATCGGCGGTGCCGCCCGGCGCCATGATCAGCAGCCAGTCCATCAAATTGCGCAACTGCCGCACATTGCCCGGCCAGTCATAGGCCTGCAGCGCCGTCACCGCGTCGGTGGACAATTCGCGCCCGGCAATGCCCGACGATTCGGCCGAGCGCTTGAGGAACTGCGCCGCCAGTGCCGGAATATCCTCCCGCCGCTCGCGCAGCGCGGGCACGCGCAGCGGCACCACGGCCAGACGGTAGAACAAATCCTCGCGGAACCGCCCGCCGGCAATTTCGGCTTGCAGGTCACGGTTGGTGGTGGACAGCACCCGCACGTCCACCTTCACCCGCTGCGAGCCGCCCAACCGCTCGAACGCCTGATCCTGCAGCGCGCGCACAATCTTGCCCTGCGTTTCCAGCGGCATGTCGGACACTTCGTCCAGCACCAGCGTGCCGCCATGCGCCCGCTCCAGCACCCCGGCGCGGCGCGGCGAGGCGTTCGGGTCGGCCCCCGGTTCAATGCCGAACAACTCCTCCTCGAAGCGGTTCGGATTGAGCGTGGCGCAGTTCAGCGCCACGAACGGGCCTTCGGCGCGGCGGGAACGGGCGTGGATCATCCGCGCCACCACTTCCTTGCCGCATCCGGCCGGCCCCTGAATCAAAACGCGCGACCCGGTGGGGGCAACTTTTTCCACCATGGCGCGCAACTGCGAAATCGCATGCCCGCTGCCGGTCAGTTCAGCATCCGCCCCGGCGCGCAGCCGCAATTCGGCATTCTCGCGCGCCAGTTGCGCGGCTTCCAGCGCACGGCGCACCACCAGCAGCAGCCGGTCGGACTGAAATGGCTTTTCGATGAAATCGTATGCGCCGTGCTGAATGGCGGCCACTGCGGTTTCGATATTGCCGTGGCCCGACATCATCACGGCCGGCACCTGCGGCTGTTCGCGGTGCAGCGCCTGCAGAATGCCCAGACCGTCCAGCCGCGAGCCTTGCAGCCACACATCCAGAATCACCAGCGACGGGCGGCGCAGCCGGAACGCGGCGATGGCCGAATCCGAGTCGCCCGCCTGCCGCGTCTCATATCCCTCATCGCCCAGAATATCGGCCACCAGACCGCGAATATCGGGCTCGTCATCGACGATCAGGATCTCGTGCGCCATCAGTGTGTTCCCAGCGGCAGCGACAGGCTCGCCACCGTCCCCGGCCCATCCCACGCCAACCCAAACGTCGCGTGCCGCACGGCAACCTCCTCCAGCGCCACGCGGCCCCCATGGTCCTCCATGATCTTCTTGACAATGGCAAGCCCAAGTCCGGTGCCTTTGGGCTTATGCGTTACATACGGCTCGGTCAGCCGGGCGCGATCGGCCTCCGGCAGTCCCACACCGTCATCGGCCACCCAGATCACCGCCTCCGCCGCATCGCACAGCAACCCCACCGAGATCCGCCCGGCGCCGGGCCGCATCGCCACCGCGTCCGCCGCGTTCTGCAGCAGGTTGGTCAGCGCCTGCCCCAGCAACCGCCGGTCACACGGTGCCACCGGCCCGCGTTCGGGCAGATGGGTCTCATAGGTGATTTCCGGGTGCGCGGTGCGTTGCAGCACCATCGCCTCCCGCACTACGCGGGAAATATCCTCGGGCCGGATCACCGGCTGCGGCATCCGCGCGAATGCGGAAAACTCGTCCACCATGCGCCCGATATCGCCCACATGGCGCACGATGGTGTCTGCGCATTGCACAAAGGTTTCCGGGTCGGAAGTAATCTCACGTGCGAATTTGCGCTTCAGGCGCTCGGCGGATAGCTGAATCGGCGTCAGCGGATTCTTGATTTCATGGGCAATACGCCGCGCCACATCGGCCCATGCCGCCTTGCGCTGGGCAGATTGCAGTTCGGTGATGTCGTCAAACGTCGCCACAAAGCCGAATTCGTGCCCGCCCTCGTCAGGTTCCACCGCATCGGCGGGCCGCGCCGTGCGGTCGGCCCCCACGCGCACCAGCAGCGTGCGCCGCCGGTTGGGCGGGCCGATCTGCACTTCGGCCGTGAAAGCACGATCGGGCGATTCAAATGCCCGGCCAAGCAGTTCGGCAAATTCCGGCACCACTTCCACAAGGCGCTGCCCGGCCATGCCCAGCAGATCCATGCCCAGCAACAGGCTGGCCGCCTTGTTCGGCAACTCGATACGGCCCTGCTCGTCCAGCCCGATTACGCCTGCCGACACGCCGGACAGCACCGCCTCGGTAAAGCGGCGGCGGCTGTCGATCTGGCTGTAGGCATCCAGCAATTCGGCCCGCTGCGCCGCAAGCTGCCCGGTCATGCGGTTGAACGCGCGCGACAGCCCGGCCACCTCGTCACCAGTCGCGGCTTCCGGTACCCGCACCGCCAGATCGCCCGCCCGCACCCGTTCGGCGGCCATGATCAGCCGCCCGATGGGCCGGGCAATCTGGTTGGCCAACACCAGCCCGATCAACACCGCGGCCAGCAGCACCAGCAGCGCCACCAGCGCGAAGATGATCACCAGCGTCAGTTGCAGGCCAGAACGGTTCTCATCCAGCCGGTTGTATTCGGCCACCGCCGTCTCGGTGCGCTTCATGTGGTCCAGGATGGTCGGGTCCACCGGGCGGCCGATCAGCAGCATCAGCGCCGGGGTCGAATCCAGCAGCACCACGGCGCGCACGCGGGTAAAATCGTCACTGCCCAGCACCACCACATCGCCCAGCCTGGCCTGCTGCGTTGCCCAGTCGGGCGGCAATGCCACGCCAATGCCGCCCATCAGCCCGGCGGAGGCCACCACCTGCCCCGTCTCCGGGTCAAACACGACCCCATCGGTCAGGCCGCGCAGCGAGGTCTGGGTGGCCAGAATCTCGCCGAATACGCCGGGGTTACCGGCCAGCAGTGGCCCGGAGCGCGCCAGATCGTTGGCCATACCCAACGCATCGGCACGAATGTTGTTGCGGTGCTCTTCCAGATAGCCGCGGCTGACCAGCAGGCTTTCCTGCAACGCCGTGCGGACCCGGTCGTTGAACCAGGACTGGATGCCCAGATCGAAGAAAAAGGTGGAAAATACCGCCACCGCAATCGCCGGCGTCACCGCGACCACGCTGAACAGAAACACCAGCCGCACATGCAGCCGCGACCCCGCCGAACCCCGGCGGCGTTCCACCCACATCCGGGTCAGCCGCCCGGCAAGCACCGCGCCCAGCGCCAGCAGCACGATCACGTTGGCCAGTACCAGGGCGAACGCCACATTGGGCCGCGCGCCAAGCTGGATGCCACCCGCCAGCACAACAAATGTGCCCACGCCCAGCAACAGCGCCACCATCGCCATGACCAGCGTGAACATCTTGCCCAGCAGCAGATCGACCACCTGCCGCACCACCCGCCGCGTCAGCGTGGGCGCCCCAAGATCGGCAACAAGCCCAAAACCGCGCCGTGGGGCGGGCGCGCTCATGTGCGGACTGGCAGCGGCGCGAAGGCGGCGGTCAGGTGATCCCCCGCACCACAGGAATTTCCAGATCACGGATTTTCTTGCGCAGCGTGTTGCGGTTCAGCCCCAGCATCGCCGCCGCCTTGATCTGGTTGCCGCGCGTGGCGGCCAGAGTCATCTGGATCAGCGGGCGCTCCACCTCGGCCAGCACCCGGTCATAGATGTCGGATGGCGCGATGCCGTCGCGATGCGCTGCGAGGAACTGCTTGATATGCCGCTCCACCGCGCGCGCCAGCGGTTCGCTGGTGCCGCCGGTCTCGGCGGGCACGCCGGGCTGCGGCAGCGGTTCAAACTCGGTCAGTTCGGCCTGAATGCTGGCCGCGCCGATCACATCATCGGGGCAAAGTGCGGCCAGACGGCGGATCAGGTTTTCCAGTTCGCGCACATTGCCGGGCCAGCGATAGGCGCGCAGCGCATCCACCGCGCTCTGATCCAGCGACTTGCCGGGCAGTCCGTCGGCGCGGGCACGCTCCAGAAAATGCCGGGCCAGATCAGCCACATCCTCGGTACGCTCGCGCAGCGGCGGCAGGCGGATCGGCACCACGTTCAGGCGGTAGAACAGATCCTCGCGGAACAGCCCCTGCCGGATCGATTGTCGCAAATCCCGGTGCGTTGCGGCGATGATGCGCACATTGGCGCGGATCGGCTGACGGCCGCCCACCGTGGTGAACTCGCCTTCCTGCAACACCCGCAGCAGGCGCGTCTGCGCCTCGGGCGGCATGTCACCGATCTCGTCCAGAAACAGTGTGCCACCCGCCGCCTGCTCGAAGCGGCCCTGATTGCGGTTGGTGGCCCCGGTGAACGCGCCGCGCTCATGGCCGAACAACTCGCTCTCAATCAACTCGCGCGGGATCGCCGCCATGTTGATGGCAACAAACGCCCCCGCCCGGCGGCGGCCATAGTCGTGCAGCGCGCGGGCCACCAGTTCCTTGCCGGTGCCGCTCTCGCCGTTGATCATCACGGTCAGGTCGGCGTTGGTCAGGCGCGCGATGGTGCGATAGATCTCCTGCATCGCCGGGCTGCGCCCGATCAGCGGCAGTTTTTCTTCCGCATCGCGCGGTGCGGCCGCCACCGTGGGCGGGGCAGGCGCCGGGCCGGTCAACGCGCGGGCCACTACGGCCAGCAATTCCTGCAAGTCGAACGGCTTGGGCAGATATTCGAACGCACCCCGCTGCGCGGCCTTCACCGCCGTCATCAGCGTGGATTGCGCGCTCATCACAATCACCCGCAGATCGGGGCGGATGCGGCGGATGCGCGGAATCAGGTCCAGCCCGTTCTCATCCGGCATCACCACGTCGGTGATCACCAGATCACCCTCGCCTTCCTCAACCCAGCGCCACAACGTGGCCGCGTTGGACGTGCTGCGCACCTGATAGCCGGAGCGCCCGAGCGCCTGCGTCAGAACGGTGCGGATGGAACGGTCGTCATCGGCAATCAAAACGGTAGGGGGGGTCATGCGCTCACATGCTTTCGCCGTCGTCGTGCACCACCGGCAGGTGCAGGCGGAATTCCGTCCGCCCCGGACGGCTGTCCACCTCGATCAGCCCGCCGTGGTCACTGACAATCTTGGCAACCAAAGCAAGACCCAGGCCGCTGCCGGACGGCTTGGTGGTGACAAACGGGTCAAACAGGTTGGCGCGGATATCATCCGGGATGCCAGGCCCGTTGTCGCGCACCACGACCAGCATCGGCAGGTGCATACGCTGGTCCGAACCGGGCACCGACAGCCGCATGCCGTGCTGAAAACCGGTGATCAACGTGATCTCGCCGTTGGTCATTCCAGCGCCGGAAATCGATTCGGCAGCATTCTTGACTAGGTTCAACGCCACCTGAATCAACTGGTCGCGGTTACCGTCCACCGGCGGCAATGACGGATCATAGACCTCGTGAAGGCGGATTTTCTCGGCAAACCCGCTTTGCGCCAACCTGCGCACATGCTCCAGCACCCGATGGATGTTCACCGGGCCGCGCTCGATCGGCTTTTCGCCGAACACTTCCATCCGGTCCACCAGCGCGCGGATGCGGTCGGCCTCGTCGCGGATCAGCACGGTCAGTTCGCGGTCCGCCGGGGTCACGCTGCTTTCCAGCAACTGCGCGGCGCCCCGGATGCCGGACAGCGGGTTTTTCACCTCATGCGCCAGAATCGCCGCCATGCCGGTCACGCTGCGCGCCGCACTGCGAAACGTCAGTTGCCGGTCCAGATTGCGCGCCGATGAGGCATCCTGCATCACCAGCACCACCGCCCCCGGCTCCTCGTGCATGGGCGAGGCCTGCACCGTGATGCCCTGCTTGTTCAGGCGCGGGCTTTGCAGCGACAGGTCGTAGTCGCTGATCGTCACCTCGTTCTGGCGCGCCTGTTCGATCAACTGGAAGATCGGGTTGTCGCGCGGCAGCAGGTCGGCAAGTCCATGTTGCAGCAATTGCACCATGGACATGCCAAGAAACTGCTCGGCGGCATGGTTGGCGTAGCGGAAGCGGTTCTGGCCATCCAGCATCACCACCGGCACCGGCACGGCCGACAACAGGGCGGCTGCATCCGGCAGGCGCGGCGTTTCACGCCCCACCACGGCCAGTACATTGCGGGCGAGCGCACTTTTCATGCTGCGTCCTGCATGGCTTGTTCGAAGGTCCACGGGCAGTCAGCCGGGAATGTCTCCAGCGGCATACCCGTCTCAATCGCCGCATCACGGCGCGCGGTATAATATGCCGTTTCCAGTGCCTCGGTCAGCGAAGCCTTCAGGCTCGGATTGTCCGCCAGATGCTTGACAAGCGCGAATCGGGAATTGTCGATCGACAACTCCCAACTGCGGCTTCGCCGCTCTGTCTGATAGCGCCATTTCAACAAGTGCAGCAGCAGCACGGTCAGGCGGCTGACCAATTCGCGCTTCTCGCTGCGCCCCATGCTTTCAATCTCCTCGGCGATATGGGCGATATCCGCCGCCGCAAGATTGCCCGCCCGCAGCAGCGTGGCCTGCTCGTTGCTCCACGCATAGAAATCCCGATCATACAGGTCGCTCATGCCGCCTCCGCCATCGCCACGTCGCGCGACAGGGTCCGGCTGGCGCCGCGCGCAATCAGCGGGTCGTAGAACCCGTCGATCAGCGCCAGCACGCTCGCCACATCACCGAGTTTCATCACCGCGGCACGGAATTCCGACGAGCCATGCAGCCCGCGCGAGTACCACGCCACATGCTTGCGCGCCAGCCGCAGCCCGGCATCGGTGCCGAAATGCGCCAGAATGCCGTGGTAATGCTCCAGCAGAATGTCCTTCTGCACCGCCAGTGCCGGGTCCGGCAGGCGCTCACCGGTTTGCAGAAAATGCGCCACCTGTGCGGGAAACCACGGGCGGCCATAGCAGCCGCGCCCGATCATCACCCCGTCTGCGCCCGAACGGCGCATCGCCTCGGCGGCGTCGTCCTCGGTGACGATATCGCCGTTGGCGATCACCGGAATCGACACGTTGTCCTTCACCGAACGGATGAAATCCCAGTCGGCGGTGCCGGTGTAGAACATCTGCCGGGTGCGGCCATGCACGGTCACCATGCGGATGCCGCATTCCTGGGCAATCCGCGCCAGTTTGGGTGCGTTCAGGCTGCTATGGTCCCAGCCCATCCGCATCTTCAGTGTGACCGGCACGTCCACCGCGTGCACGGTGGCTTCCAGAATGCGCGCGGCAGTGATTTCGTCGCGCATCAGCGAACTGCCGGCCATCTGCCCGACCGCAACTTTTTTCACCGGGCAGCCGAAATTGATGTCGATGATGTCCGCCCCGCGCCCCACCGCAATCCGCGCCGCCTCGGCCATTGCCGCAGGGTCGCAACCAGCCAGCTGCAGGCTCGACGTGCCGCCTTCATCGAATTTGGCCATCCGCAGCGTGGCCTGATTTTCCCGCACCATGGCCCAGGAGGCGATCATCTCCGACACCACCAGCCCGGTGCCAAGACGGCGGGCGAGGCGGCGGAACGGCAGGTCGGTCACGCCCGACATCGGCGCCAGAATCACCGGCACGTCGATGCGAACCCCGCCAAGGTCAATGGGCCGCAGCCCCACTGGCGGTGGGCTGGGCAAGTTCACGGTTGCGTTGCTCATTATTCGGGCAACCTAGCCTTTGCACGGTTGACGCGCAACACAGGCGGCGGCAACGGTGTGGCCGCCATGTCACATCCCTCGCCCGCCTCCCCGCCCCGCCCCCGCGTGGCCGCCCTGCTGATGGCGGCCGGCACCGGCAGCCGCTTCGGCGCTGATGCGCCCAAGCAGTTTTTCCCCATCGCCGGCCGCCCCGTGCTGCGCCACGCCGCCGAACGCCTCGCCGCCGAGGTGGACCTGATCCAGCCGGTGGGCGACGCCGCTCCGATTGCCGAGGCGCTGTTCGGGATCGCGCATCTGCCCCCGGTCCCCGGCGGTGCCACAAGGCAGGACAGCGTGCGGCGCGGGCTGGAGGCGCTGGAAGTGTACCAGCCCGATTTCGTGCTTGTGCATGACGGCTGCCGCCCGTTCTTCCCATCCGGCACCATCGCGGCCCTGTTGGCCGCGCTGCAAACCCATGACGGCGCCATCCCTGCGGTGCCGGTGGCCGACACGCTGAAGCGCGGCACAGCAGACGGGCGCATCGGCGCCACGGTGCCGCGTGCCGGATTGTTCCGTGCGCAGACCCCGCAGGCGTTCCGCTTCGCCACTCTGCTCGGGTTGCACCGCACCGCCCCGGAAGGTGCAACCGACGATGCGGCGATTCTGGAGCAGGCCGGACTGGCCGTGGCGCTGGTTTCGGGCAGTGAGGACAATATCAAGATGACCTACCCCGAAGACGCTGCCCGGTTGCACCGCGTGCTGGCCCCCGCCCTGCTGCCGCGCGTGGGCACCGGGTATGACGTGCATGTGCTGCAGGCAGGCCGCCGCCTCGTGCTGTGCGGCGTGGAGGTGCCGCACGAATCAGGGCTCGCCGGACACTCCGACGCCGATGTGGGCATCCACGCGCTGTGCGATGCGATCTACGGCGCGCTGGCCGAGGGTGACATCGGCCGCCACTTCCCGCCCAGCGAGATGCAATGGAAGGACATGGACTCCGCCCGCTTTCTGGCCCACGCCGCGCAGCGCATTGCCGCGCGCGGCGGGGTGCTGGCCAACGCCGACGTGACGCTGATCTGCGAACGCCCGAAAATCACCCCCCACGCCCCGCGCATGATCGCCCGGCTGGCGGAGATTCTGGGCGTGGATGCGGGGCGCATTTCGGTAAAGGCGACCACCACGGAAAAGCTCGGCTTCACCGGGCGCATGGAAGGCATCGCGGCACAGGCGGTTGCCACCGTACTGGTGCCATTTGCCTGAGAAATCCCGCTATAGTGTGGTCCGCCGCAGGCCGGCACGGCGGGTTTGGAAGACACGCGCACCATGCACAGCCATCCTCCTTCGGCGCACCGGACTCCCGCTCTGCATACCAGCGGAGTATCGTCGCCTGCCGCAAGGATCGACACGTACGAGATGGCCAACCTGTCGCCACGCACCGCAGGCCTGCCGCTGACCGCATGGGTCAGCCCGCGCGGCAATGCGCGGCACAAGGCGCAGGTGAAGGTGCCGCTGACTGCCGGGGAGATGGATATCGATAGCGTTGCGGTCATCAGTATCCGCCCGGAACCGTGGCTGGTCACCGGGGCGCTGGACAGCGCCACCTTCGAGCAGATTACAGGCTGGATTCGGCACAACGAAGCAGCCTTGCTGGACGATTGGGACGATGTCATCGACACCGCCGAACTGATCGGCAAGCTTCAAAAACGCGCGGCGTAGCCGCCCGAGGCGCGCGCGCCGTCTGACAGGAATCCGCACATGACCATCACTGCCCCGCCCGCCGAAACCGCGTGGCTGCTGCATCACATCCTCGGCTTTGACGGCATCGACGAAGCCGACACCGTGGCCGTGCTGGAGGAGGCCACCAAGCTCGCCGAAGGCGTGCTGGGGCCGCTGGATGCGCCGGGCGATCATGCCGGTGCGGTGTGGCATGATGGTGAAGTGACGGTGCCGCCCGGATTTGCCGAGGCGCATCGGGCCTACGCCGATGGTGGCTGGATTGGCGTGAGCGCCGACCCGGCCATCGGCGGGCAGGGCCTGCCGCATGTGCTGGCCTATGCGGCGGGTGAGCCGTTCACCAGCGCCAACATGGCGCTCAGCCTGTGCCCGATGCTGACCTATGACGCGGTGCTGCTGCTGGAAGCGCATGGCTCGGCGGACCAGAAGGCCCGCTTCGTGCCCAAGCTGGTCTCCGGCGACTGGAGCGGCACGATGTGCCTGACCGAGCCGCAATCCGGCTCCGACCTCGGCGGCATCCGCACCCGGGCGGTGCCCATGGCGGATGGCGGGTTCGCCATCACCGGCACCAAGATTTACATCACCTATGGCGAGCACGGGATGACGGACAACATCCTGCATCTGGTGCTGGCCCGCCTGCCGGACGCGCCGCCCGGCAGCGCCGGAATCTCGCTGTTTGCCGTGCCCAAAATCAATGCCGATGGCAGCCGCAACGGCGTGCGCTGCCAGTCCATCGAACGCAAGATGGGCATCCATGCCAGCCCGACCTGCGTGATGCAGTTCGACGGTGCCGAGGGCGAGATGGTGGGCGCGCCGCACAAGGGCCTGCCCGCGATGTTCGCCATGATGAACGGTGCGCGCATCGGGGTTGCCATGCAGGGTGTGGCGCTGGCCGAGCGCGCCTTCCGCCGCGCCACCGCCTATGCCGGCGACCGGGTGCAGTTCGACCGGCCGATCATCCAGCACCCGGATGTGCGGCGCATGTTGTGGACCATGCGCGCGCTGGCACTGGGCGGGCGGTTGCTGGTGTTGTACGCGGCGATGGCCGAGGAACCCCGCGCCTCCCTGCTGATTCCGGTGGCCAAGGCGTGGGCCACCGATGCCGGTGAGGAAGCCGCCACGCTGGGCGTGCAGGTGCATGGCGGGGCCGGGTTCATCGAGGACACCGGGGCGGCGCAACATCTGCGTGACGTGCGCATTGCCCGCATCTACGAAGGCACCAACGGCATCCAGTCGCTCACGCTGCTCAAGCGCGGCCTGCTGCGCGATCAGGGCGCGGCGGTGGGCGCATTGCTGGAGGAAATCGAGGCGGCCGACTTCGCCTCCCCGGCCCTGCTGCACGCGGCCCAGGCCACCCGCACGGCGGCCACATGGCTGCGGCAAGCCCCGGCGCGGGACGCCGAAGCGGGGGCGACATCGTTTGCCAGCCTGCTCGGCACCGTGGTGGCAGGCTGGCTGTGCGCCAAGGTCGCCGCCCGTGCCGACGCGCCGGAGGCCGCGCGTATTGCAGCGGGCGTGTTCGCAGACCAAATCCTGCCGCGCACCCAAAGCCTTGCCGCCACCGTCGCCGCGCCGAGTGCTGCGCTGGTGGGCGACGGGGCGATCCTGTAGGGTTCGTGTCGCTGCCGAGCGGAGAATATTGATGCGCAAACGCCTGATGTTGTTGTCGATGGCCGGCATGCTGGCGCTGTCCGCCTGCGCGCAGTCGCCCAACACGCCCGCGATGTCCGCCAACCCCTACCCGCCTCCGCCGCCGGTGCTGGACGAAGCGCGGCCCAAGCCGCCGGTGACCGAGGACGAATTGCTGTGGCAGCCCGGCTACTGGGACTGGACCGGCAGCGGCTACGTGTGGCGGCACGGCGAATACGTCAAACGGGCCGGGCATGGCAGCGAATGGCAGGAAGGCTACTGGACCAACAAGTCCGGCAAGTGGGAATGGGACCGCGCCCACTGGCTGTAACTGCCCACTGGCTGTAACTGCCCACTGGCTGTAACTGCGGAGGCCACGCCATGCGAACCCTCACACTGGGCGTGACCCAGATGGCCTGCACCTGGGACCGCGCGGAGAATATCCGCGCGGCCGCCGGACTGGTGGAACAGGCGGCAGCCCAGGGCGCGCAGGTGGTGCTGCTGCAGGAGTTGTTCGAAACCCCGTATTTCTGCATCGACAAGGACCGCCGCTACTTCGCCGAGGCCACCACCGCCGCCGCCAACCCGGCCATCGCCGCGCTGCGCCCGCTGGCGCGCAGGCTGGGCGTGGTGATCCCGGTGTCGTTCTTCGAGACAGATGGCGGCAAATACTACAACACGCTGGCGATGATCGACGCCGATGGCGAGGTGCTGGGCCTGTACCGCAAAAGCCATATCCCGGATTTCCCGGACTATGAGGAAGCCTTCTACTTCGCCCCCGGCGACACCGGGTTTCGCGTGTTCCACACACGGCATGGCAGGCTGGGGGCGGCGGTGTGCTGGGACCAATGGTTCCCGGAAGCCGCGCGCATCATGGCGCTGCAGGGTGCGGATGCGCTGCTGTACCCCACCGCCATCGGCCGCCCGGTGAACCCGGACACCAGCCCGTTCAAGAACTCGCTGCCGCACTGGCAGCGCGTGATGCAGGGGCACTCGGCGGCCAATGTGCTGCCGGTGGCGGCGTCCAACCGCATCGGCGTGGAGCGCGGCGAGGCCGGGCAGACGCAGTTCTATGGCGGCAGTTTCATCACCGACCAGACCGGGGCCAAGATGGCGGAGGCGGATGAAGCCTCCTCCTGTGTGCGCGTGCATACGCTGGATCTGGATGCAATTGCCGAATACCGCGCGGGGTGGGGGATTTTCCGCACGCGGCGGACGGATTTGTATGGCGGGATTTTGGGGGAGCGGGTTGGGGTGTAGGGGCTGCCGTCGATCATTCCATCATCATTCAAATGGGCGGCGCCAGCACGCGAGCCTCGCCTGACGTGGATTGCAGGAACGGCCGCCACGCAAATCGGTGCGTTCCAATCCAAGGACCAACTCGCACACCTGCTCGACATGGTCGAAGTGACTATCACGCGCGACAGCTGGGACATTACGAAACTGGTGCCGGTGCGGGCTGCCCATAACCGGGACGAAGCATGCGCGGCCATCCAGAGTATTCGCGAGCACGCGGCGCGATTGCCTCTGTCTTTGGCAGGAATGTCCACACAATTGAAGTTGACCAGATGTGGCAGGCGTTTCCATGTTTTGAGATTAAGGTAGCGCCGTTCTCTGAAATCACGATTCCGCGCGGGCGTGGTCCGCCGCTGTTCAACCTTGCCAGGCCCCTGTCGTCCGTGTCGCTGCACGTTTGCCGCCGATCGCGATGTAAACGCCCGCCAGCATGATTGCCAACGCCACGAAAAACACCGGCGGCAGCGTCTCGCCAAAAATCGCGATGCTCCACAATACGCCTGCCCCGATTGCGACGTAGTTGAACAGGGAAAAGAACGACGGCCCGGCGCGGCGGACGATTTCGAAGAACAGGATTGTCACCAACGGGTTGATCGCAATGGCGGCCACCAGTGTCCAGATGGCGGCCGGCGAGAGGGTCGCTGGCAGCAGCGAAGGGTCCGTCACCAGTGCCACCGGCAGCGCCACCAGCCCGCCGCCGAGCAGAATGCCTGCGGCCATCGTGGATGATGCGGTGGCGGGCGGGCGCATCACGCTGGCGGCGACGTTGGAGAACGCGAACATCACCGGGGCCAGCAACGCCAGCAGGAACCATGAACTGGCGCTCGCCGTCATGGCCTGCGACCACGGCGAGGCAATCAGCACCACGCCTGCCAGACCCAGCACCACCGCCAGCAAGGCGCGCAGGCGGAAGCGTTCCAGCTTGACCAGAATGGCAAACAGCAGCGTCAGGATGGGTGACAGCGACAGCACCAGCGTCAGCATGGTGGCCGGCACATGCCCCGCTGCCTTGGTCAGAATCCCGGCGGGCAGCGCCATGGCGAATGTGCCGATGATCAGATACGCCTTGGCGTGTTGCAGCGTTGGCACCAGGGGACGCCCGCGCAGGCGGACATAGACCGCAATGGCCGCGCCGGCGATGAAGGTCTGAAAGAATGCGAAGCCCACCGGCGGCCACCCGGCTTCGGAGGCCGCGCGGTTGAGCGGGAAGAACGCACCGTAAATCACGGCCGCCCCCACCAGCATGGCCAGATTCACCGCCAGATCGCGCCGCATCGCCGGTTCCCCCCGTGCGGCCCGTTGTTGGGTCAGGCCGTTCTTGTCATCGGCCCATACGGAACGGGCGGCGCTTGGCGCGCCGCCCGTCCGGTATCAGGCCGCCCAGTAATCGGCGGCGCGCTTCTGGTACATCTCGCGGAACTGCGCCGTGGAGTTGGGCAGCAGCTCGCCCGTATCCCAGCCCAGAATCACCGCGTAGTGGCGCACCACATCCAGCGTATCGAGTTCCCCGGCGCGGAAACGGCGGGCCACATCCTGCGGGTCTTCGGCAATCCAGCCGCGCCGCGCCGCCCGGATGCGGGCGCGTTCGGTCGTGGTGGCGTCCATGTCGATCTCATACTCACACAGATCGACGTCGATCACCTTCAGCACCACGCCGTAATCCTTGCGCGCGCGTTCCACCGACACGTAGTCGTCGGCCACGTCCTCCCGCACCGCCACCGGGTCGCGTTCCAGCGGATCGCCGAAGCCGCCGCCGCCCGAGGTCGGCCGGCTGAAAATGTCACCCTCGTTCAGCGCCACGTCAGAGAACGCCGAGCCCAGCCAGTCCACACGGCTGCCGTTCTTGCGCGTCAGGCTGAGGCCATGCGGCATGCCGGGCAGGCCGCCCTGAATGCCCCAGACAATCGCCCGCTCACGGTCACAGATGTAGGAAATCACCGTCTTGTCGGCCTGCCGCAGCACGCTGGTCTTGCGCACGCCCGCGCCGCCGCGCCACTTGCCGGGGCCAGGCGAGTCCTTCAGCACCTGATATTCCATGGTCAGGATCGGTGAGCCGCGTTCCTGCCCTTCGACGGGTTGCGATTGCAGCCCGGTGCCGAAGCAGGCGGTGGTGACGTTGCAGCCATCACGCCCGTTGCGGCCGCCCCAGCCACCCGGCAGCCAATCGTAGAACATGAAGATGTTCTTGGCCGGCGTGCGCAAATCCCGCCCGCCGGTCAGCAGATATTCCAGATTGAAGGCGCAGGCGATGGCGCGTTCCGGCATGATCTTCGACCAGATCTCATAGATCGAGTTCATGATCTTCTCGAACGGCATCAGGAAGCCGGTCACGGCCACCGGCCAGCGCGCGTTGACGACCGTGTCTTCCGGCGCGATCACCGTGATCGGGCGGTAAAACCCCGAGTTCAGCGGCAGATCCGGGAAGAACGTCTTCATGCCCGCCGCCACCGCCGAGAAGGTGGAGCCGAACGCCGAGTTGTACAGCGATCCGATGCACGGGTGGCTGCCGGTGAAGTCATAGATCACGCTGTCGCCGGACTTGGTCATCTTGACCTTCACCGGAATCATGCCCTCGCCACCCGCTGGGTCGCGGTCGATGAAGTCCTGCGTTTCCCACACGCCATCCGGAATGGCGAGCAGGCGGGTGCGCATGGAGCGTTCCACATAGTCCTGCACATCGGCAAACCCCGCCATCACGGTGTCTTTGCCGTATTTGTCCACCAGACGCAGAATCTCGCGCTCGGCCACGCGCGTGGCTTCGGCCTGCGAGACCATGTCGCCGATGATCGAGGCCGGATCACGCGTGTTCGACGCAATCATGTCCGCCACGTCGCGGCGGAACACGCCCTTGTCCCACAGCCGGATGGGCGTGATGCGGATGCCTTCACGGAACATGTCGCGCGCCGCGACATCGAAGCTGCCCGGCACGCTGCCGCCGACATCGGACCAGTGGCCGTTGGACTGCGCGTAGGCAATCGGCTTGCCATCGACAAACACCGGGCGGATCAGCCGCACATCCGGAAAATGCGTGCCGCCCGCATACGGGTCGTTGATGGCGAACACGTCACCGGGGTGCATGTCGTCGCCGAAATAGCGGATCACGTCCTTGCAGGTGTAGTGCAGGGTGCCGACATGCACGGCGATGTCGTGATTGCCCTGTGCAATCGAATCACCGTTCACGTCGTTCAGCGCACTGGAAAAGTCGCGGTTGTAGATCACGAACGAGTAGCAGGTCCGCAGGATCTGCTCGCCCATCTGGTCCACGGTGGTGATGAACGCGTTCTTCAGGACCTCGAAGGTCACCGGGTCGAGGGCAAAACCCTCGCGCTGCGCTGCCATCTTCAGCCCTCCATCCGCATCACGATATTCAGATACTTGTCCACTTCGGCATGCGCGCCGGGCGGGACAACCGTGGTGGAATCAAGCTGCTCGACAATGGCCGGGCCGCTGAACGACACGCCGGCCGGCAAGTCCGGCCGCCAGTACACCGGGGTATCGTAGGCATCCTTGCCGCCGAACCACACCGGGCGGCGTTCCTTCGGCGCGGGCAGCACGCCGCCCAGCGGATGCTCGGCCAGTGCCGCCTTCGGCACCATGCCGACCGCGCGCAGGTTGAGGCGGTACAAATCCACCGGCGCGCCATCGCGGCGGAAATTGTATTCCCGTTCGTGCAGGCCGTGGAATTTCGTCACCAGCGCTTCCAGCGACCCCACCGGGCTGCCGGCGGGCACGGCCAATGAGCGCCACTGGCCCTGGTACATCATGTCGATGGTCCGCTCCATCACCACCTGATCGTCCGCCACGCCTTCATGGCGCATCCGGTCCCATGCCTCGGCTTCAAGGGCGGCAAAGCGATCTTCGATATGCGCAAGGTCGGCGGTGGCGGCAGGCTGGATGTAGCTTTCCGACAGGTCGTGCTGCACATCCACCAGCAGGCAGCCCAGCGCCGACGTCACGCCCGGGTTCGGCGGCACGATCACCACCGGAATGGACAGTTCCTTGGCCAGTGCGAACCCGTGCAGCGCACCGGCGCCGCCGAAGGCCACAAGCGCGAAATCGCGTGGGTCATACCCACGGCTGATGGAAATCAGCCGCACCGCATCGGCCATGTTGGCGTTGGCCACACGCACGATGGATTCAGCGGCCTCGTGCAGGTCCATGCCCAGCCGTTCGGCCACGCCCGTGCGCACCGCGTCTTCGGCCTTCTGCGCATCCAACTGAATGGACCCGCCCGCGAGGCCCTTGCCGAGGCGGCCGAGCACCACGTTGGCGTCACTGTTGGTGGGCACCGTGTTGCCGCGCCCGTAACAGGCCGGGCCGGGATTGGCACCGGCCGATTGCGGCCCGTTGCGCAGCGAGCCACCTTCGTCGATCCACGCCAGCGACCCGCCGCCCGCGCCGATCGTCAGCACCTCGATGCTGGGGAAGCGGATCGGATAGCCGAATTCGATGAACCAGTCCTTGGTGACGCGGGATTTGCCCTCCCACGCCAGCGACACGTCGCAACTGGTGCCACCCATGTCGAGGCCGATGGAGTTCGGGAAGCCGCATTGCGAGGCGATATAGCGGCTGGCAATGGCCCCCGCCGCGATGCCGGAGCCGGCCAGACGGGCAGAGAATTGCCGCGCGCCCTTGGTGGTCATCACGCCGCCGCCGCTGTGCAGCAGCAGCAGGTCGCGCTTGTAGCCGCCTGCCTTCAGCTTCTCGGCCAGACGTTCGCAATACACGCCCACCACCGGCGCCAGAATGGCGTTCACCACCGTGGTGGAGAACCGCTCATGCTCGAAGATTTCCGGCATCACCTCGGACGACGTGGTGATGGCAACGCCCGGCAGTTCCTCTTCCAGAATCTGCTTCATGCGCCGCTCATTGGCGCCGTTGGTGAAGGCGTTCATGAAGCACACCGCCACCGCCAGCACGCCGCGCTTGCGCAGCACGCGGGCCACTTCGCGCGCCCCGGCTTCGTCCAGCGGGGTGATGATATTGCCCGCCGCGTCCACGCGCTCGTTCACCGTCAGGCGGTCACGGCGCGGGATATAGGGGCGGGCAACGTCCTTGTAGGTGTCCCACAGGTCTTCCTTGTTGGCGCGGCGGATCTCGATCACGTCGCGGAAGCCTTCCGTGCCCACCATCGCGGCGCGCGGCAGGCGGCGGGTGATCAGCGCGTTGGTGGCCACCGTGGTGCCGTGCGACAGCAGGGCGACTTCGGCGAGATCGACGTTGCCTTTTTCCAGGCCGGTCATGAACCCGTCGATCGGGTCCGGTGTCGATGCGGTCTTGGCAATCCGGATCAACCCGGTCGCCTCATCGAGGATACAGACGTCGGTGAAAGTTCCGCCGATATCGACGGCCACGCGAAGTGCGGTCATGGCAGTGCTGGGTTCCTGCTCGGTTCGGGCGGACGCATCGTCATCAGAACAAGCCACCCGCCCGGCCGTCCGTCCGGGCAGCGGCGCGTTGCTGCAGTGCGATCATACAGCCGGGGCTGCCGCTCGCAAGGTGAGGCATCGCGCTTTCCGTTGGGGAAAGCCCGGCGGGTCGTGCTGTGGGCGGATTCACTCCCGCCGGGGCTACGTGCCGCTGTTACCCTGCTTTGGCTTGCCCTTGGCGGCTTCCACCTTCTTCTTCACCAGCGCCATGGCCAGCGCTTCCTGCTCACCCGCCGCCAGATCGGCATATTCCATCAGCACGTCCTGCGCGGTGCCATCCAGCTTCAGCAGACGCTGGCCTTCGGCGCGCAGGCTCTTGCCGATATTGCCTAGCAGCAATAACCGCTCCTCCAGCACATCCGCCCCGGCATCTTCGGCCAGCGGCCGTTTTTCGAGAGTGCGGATGAAGCCAATCAGTTCGCCCGGCGGCTCCAGCTTGGCGTCGCCAAACGTTTCCGAATAGATCGGACGTGTGCGGAAGCCCTGCTCGATGATCTGGTAGGCGCGGAACAGCGTGGGGCTTTTCAGTTCCGCCTCCGGCAGCTTGGCGCTCCATTCATCGCTGCGCTGAATGGCGCCGGTCACGCGCTGGTCGTCATCAAAGCGCGCTTCCAGATATTTCTGCACCCGGTCAACATTGCTGTTCCGGTCGGCCAGCGTGTCGTTGTCCAGCCCGCAGGCATTGGCCATGTGCACCGCCACCGGGTCTTTCTCCTCCATCGCGCCGTAAGCGATGGCGTATTTCGCCAGTGTCGGGTTGACGCGACGGGCTTGCAGCCCCAGACGCCGGTTTTTCGGATCGCTCAACGCCTTCTTGGTGACATCCCAGGCTTTCACCACCTGCTGCTTGTTGTAAAAATCGTAGAGCGCCTGCGAAGCCGCCTGCGCCACGCCTACCGCCGTAACGGCCGGGCTTGCCATCGGGAAGGCGGTCGCCACCGCGGCGGCAATCAGTTTTGCGCCATTCAGCGCCGCTTGCAGCGAGTAATGCGTCAACTGGTTCTGCTGATTTTCCACGAAATTCTGAATCGAGGTCAGATACGGGCTGGTGCCCGCCTTGGCGCCGATTTCCTCATCCACGAACTTGCGCAAATCCACCGCGCGCTGCACGGCCGCCGCCACGTTCTGCGCCAGCTTGATGGCCTCCACGCCCATGGCCAAGGGTGCCACAAACTGCGCCGCCAAGCTGAATCCGGCCTGCCCGATGGCGACCGCGACCGACAAGATCGCCTTGTCGCGCGCCATTTTCTGCATCAGCCCGGCAATCGTCTTCTCGGCCTTGGTCGGGTCTTCGGCATCCTTCAGCGCCGCATTGAAGGCCTCGCGCTCGCTCTCCAGTTGTTGCTCGATGCCCTCTGCCATGCCTTCGTAGTCGCTCTGGTCATCTTCGGCGCGTTCTTTGGCCTTCGGTGCCAGTTGCTTTTCCAGCATGTCGAAATGCGCCTGCGCCGACTTGTCCATCTTGGACATCAGTGCCTGCTTCTGCTTGGCTGCCTTGTCCTGCGCCTTCTTCTTTTTTGTGTCTTCGTCGTCATTCGGCGAGTCGACGAATTCCTTTTCGATCTCGGCCAATTGCTCCTTGTAGGCTTTCTGCGCCTCGATCAGCTGCCCTGCCAGTTCGCCGCTTTCCTTGGCCACGTCAGAGAAGTCGCCATCCGGCTGCGACGCGTCGTATACATCGCCAGCCATGGCCGGAATGCTGGCCACCATTTCCATGCACATGCCGGTCAGCGCGGCGCGGATGGCGCGCGGGTCGCCATTCTGCACCGCCTTGGTGAAGTCAGCCAGCTTGGCGTTGATGGAGGACGCAATGCTCTGCTGCACAGAATCGAACAGCGAGATCAGATTGGCCGTGCGGCTGTCATCACCATCCGGAATGGATTGCAACCCCGCCGTCATCGCGCCGCTGAACAGTAGCACCAGCGATTCGGGTTTCGGCTTTTCGCCGTTTCTGATCGACGTGACCAGCAGCCCAACACCCTTCACGGCCGGACCCGACCAGTTCGTGATGGCTTTGCCTGCCTCGGTGCCCGCACCGTCAGGCAACATGGAGGTCAACATGCCGCCCAGCACGCCCAGCGTGCCCGAGACCAGTTCCTCGGTGGTCGCGGAGTCCAGCCCATCCGGCAATTTATCGGCGGCGGTGACCGAAAGCTTCATCAGCGCCGTGCAGCCCTCCAGCACGCCCTTGGCCAGCGAGGTATCCACGCCCACCGCGTTCATGATGCCCGATGCCAGATCGTGCCCCAGATCGATCATCGATTGGGCAAACTCGGCCAGCCCGGTGGTGGGGTCAGTCGCGTTCTCCAGTTCTTTCATGTAGACGGCGTTGGTCGCGTCCAGCATCTGCTGGGTGGCGCTGAACTTGTCGATAATGAAGCCTTCCGCCAGCACATGCTCGTTCACCAGCGGCGTGAACAACTCGTCCATCAATTCCCGGGTGGTGAACAACGGGCGTTCCGGGCCGGGTTTGAACAGCGCCACTGCCTTGCCGGAGCTTTCATAGCCGCGCAGCGAGCCATCCCAGTCCAGCAGGCTGCGCGAGGTGCTGCGGCCTTCCAGATCCTTGCGGATGGTGGCGATCAGCTGCATCGACTGGTGAGCGTCTTTCTGGATGGTGTTCAGGATCTGGCGATAGTCCGCACGCTTTTTGGCGGCGGCCTCGTATTTTTGCAGCGCCTCCTGCTCCTTCTTGTCCAGCTGCTTGCCAGCCTTCTTCAATTCCTCAGCCCGCTTTTGCAGTTCCGGGCCCTGTTCCTTCATCTTTTCCAGCAGCTCGCCGTCTGCCTTCGGGTCGAATTCCACTTCCAGATCATCGCGTGACACCACCGTGTCCTGCTTGATCTCACGCACTTCGCCCACCAGCGTGGTGTTGGCGGCGAGGAATTCCAGCTGCTCATCCTGGTTGCGCATCATGATGTCGTTGCTGGCGCGCAGCTTGGTTTTCAGCGGCTCGATGCGCCGCAGCGCGTCCGACACCAGCAGCGCCTTGCGCTGCTCGTCGGCGAATTCCTCTTCTTCGTGCTTGGCCAGCAACTGAGGCTCCAGCAACGGCTTCAGCGCTTCCGCCGGATCTTGCTCCTTGCCCGAACCGGGCTGCTTCGGCGCGTCGTCTTCGCCGCCGGTTTCAATCGCCACGCCGCTTATGCGGACGAGCCAGCTAATCTGATCGGTATCAAGAGGCATGGTCTATCCGCCTTGGGCTGTGGATCGGGCAGGGCGACAGGGCGCGCGCTAGCCGCTGATCGTCAGGTTGGTTTCCATGTTGAACAGGGCTGTGGCGATCACCGGCAGGGGCAGATCGGCCTCGAATTTCTTTGGCATCGCGGCGAGTTGCCGCAGCGTCGGGTGGGCGGCCATGAACTTGCCGATGCGCCGCGCCTCGCGCAGTCCGTCCTCACGTGCTGCGGAAATCTCCTCCGGCGCAGCGCCGCCGGCTGTCATGCGCTTGATCGGCGTGCCGAACGAATCCTTGCGGAACAGCCCCTTGACCTCCCCGAGTTTCCCGCCAAGGGCCTCGGCTGCGGCCTCAACGGCGCTTTTCAGCGTCAGGTCGGTTTCGTCCTTCACGCTGGCGCGGATCTTGTCTGGCAAGGCTTCCAGCGCCGAGTGCATGGTGCCCACCGCGTCCGCCCAGCGCTGTTCGGCGGCGGGCAACTGGTTGCGCTTGCTCGTGGCTGTGCCCATCGGCGCTTCCCGCAGCCGTTCGATGCGGCGCTGCACGGCTTCTGCCATGCCGCTGGCGGCCTCCACATCGCGGGTTTTCAGCAGATTCTTGATGGCGCTGCTGATGGCGTCGTCGATCTCCTGGATCTGCTTCAGCAGTTCCCGCTTGGCAACGGACGGCAAATCCCCCGCCGTATCTTTCAGCGCCGCCAGATCGGCCTTGCGCAGGGTTGTCAGCCGTTCCTGCGCCTCTCCCATCTGCTTTTCGACAGCTTCAACGCCCTGCTCGCCCTTCGCACAGGCAGTGGCGTCTTTGCTGGTAAACGCCTGAATTTCCTTGACCAGACCATCCAGCGTTTTCTGATGCTCAGGCGAAGCCTTGTCGCCGGCTCGAACCGCCTCGCTCAGATCATTGCTGCGCCGGCTGATGTCCTCGGCATATTTGCTGTACTCGGCGGTGAACCCGCTGCCGCCGCCGCCGATACCAGACGAATCCAATGAAAGGCCAAGGCTGAAGCCACCCAGCTTGTTCCGCACATCCACGAGGAACTTCTCGGCCGCGTCATGCTCCTGCTTCGCGGCATTCTGTGCCTCATCAATCCGCAACTTCAGGCCCGCCAGTGTCTGCATCGCCTGCTCGGGGTCCATCTTGGTGTAGTTTGCGGCAATCGTTTCCACTTCATCGCGCAGCGGTTTCAGGGCCTCGGCGCGGGGCAGCAGCAGCGAATGGTCGAAGCGCGCCTGCAGTTTCAGCGCCTCTTTGGAGACGGCTGAAAATACCACCTTGTTGTCGCCGGGCTGGCAAAGCTTGTTGAAGGCGTCAGCCTTGTCCCTGAACGCAATCAGGTTCGTGCGCATGTCGCGAAGCACTGCGCCATCGGTGGACTGGCGCGGTGCCACAATCCGGGACAGTTCATCGCGCAACGCCTCGGCATATTGCAGGGCGGCTTCACGTTCCTTGCTGCGCAGCCCGGTGGCCGTGCGCGCGCCCTTGTCACCCAGCCGCAGCGCGGCGTTGTTGATCGTCCCGGTGCAATAGCCCATCAGAATCTGGCATTCGCTCATGACCTCCTTGCGGCTGCTATCGGAGAGTTGCGCCACCTTGCCGGCCTGAACGGAGAGCGCCTCGATCTCCTCGCGGACTTTGGTCAGCGCCGCCGTGCGCTTGCCCACATCCTCATCGCTGCCGCGCTTTTTGGTGTGCTGATCAATCAGCGTTTCCGCGCGCGTATCCAGCATCGAAGGCGCCGTGCTGAGGCCCTTGTCGATGGCGATGTCCGAATTCACACTCAACGCTTCCGCAGCCTTTGTGTGCAGCGCCTCGCTGGCCTGGCGGTACAGCACAATCTGCTGTTCGAAGGCGAGGTCGGCGGGGCCGTAGGTGCCCTGTGCCTTGGCACTCAGCTTCTTTTCAATCTCGGTGCGCGCAGCGGCAATCTGCCGCAAATAGCTGTCGCCGCCGAGATCGGCAGGCAGGATGGCGGTTTCCTTGATCTGGTTCCAGCGTTCTTCAATGCCATCCAGCCGCACCACGGGTTCGCCCGGCGGCGCATCGCCACTGGCTGGCCCGTACAGTGCCACGGCAAGTTTGCGCACCGCGGCGAGTTCCGTTTCAACCGCGTCAATCACCTCGTTGCGCTTGGCTTCTTCGCCCTGCAACAAGTCTGCCGGAACTTCCTTGCCCATATCTGGCACCGGCTTGCCCAGCTTTTGCAAGGCGCCCTGCATCAGCATCATCGCGGTGCCAACCTGCTTGCGGCAGTTTGCCAGCATCACGGTGGCTTCTGATGCCGACGCCGGTGCATTGCCCACCATGAACAGAATCGAGCGCAACTGTTCGTCGGCGTTCATGCCGATGTTCCTGGAGCGCTCGTACAGCTCCTCGGCGCCTTTCGGAACGTCCTGTTCCTGCTGTTTCAGCTGCTTGAGCGTGTTGCTGACTTCGGCGCCGTGCGTTTGCAGGAAGCCGGCCCAATCGGCGACCAGCTTCATCGCGGCGCGCGTGATCTCCTGCGCGTCCTTGGGCTGCTCGGCAAAATTGCTGACCGTGGCAAGGGCCTGTTCCGCTGCTGTCAGCTGTTCGCCTACCAGCGTGAAATCACACACCGCCAGCGCGCCATCGGCTTCGCGCAACAAGGTGGAGGCGCTCAGCCGGGCTGCGCGGATTTTTTCACCGTTGCCGGTCTGGTCGCTGTCGTCGTCCGGCAATCCGTTGAGGATATTCATCGCCGCGCCGTAGCGCTTGCGCAGCGGGTTGGCGGCGATCTGGTTGTCACTGATGGCCTGATTGATTGTACCGCGCAACTGCGACGCCAGTTCGGTCACCTGCTGCGCGGTCTTCGCCCGCTCCTGGTCCTTGGCGAAGCCCACCGCCACCAGGCCCTTGCGCACGCCACTCAACTGCCCGATAAAATCCTGCCGCTGCGCCTCGCTGAGCCGCTTGTCGGTCAGCAGTTTTTCGATAGCGGTAACAATTTCTACCGCTTCCGGGGCGGATTTCTGGCCTTTTACTTCGGCCTTTTCACGCTTCAGCAATACCTTGTCGAACGTTGCGTCGATGGTGCTCAGCTTGACGTACAGCGGCTTCCACTCAACCTTCTTGCCTTGCGCCTTCTGCCCCTGGGCGGCCTTGATCTCAAGATCAAGGCTGGCGTAATCCTGCTTTGCCTGCTCGATCACTTCGGCGAAGCGTTCATCGGCTTCGGATTTCTTGATCTTGCCGTCCAGCAGGATCATCCGTTTCAGCACGTCGTTCTCGGACTTGCTGGTCAGAACGATCTCGGTCGTCTTGCCCTTCTTGTCGCCGGACTGGATAATGCTGCCCCAGGCGGCCAGAAAGCGTTCGGCCTTGCCGTTGGGGTCTTGCACCGGTTGGGTGGTCTGGGTGATGGTCTGAGACATGAACAATCCCGACTGAACAATCAAAAACGAGCCATCGCGCGAAGGACGTGGGGGCGTTAGCCGCCGAGTTCCTTGCGCAAACCGTCCAGCGCGCTGCGCAGCCGCCGGAATGAGTCGAAGCTGCCATACTCGGCATCGGCGAATTGCTGCATGCGCTCCAATTGGCCGGCCTTCTGCAGCAGTGCATCACAGTTGCCCAGCAAGCTCAGCGCTTCCGCGCGCAGCTTTTCCGCCTGCTCCATGTCGCCGGCCTCACTGAGGTCCTGCAACAGCGTCTCGAACGCCGGTTCAAATGGCGGCAGCAAGGTGCCCAGATTGCCGGCCACCGCAATCACGTCGTCATACAGCGGGCTGACCTGCATGTCCGGGTCGTTGATCACGTTGTTGGCCAGGCTTTCAAGATCAGCCCGCGCCGCCGCCTGCGCATTGCGCCAGTCCAGCCACAGCGTGCGGTAGCGCACCAGCCCCTTGGCCACGCTGCCGGCCGCTTCATCCAGCCTTGCCTGCTGCAAGGCGTCGTCGAGGAAATCCTGCATCGTTTCAACGGCGATTTCCGCCGCCAGCAGGTCTTCGCCATCAATCAGCTTGCGGGCTTCGCCGCCCAGTTTGGCCAGGTCCGTCTTGGCCGTCTGCGGCAAACCGGCCGAGCGTGCGATGGTATCGCGCAGCGTTGCGGCCAGTGCCTTGCGCAGCCCGTCATCGTCCTGCTGCGCGTCATCGGGCAGTGATCCACCCGTGCCGGTGCCGAACTCAAACCACAGCGTGCGTTTCAGCCATTCGCGCTTTTGAACGTCATTCTCCGATCCGCTCATTGCGCACCCTCCCGCCATTGCGCTGCCAGAGTGCCTTCGCCCGGCGGCATTTTCAACCGGGGGGGTGTATGGGCGGAATGGGGGCGGGCCCGCAGCCCGCCCCGGCCTACAGCCCGTTTGGATGCGCCTTCAGAAAGGCGCGGATTTTCATGATGTCATCCGGCGACAGACGCAGCCCGAACACCGGCATCAGGGTACCTTTGCGCCCATTGGTCACGGTGTAGAGAAACTGCTCGTCGTTCAGTTTCGTGGCAAACAGGTTGGGGCCGCGCCCGCCGCCCTTGCCGTGGCAGATGATGCACTTGCCTTTGTAGAATGCCTCGCCTTCTTCAAGAATTTGCGCCTGTGTGGGCGGCGCGTCGTTCGCGGCATCGGCCGCCTGCCCGGTGGGCGCATTCCACAGGAATGCGCTTGCGCCGAGCAGCACGGCCAATGCGCGCGCCGGAAACCGGGCGCGGCTGCCACTCACGGCTTGTATGACGGCAGCGCCTTTTCAATCACTTCCTGATTGTAGCTGGCGCCTTCATCAATCTTGCCGTCGATGGCGAACACCCACAGCATGCCGCCCTTGGGGGCGGAGTAATAAAAGCTGGGGTCGCCGCCAAGGCCAGACAGCACGGCCACGTATTGCTTGCCGTCCAGTTCATAGGTGATCGGCGAGGCATTGATGCCGGACCCGGTCTGGAACGACCACACCAGCTTGCCGGTGGCCTCGTCGATGGCCATCATCCGCCCGCGCTGGTCACCGGTGAACAGCACGCCGCCCTTGGTCGCCAGCATTCCTGCGAACATCGGCAGCGAGCTTTCCATCACCCAGCGGTTTTTGCCGGTGGCAACGTCGATTGCCATGATCCGCCCGATGGTGTCGCCCATCCGGTACATCTGGTAATCCACGCCCATGTACTGGTCACCCGGCTTGTAGACCAGTTTGCCCTTTTCCCACGCGGTCAGCCCCATGCCCCACTGGTTCACGGCCACAAACATCGTGCCGCTGGCCGGGTCATAGGCGGGCGGGAACCAGTTGGTGCCGCCTTCCAGCCCGGGGATGATCGGCTGAATCGCCGGGCCGCTGGCCTTGGGCTTCATCGCCTCCACCACGTTTGGCCG
>CAIPHQ010000299.1 GCA_903864895.1 uncultured Rhodospirillales bacterium
CAACGCGGCGCGGCGCGCCTAAATCCCGTCGCGGCGCCTGCCGCCAACACGGGAAACGGCCATGATCGTCTGCTTCGGCTCCATCAATCTCGACCTGATATTTCCGCTGCCGGCGCTGCCGCTGCCCGGCCAGACTGTGCTGGGCAAGGCGATGCGGATCGAGCCGGGCGGCAAGGGGGCCAATCAGGCCGTCGCCGCTGCGCGTGACGGCGGGCAGGTGCTGTTTGCCGGCGCGGTGGGGCAGGATTCGCTGGCCGATCAGGCGCTGGCGTTGATGCGGGAAGCCGGTGTGGACCTGTCGCGCGTGAAGCGATGTGATACCTCCACCGGATGCGCTTCCATCTGTGTCGATCCGCAAGGCGGCAACCATATCGCGGTGGCGTCGGGGGCCAATCTGCTGGCGGTGCAGGCGCAGGTGGAGCAGGGGTTGCTCGGCCCCGCCACCACGCTGCTGTTGCAGGCCGAGACCGATCTGGCCGAGACCGCCACGTTAATCCGGCGCGCCAAAGCGGCAGGGGCGCGCATTGTGCTGAACCTCGCCCCGGCGGCGGCGCTGGCCGAAGACGCCCTGCGCGCGGTGGATGTGCTGGTGGTCAACGAGGACGAGGGCCGCTGGCTCGGCGAAAGCCTTGGCAGCGCGGGAGATGCCGCCAGCCTGCACGCGACCCTTGGCGTGCCCGTCGTGCGTACTCTGGGCGGCGATGGGCTGGAAGTGGCCGCCCCCTGCGGTGCGTGGTCAATGCCAGTGCACAAGGTGACGGTCGTGGACACCACGGCGGCAGGTGACTGCTTTACCGGCGTGTTGGCGGCGGGGCTGGACCGGGGGCTAGACCTGAAAACAGCCATCGCCCGCGCCAATGTTGCGGCCGGGCTGTGTTGCAGCCGCGCGGGCAGCCAGGGCAGCCTGCCGCGCCGGTTGGAAACCGACGCGGCGCTGGGCGTTTAGCGGGGAGGCGGCAGCGTGATGCCGTAGCTGGCGTAAATGCGAGCGATGGTGCCATCGGCAGCCAACTTGGCAATGGCGGCATCGACAGCTTCACGCATCGGCGGGTCGGACTTGCGCATGCCGACTGAAACGTTCCAGCTGAACCGCGGTTCGTCGTCGTTGACCGGCAGTAGCTTCACGTTCAGGTCAGGGTGGTTTTTCAGGTACCAGCCGGCGAACACCGGGGTCACCGCGGCTGCCGCGACTTCGCCACTGGCCACCGCGTTGATCATGTCTTCCTCGAAGCCGAAGATCGAAATCTTGACACCGCGTTGGTCCAGCAACATTGCGGTCACCGAACCCACCGGCACGCCGACCTTGGTGCTGCCGTTCAATGCAGCGAAGCCATCGATCTTACTGTCCTTGGGCACCAGCAGTGCCGCGCCATTGCGATAATACGGCTTGGAGAACTTCAGTCCGTTGCCGGACTGCGCCTCGTTGTCGGCGATCACATCCATGATCAGGTCGCACTCGGCGCGCGGAATCTGGTAGGCCGTGATCACCCAGTCGGGCTGCATTCGCAGATGCATCTGGTCCGCGATAGCCTGTCCCAGTTCCAATTGAAACCCGGGCGGTGTCTCACTTCGGCTCGAGAATGGCAGCGCGTTCGGGTGCGCGCAAACTCCTAGAAAGCCGGTGGCCTCCACAAGTTTCAGCGCCCGCGCCTCGGCAGGCGCGCAAACGGCCGTGACGGCGGCTGCGACGAGGGCCAAAAAGCTGGCAAATTGGCGCATGTCTAATCTTCCTGCGGCTTGAGCGCGCGAATATAGGCGATGATCCGGTCGATATCGGCATCATTGAACATCACGGCAAACGCCGGCATGCCGCCCTGCTTGCCGTTCTTGATCCGGTTGCGGATGAAGTCGTCGGTGCGCGCCGTGTTCATCAATTGCGGCCCTTTACCAGCCGCGCGTCCGCCGCCGCTGTGGCACCAGCCGCAGGTGGTGGCGAACAGTTTCGGTACGTCGAGATTGGAGGTTCCTGCCGCAGGGGCGGAAGCCGCAGCCTTCGCGGGTGCCGTCTCGGTCGTAGCTGGGGCCGGAGTGGCTGCCGCTGCAGGGGCCGCTGTCTCGGTCTGGGCGGGGGCGGGTTGATCGTCGGCCATCACATAGACCGGGATGCCGGCGCTCAGCGCCAGCACAGTCGCAGCAAGTAGAAATTTCACGATTGCACCGCTGTCAGAAATCGAAAGCAAAGCAGGGGACGGCGGCGAACCGCCATCCCCTGCCAAGGCACGTATCGAGGCTTACTTCAGGCTGTAGACGACCAGCACGCCTTCATCACGCGGCATGCTCTTGTACGGCTCGCCGAAGGTCGGGGCGAAGTCGTCGCTGACCATGCCACCGAAGCCGGCGACAACGGCGATGTACTGCTTGCCGCCAGCCGAATAGCTGACGATGCCACCCTGGTGGCCGACGCCGTCGCTGTGGTTCCACAGCTCTTCGCCGGTCGAAGCGTTGAACGCATGCACCGTGCCACGGCTATCCGGCACGAACACCAGATTGCCGCCCGTCGACATGATGCTGGCCATCGGCGGCTCGGGGAAGCGGACTTCCCACTTCTTCTCGCCGGTCAGCGGGTCACGCGCGTCCAAGTGACCATAGATCTCGCCGCCCGGGGGCGCCGCGATCTTGAAGTCGGCGCCGATGTTGAGCTGCACTTGCGGCTCGGTCACCGGTGTCGTCTTCTGCACGGTCAGCGTCATGCACCATTCCTGGCCCAGCTTGTAGTACAGGCCGGTGCCCGGGTTGTAGGAGCCGGAGTTCCAGCTGACGCCACCCGAGATGTGCGGGCACAGCGGGTCGCCGGTCACCTTGCCTTCGGTGAAGTCACGGCGGCCGATCAGCTCACCGGTCTTCGGGTCGATGGTTTTGACGAAGTTGATCGCGTGCACCAGCGGCCACACGTTCTCGACCTTCGCGTTCTTGCGGTCGTAGACGAAGATGAACCCGCTCTTGTTCGGGTGCACCATGTACTGCTTGCCGTCGCGGTCGATCGAGACGAACTCGCCCGGCGAGGAGTCGAAGTCCCACGTGTCGTGCGGCAGTTCCTGATGGTAGAACTTCAGCTGGCCGCTATCCACGTCGAGCGCGATGACCGACGTGGTGTACAGATTGTCGCCCGGGCGCGCACCCTTGGTCTTGTAGTCCGGGCCCGACCAGTCATACAGCGGCGCCGGGTTGGCGGTGCCCCACCAGACCACGTTGGTCGCGCTGTCGTAGGTGCCCGGCATCCAGCCGCCGCCGCCGCCCGTGCGCCAGGAGTCATTGCCCCAGGTCGCCTTGGCGTCTTCGGTGCCGGCCACGGTGTTGAACGTCCACACCATCTTGCCGCTGGCGGCGTCCACGCCATAGATCGGGCCACGGCCCGGCCACTCGCCGCCCTGGCTGCCGATGACCACTTTGCCCTTGGCATACAGCGGCGCGCCGGTGAAACCGACAGTCAGCTTCTGGCTGTCTTGCAGCTTAGTGTCCCAAGCGACCTTGCCGGTCTTCATATCGAGCGCGATGAGGCGGCCATCGACGGTGCCGACGTAAACCTTGCCCTCGCCCATCGCGAGACCGCGGTTATAGGGGCTGTGGGTTTGGCGGGCGACCAGCGCGTCGTCCAGTTCCGGGAAATACGACCACAGCAGCTTGCCGGTAGCGCCATCCAGCGCGAACACGCGGCTGTACGAGCCCGTGTAATACAGCACGCCGTCGGCCACGAGCGGCATAGACTGCAGGCCGCGGGTCGAGTGGCCCGGCACGTGGATCCACGCGACCGAGAGGTCCTTCACGTTGGATGTATTGATCTCGCTCAAAGCGCTGTAGTGGTACGACTTGTAAGAGCCGTGATAGGTCAGCCAATCGTTGGCGCCACCGGCTTCGATGCGGGCCGTGTCAACCGGCTGCGCGAAGCTGGGCGCAGCGCCCAGCACTGCGGCGGTGGCGGCGGCAACAAGTGCCAGCCGCGAGACTGTTTTCAGTCGCATGCTCGTTTCCCCTCAAATTTCTGGCTCTTGGAAGCCAGTCGCCAATTGCAACATTTGCCGGCCTTTGCACCGGGTGGTCTTCAGGCCAGACACGCTTCACGTTCAGGCCGGCAGCGACCGCCATCGACCCTTCGCGGGGCAGAGGATTGCAAGTGCGGCGCGGGCTGTCAAAGCCCTTTCTTGCGGGGCGATTGCGGGCAAGTTATTTTCAGGGTCACAATAAATAATGCCCTGACGGATCATCAAAACGCGCCACCCGGCAGGTCCACGCCGCGCCAGCCATGGCCTTGATCGATTTCGATGCCGGCGAACATCGCGGCGCAGGCGCGCAAGTCCGGCGGTTGCAACGGGAACGTGAAATCGAACCGGCACGTCACATCCACAAAGCCGCCCCTCCCCTCGGGCAGCAGGCAGGCCACGCGCTTGACCTGGCCTTCGTCCAGACTGCTGCGCGCCAGCGTGGCACCCTGCGCTGCAATTTCCACGAACTGCATTGCCACGCCTTCCGGCGTCCAGAACGACAACGCCAGCCGCGCCGCCGGGGTGGGTGACCACAGGAACAGCCGGATGCTGGCCGCGCACCAGCGGTCGCGCTCCACACCTTCGGGCCAGCACAGCAGCCGCGCCGTGTCGGCAGGCGGCATCGATTCGGCCAGATCAATCAGCGCCGGGCCGTAATAGTCGCGCAGCAGGCTGCCATACTGGCCATACAGCGCCGTTTGCGGAACGGCGGCGGACAGGCTGGCCGCCCGGCGAATCGCCGCCGCCACCTCGGCCGGCGGGGCCAGCAGCGGCACCAGCACGCCCACGCCCAGCTCGCGCATCCGCTCGCCGATCGCGCCGAAATCATAGGCCACCGGCACCAGACCGGCGGCGAGGCTTTCGGACAGCGTGTAGGAATAGGTCTCGGGGAAGATCGACAGGAACAGCGCCACCCGGCAGCCGCTGGCCCGCAGTGCGGCCACCGCCTCGCCCGGCTTGTAGCCGCCGGACAGTTCCACGTTGGCGTGGCGTTCCAGCGCCTTGTCGCGGTCGGTGCGCCCGACCACCACAAACCGCATGTCTTCATCCCAGCGCCCGCAATGCCGCGCCAGATCCACCAGTTGCCGCGCGCCCTTCTGCGGCCCGATGGCCCCCGGCACCGCCACCAGCAGCCAGTCCGGGTGCGGCTCCGGCAGCGGGGGCAGCACCTCGGCCTCACCGAAATGCGGCCGCACGTCGCAGGTCAGGCCGGGAAACATCGCACTGTAGCGCTCCGCCGTGTCGCGCGACGGCGCGATCACCTGCTGGGCTTCGCGCAGCAAGCCATTCCACGCCGTGCGCCAGCGTGGCCCGGTCTCGGCCACGCGGATCAGGGTGGGATGCAATTCGCTGTGCGGCCCGCCGAGGCGGATGCACTCGGTGCATTTGGCCGCGGGCGGCATGCCGCAATACTGGTCGCCGCTGTCCAGCAGCGTCACGCGCGGGCAGCCATAGAAGAAATCGTGCAGCGTGACCGCATATGGAATTCCGGCGTCGCGGATGAACGCACCCACCTCGGCGGGCAGGTCGATCAGATGCTGCACATGGATGAACAGCGGGGCGAGATCCAGCACATCGGCCAGCGCCTCGGCCACCCGCGCCGGGCGGGGGTAGCGCAGCGACTCGTCCTGCTGCCAGCGGCGGATCACCGGAATTGGCTGCCCGTCGCTGTCGCGGCCCATGCACAGCGCCAGTGCCAGACAGCCCTCGGCCGTCAGCCGCGCCATCATGTCATCGGCATGGCGCACCGCGCCGCCTTCCAGCGACAGTGTGACGAACAGCACAATCCGCCCGGCCTGCCGCCACGCCGCTTTCTGCACGCGGTTGCGGATGCCGTGCAGCGGGTCGGTGCGCAGGAAATCGGCGACGAAGTGGTGATAATACGGGTACAGCGCCTCGACCTTGTCGAGATTGGCCGCCACCTGCACCTCACGGCTGGCCCCGAACGATACGGCCCCCAGATGGCGCACATACACATCGCCCGCGCACACATTGCGCCAGCCGCGCTGGTAGGCGCGCAGGGAGAAATCGTTCTCCTCGCCATAGCCCGCGCCGAAGCGTTCGGTGTCGAACAGCCCCACATCGTCGATGGCCGCGCGCTTGATGTACATGCAGAAGCCGTGCGCGGTGGGAATGTCCTGCACCGCGCCCGCGTTCTCCTGCTGGCACAGCGCGTCGATGGCCAGCGCGTCCAGCCCGTACGGGTCGCCATCGGTGCCGGGCGGCTGCGGCAGGCTGCAAATAGTGGCGTTGTTGGACAGCGGGGTCACGGTGGCGATGGCCCGGTCGCTGTAGGCGGCGCGATACAGCCGGTCGAGAAAGCCCGGCGGCACCACAGTGTCGGAATTCAGCAGCAGCACATCGCCGCCGCCCAACTCGCTCAGCCCGCGATTGGCGGTGCCGACGAAACCCAGATTGCGCTCGTTGCGCAGATAGGTGATGGCCCCGTCCGTGGCCAGCGCCCGCAGCGCGTCACTCAACTCGGGTTCCGGGGAGCAGTCGTCGATGGCCACCACCCGGCGCGCCACCCGCCCGCCACTGGCCAGCACGCTGTGCAGGCAGGCCAGCGTCTCTTCCAGTCCACGATACACTGGCACCACTACATTGATGAACGGCGGCGTGGCGCGCTGCTGCCCAAGCGTGCCGGCCAGCCGCGAAGCGCCTTCCAGCCGGGCCGAGGTTTGCGCAGGATCGGCGAGTGTTTCGATCAACTTGGGCAGTACCGCGCTGCCTGCCAGCAGCCCGGACGCGGTGCGCCCCAGCGCGCGCACCGCGCTGGCCACGGCCTGAACGGCGGCCGCCTGCGTGGCACCGCGCAGAATGGGCCCGAACGGGGCGAAATCGGTGCCCTGCACGGTGATGCGCAGCACCTCGGGCTGGGCATTGGCCGGGCGCGGCGGCAGCAGAATCTCGAACCCGCCGCCCAGCGGCGCATCGGGGTTTTCGGCCAGCGCCGGATGGGTGATGGTGTTCAGCACCGTAAACGCGGGCCAGAACTCCCCGGTCACCCGCAGCCGCAGCGATGAAGCCGGGCGCAGCACGTCATAAATCCAGCCGCGCACGATGCCATCATCCAGCCGGTCCAGCGCCCAGCGGTAGCGTGACTGCACGTCCAGCGTCAGTCCGGGCGCGCCGTCCTCGAAACGCAGGTGCAGCGTGTGGGCTGCGCCGTCAAACGCGAACGGCGGGCAGGCGGCGGTGAGTGTGGCCGGGCCGGTGGCGCGCCAGCGCCCGTCCGGCAAGGCCCGCCCATCGAATTCGATTGCCGTGACCGTGGCCGCTGCCGGCAGCACAATGCGCGCCTCGGTGCCCTTGAAGGTCAGCGTGGCCGTGACCGGCGGCGGCGGTGCGCCCGGTTCGGCAGGCGCGGCAGCGGCCCGGCGTGCGCGTGGTGGCTTGCTCCCGCTCATTGGCGCTCCGCGCGCTTGGTTCGGCCTGTCATCATGCCCGTATCATGGCGGACCTGCGCGGCGTTGCCTATGCGCCCCGCCACTTTGCCTCTTGCGCGGCGTGCGCCGAGCGGTTCCGTTACGGACAGATTGCGCCGGGGAGGGCGACCATGACTCAGAAGCGCTTGCGGGCGGCCGTCATCGGCTGCGGGTTTTTCGCGCAGAACCATCTGCACGCCTGGCAGATGATCGAGGGGGTCGATCTGGTCGCCGTGTGCGACCGCGACGAAGCCCGGGCCCGCGCGGCGGCGGAGAATTTCAGCGTGCCGGGCTGCTACACCGATGCGGCGGCGATGTTCGCGGCGGAAACGCTCGATTTCGTCGATATCGCCACCACCATGCCCACCCACCGCCCGCTGGTGGAACTGGCCGCACGCCACCGCGTGCCCATCGTGGTGCAGAAGCCGTTCGCGCCCACGTGGGAAGACTGCGTCTCGATGGTCGGCACCTGCAAATCGGCGGGCATCCCGCTGATGGTGCACGAGAATTTCCGCTTTCAGGCCCCGCTGATGGCCGTGCGCAAGGTGCTGGAGCAGGGCACAATCGGCACGCCGCATTTCGGGCGGCTGTCCTTTCGCACCGGCTACGACGTGTTCGCCAACCAGCCTTATCTGGCGAAGGAGGAGCATCTGATCATCCTCGATCTGGGGATTCATGTGCTGGACATGGCACGGGTGTATTTCGGCGAGGTTGAGACGGTGTACTGCCAGACGCAGAAAATCCGCCCCGGTCTGGTAGCCGAGGACATGGCAACCATGCTGCTGCGCCACCGCTCGGGGGCGGCCTGCATTGTCGACGTGTCCTATTCCAGCAAGCTCGACCCCGATCCGTTCCCGGAAACGCTGCTGGAGATCGAAGGCCCGCGCGGCAGCATCCGCATGCGCCCCGGCCTGCGCATGGTGGTGACCAGCGATGGCAAGACCACCGCCACCGATGCCGGCACCCCGCTGCTGCCATGGACCTCGCAGCCGTGGCACACCGCGCAGGAAAGCGTGCTGAACACGCAGCAGCACTGGGTGGACTGCCTGCGCGCAGGGGTGCCGCCGCAGACCACCGGTGAGGACAATCTGCGCACCTATGCGCTGGTGACGGCCGCCTACCGCTCCAACGCCGAACGCCGGGCAGTGGCCCCGGATATGTGAGCCGTCTTGCCCGCGCGGCGGTTCGGCGTGACACTCCGTGCAAAATGCCGGGGGAGAGACGCATGACCGTCACGCGGGCGAAGCTGCTGTATGGCACCGATGAACCGGCGGCGCCGCCGCGCGTGCTGCGGGCCGGGGCGCTGAGTGCCGAACTGGAAGCGGGCAACCTGCGCTACATCCGCTTCGGCGGCGCCGAGATGATCCGCGCGGTGTCGTTTCTGGTGCGCAGCCGCCACTGGGCCACGTTCGCGCCCGAGATTGCCGATCTGCTCATCTATGAGGATGCCGCCCGGTTCGAGGTGACCTACCGCGCCACCGTGCGCGATGGCGCTTCGGTGCTGCGCTATGACGTGCAGATCGAGGGCAAGGCCGGCGGATCGCTGTCCTTTGCCGCCGATGCGCGGGCTGAAACCGACGTGCTGACCTGCCGCACCGGCTTCGTGGTGCTGCACCCCATCGAGGGCGTGGCCGGGGCTGCGGTGCGTATCGAACATGCTGATGGGATCATCGAGGACAGCCGTTTCCCGGCGCTGATCGACCCCATCCAGCCGATGATGAACCTGCGCGCGCTGACCCATGCATTCGCCCCCGGCGCGCACGTGACCTGCCGCATGGAAGGCGACGTGTTCGAGATGGAGGACCAGCGCAACTGGACCGACGCCTCGTACAAAACCTATAGCCGCCCGCTCACGCTGCCGTGGCCGTACACGCTGGCAGCAGGTGAGACGGTGCAGCAGGCGGTGCGGCTGACCGTTTCGGGCACGGCGCCGGCCAAGGCGGCGGGGGCCGTGGTGCGGCTTGCGGTGGGTGAGGCGCTGGGCACGATGCCGCCCGTCGTGCTGGCCTGCGACCCGCACGAAGCCGCCCTCGCCCTGCCGCACGCTGTCCGCGTGGCGGAAGCCGGGGTGGCCGGTCTGGTGTGCCGGTTCGACGCGCGGCTGGGCCACGATGCCGCCGCCCTTGCCCCGGTGCGCGATCTGGCAACGCGCCTGGGCCTGCCGGTGGAGGTGCAACTTGTGGTGCCAACGGTGGAGAATTTTGCCGCCGGTATCGCATTTGCCGCCGCCCAAATCCGCACCGCTGGCTTGGCCCCCGCGTCCGTCACCGTCTCCCCGGCGGCGGACCTGAAATCCACCCCGCCCGGCAGCATCTGGCCGCCATGCCCGCCCGCCGATGCGGTGCTGCGCGCCGCGCGGGCGGCGTTTCCCGGCGTGCCGTTGGGCGGCGGGATGTTGAGCTACTTCACCGAACTCAACCGCAAGCGCCCGCCGCTCGACCTGATCGACTTCGTGGCTTTCTCCACCAGCGCGCTTGTCCATGCGGGCGATGACCGCTCGGCGCTGGAAACGCTGGAGGCGCTGCCCGCCATTGCCGCCTCGGCCCGTGCCATCGCGGGCGGCCTGCCGCTGCGGGTCGGGCCGAGTGCCATCGGGATGCGGGACAACCCGTACGGGGCCGGGCCGCTGCCCAACCCGGATGGCGCGCGCATGGCCATGGCCGGGCGCGACCCGCGCCAGACCGCGCTGTTCAATGCGGCATGGACGCTGGGCTATATCGCCCGCTTCGCCGAAGGCGGGGCGGCGCGCATCGCGGTCTCCGCCCCGCTGGGCGATTTCGGCATCATGGACGAGGATCAGCTTTATCCGGTGTACTGGGTGATTCAGGGCCTCGCCGCGTTGCACGGCCAGACGCTGCGGGCGGTGTCGTCCAGCAACGCGCACGACCTGCTGGCGTTGCAAGCCGGGGACACGCTGTATGCCGCCAACCTGACCGGCGGCCCGCTGACGCTGGAAACCCCCGCAGGCTTCGGCGGCGGCGTTGCCATTCTGGACGCCGCCTGCGGCCCGGACTGGCGCGCCCTGCGCACCGCGCCCGCCGCCGCCGTGATCGACCTCGACGCCTTCGCCGTCATCCGCCTGACCCGCAGTTCGAAGGGATAATCCACATGGACCCGCTCGCCCGCCGCCAGCTTGGCCGCACCAATGTTCACCTGTCGCAACTGGGTTTTGGCGGTGCAGGCCTCGGCGACCTGTTCGAGGTGCTGGATGACGGCGTGGCCGGGGCCGCGCTGCAAGCCGCGTGGGATGCGGGCATCCGCTACTACGACACCTCGCCGTGGTACGGGCGCGGGCAGAGCGAGCACCGCTTCGGCCGCGCGCTGTATCGCAAGCCGCGCGGCGAGTTCGTGCTGTCCACCAAGGTCGGCCGCCTGTTCCGGCCCAGCCGGGATGAGGCCAGGTTCGACGGCGGCTTCTGGAAGGGCGGCCTGAAATTCCCGCATCAGTTCGATTACAGCTACGACGGCGTGATGCGCAGCTTCGAGGACAGCCTGCAACGTCTGGGAATGCCGCGCATCGACTTGCTGCTGATCCACGATCTGGACCTGCGCCATCACGACACCGATGCGCGGGTAACGGCCTACCTCACCGAAGCGCATAACGGCGCCTTCCGCGCACTCAGCGAGTTGAAGGACGCGGGCCTGATTGGCGGCATCGGGGCAGGCATCAACGAGCGCGGCATGATCAACCGGATGCTCGACCTGATGGATCTGGATTTCTTTCTGGTCGCCATGCCGTACACGCTGCTGGATCAGGACGTGCTGGACGACGAATTCCCCCGCTGCGCTGAACGAGGTGTGGGCTTCGTGATCGGGGCCACCTTCGCCTCCGGCATTCTGGCCACCGGGGCGCGGCAGGGGGCGCTCTATTGCTACAGCCCGGCACCGCCTGATGTGCTGGCCCGGGTGGCGCGGATGGAGGCGGTGTGCGAGCGCCACGGCGTGCCGCTGGCCGCGGCTGCGCTGCAATTCCCGCTCGGCCATCCCTCGGTGGCCTCGGTGATTCCTGGTGCGCTGGAACCCGGCCACGTCACCCGCAACGTAGCCGCCTTCCGCCACGCCATTCCGGCGGATCTGTGGGCCGAACTGAAGCATGAGGGTCTGATCCGCAAGGATGCGCCGGTGCCTGCGTAGCCCGCTCAGGCCGCCGCCGCCGAAGCCCTGCTGGCCGCAGACCCGGCGCTTGCCGGCGGCACCGGCCCGCGCAATTCGCCGCGCGGTGGTTCGCACGGGCTTGCTGCGATCGTTTTCGTGTGGCTACAGTGACTTTCTTCCTTCGGCTGAAATCTGTTCACGCACGGTAAGGGGATGAACGTCATGAATCACTCAAAACGTTTGCGCGGTCTGTTGGGCGGCTTGGCCCTGACGGCGCTGCTGGCCATCGGCGGCGGGGCCGCCCCGGCGCGGGCGGCGGATGTGTATGTGCCTGCGTCCGCCGAAGCTGGCACGGCCATTCCGGCCGGCTCGGTCAAGTTCGGCATGCGGCCGTACGCCGACAATACCTTCTACATCATCGCGATGAAGAAGGGCTGGTTCAACGATGTCGGCATCAAGATCCTGCCCGAACCCGAGGGCCTGAAGGTCACCGACACCAACGTGATCGCGCTGCTGCTGAACGGGCAACTGGACATGTCGGCGGAGTTCTGCCCGCTGCTGCTGCCCACCTACAAAAGCAGCAACAAGCTGAAATGCGTGGCCTTTACCGACAACTTCCTGGGTGAGGCAATTCTGGCCAACCCGGCGCTGAAGCTGAAATCCTTCAAGGACTACATCAAGGAAGGCAAGAGCTTCGACGAGGCCATCAAGCTCGCACTCGCCCCATTGCAGGGCAAAACCCTTGTCGGTGCGCCGGAACTCAGCGACCGGCCGTTCGAGGAAGCGGTTTCCAAATTCTCCGGCGTCACCTGGACGCTGCAAGTACTGGATGATGCCAAGTCGCTGGTGCTGGCCAAGGCGGGGCGCGAGGATTTCGTCAATCCCGAAGGTGCACCCATCGTCTATACGCTGATGCAGGCGGGCTGGACCAACATCATCGACATCGGTGACCTGTACAATTACGGCCCCGGCGGGCTCGATTCGCCGATCGAGCATCTGGTGGCCAATGTCGGCATCGCCGGAAACTCGGATTTCGTGTTGAAGAACCAGAACACCGTGCTGCGCTTCCTGTCGGTGGTGTGGCGCACCATTGATGCGATGGGCAAGGATCCGTCGCTGATGGACTTGCAGGCCCCGTATCTGAACAGCGTCGCGGGCACGAGCCTTGATGGCAAGGGCGTTGCCAGCACCATCAACATTCTCGACCCGATGACCTCGTTCGAGAACGACAAGCAGTACTACAAGGACGACAAGAGCGTCCTGTACTACAAGAATGCCTGGAGCGCGATCATCGCCGACTACGCCTCGCACGGCATCATGCCGAAGGATGCCGTCACACCCGATGAGATCATCTGGGGTGCGGCGATCTGGCACCAGATGCAGGACTACAAGGCCAAGACCGACGCCATCATGTCGGGTCTGGCAGGCAAGACACTGCCGGCCGACAAGGCGGACCTGCTGGCCAAGGCCAAGCAGTTCTACGACTGGTACGACTTCCTCGACGCCTACCGTCTGGCGAGTGCCGCGGCAGGCTAACGCCGTCTTGGCCGAAACGGCTTCATCGGTGGCAACGGTACAGCCCCGCCCGCAAGGGCGGGGCTTCGACCCGTTGCGGCCGGTGGGCATTCTGCTGCTGCTGGCGGTCTGGCAGGCATTGACCGGTGTGGTCGCGCGCTCCTCGCTGCCCACCCCGCTCAGTGTCGCCATCCGCATCCGGCAGGATTTCATTCATGCTGACCAGTTGAGCTTCTACGGGCTGAACACCGGCTTGCTCGACAGCATGGCCTACACCGCCACCAACGTGGCCGCCGCCGTGCTGATGGGGGCGATTGTGGGCGCGCCCCTGGGGCTGCTGACCGCGCGTTTCCGCCTGCTGCGCGCACTGGTTGATCCGGTGCTGATGACGGCGGGCACCATCCCGATCATCGTGCTGGCGCCGTTCTTCCTGATCTGGTTCGGCGTGGACCGCATCAGCGCGATGCTGCTGGTGGCAATTTTCGTCACCGTCATCCTGTATGTGTATGCCCAGCGCGCCGCCGACAACATCGACCCGGTGTACGAGGACTCCGCCGCAACCCTGGGTGCCTCCCGCGCCCGCGTGGTGCGCGATGTGCTGCTGCCCGGCACCGTGCCGCAAATCCTCGGCGGCGTGCGGATCGCACTCGCCGGTGCATGGGGGCTGGAGGCGATTGCCGAACTGATGGGCGCGCAATACGGCATCGGCAAGATCGTGCAGTTGCTGGCCGGGGCCACCGATGTGGAAGGCATTTTCGCCTGTCTGCTGGTGCTGGGCGTGGTGGCGGTGCTGTGCGACGTGGCGGCGGCATGGGCCATTGCCCGGCTGGCCGCATGGAACCAACCGGCGCGCACCGGGGCGGAGTAGGCATGGGCGACGTGAAGATCGAAGCATCCGCGCTGTCGCGCAGCTATCGCCGCGCCGACGGGGCGG
>CAIPHQ010000300.1 GCA_903864895.1 uncultured Rhodospirillales bacterium
AGGCCGAAGCGGGTCGGCTGAATGGGCGCGTTCATCGACGCCGACAGACCCAGTCCCAGCACCAGCCGGGTGTCGGCCGGGTCGATCACCCCGTCGTCCCACAGGCGCGCGCTGGCGTAATAGGGGTGGCCTTGTGTCTCGTACTGGTCGCGGATGGGCGCCTTGAACGCCGCCTCGTCCTGCGCCGACCATTGCCCGCCCTTGGCCTCGATCCCGTCGCGGCGCACCTGGGCCAGCACAGAGGCCGCCTGCTCGCCGCCCATGACGCTGATCCGGGCGTTAGGCCACATCCATAGGAAGCGGGGCGAAAACCCCCGGCCGCACATGCCGTAGTTGCCGGCGCCGAAGCTGCCGCCGACGATGACGGTGAACTTGGGGACCTCGGCGGTGGCCACCGCGGTGACCATCTTGGCGCCGTCCTTGGCGATGCCGCCGGCCTCGTATTTCTGCCCCACCATGAAGCCGGTGATGTTCTGCAGGAACACCAGCGGTATGCCGCGCTGGGCGCAGAGCTCGATGAAGTGCGCGCCCTTCTGGGCGCTCTCCGAGAACAAGATGCCGTTGTTGGCGACGATCCCCACCGGATAGCCCCAGATGTGGGCGAAGCCGGTGACCAGGGTGCTCCCATAGAGCGCCTTGAACTCGTCGAACGCGCTGGCGTCGACGATGCGGGCGATGATCTCGCGGACGTCGTAGGGCTTGCGGCTGTCGGCCGGCACGATCCCGTAGATCTCGTCGGCGGCATAGCGTGGCTCGACCGGTTCGCGCACCGCCACGTCCGGCCGCTTGACCGTGTTCAGCCCCGCCACGATCCGCCGCGCCATGCCCAGCGCATCGGCGTCGTCCTGGGCGTAGTAGTCGGTGACCCCGGAGACGCGGCTGTGCACGTCGGCCCCGCCCAGCTCCTCGGCCGAGACCACCTCGCCGGTGGCCGCCTTCACCAGCGGCGGTCCGGCCAGGAAGATGGTGCCCTGGTTCCGGACGATGATCGACTGGTCCGACATGGCCGGCACATAGGCGCCGCCGGCGGTGCACGAGCCCATCACCACCGCGATCTGCGGCACGCCCTCGGCCGACATCCGCGCCTGATTGTAGAAGATGCGGCCGAAGTGGTCGCGGTCGGGGAAGACCTCGTCCTGGTTGGGCAGGTTGGCGCCGCCGCTGTCCACCAGATAGACGCAGGGCAGGTTGTTCTGCTGCGCAATCTCCTGCGCGCGGAGGTGCTTCTTCACCGTGATGGGGAAGTAGGTGCCGCCCTTCACCGTGGCGTCATTCGCCACCACCACGCATTCCCGCCCGGCAATCCGGCCAATGCCGGTGATGATGCCGGCAGCGGGGATGTTCTCGCCATACATGCCCTGCGCGGCGAGTTGGGAGAATTCCAGGAAGGGCGAGGCCGGGTCGATCAGCGTGCGGATGCGGTCGCGCGGCAGCAGTTTTCCGCGCGCTACGTGGCGGTCACGGGCCACCGCGCCGCCGCCTTCGCGCACCTGCTCCACCGTGGCGCGCAGCTCCGCCACCAATGTGCGCATACGCTCGGCATTGGCGCGGAAGCCAGCGCTGCGCGCATCCAGCGCGGTGGTCAGGGCTGGCATCAGCGGCCGGCCCCGGCGTTGTACCAATCGAGCAACTGCTCGCCATTCCAGTGCAGCACGCCGGTATGCTTGGCGACGTGCTCGTAGAACTTCTCGAGGTACTTGATCCGGTGCGGCTGGCCGGAGATGTAGGGGTGGATGGCGATCGACATGATCTTCGCCCGCTCGGCGCTTTCCGCATATAGCCGGTCGAACTGGTCGATCGCGCGCTTGAGCAGATAGTCGCTCTCATGGTGCTGCACGATCATCATCGGGATGTCGTTCAGCTCCACCGTATAGGGCAGCGTCACCAGCGGGCCATTGGCGGTGTGGATGGTGGTGGGCTCGTCGTCATACACCCAGTCGCCGATGTACTTCACGCCCGCTTCCGCCAGCAGTTCCGGCGTCTCCCAGGTTTGCGTCAGCCCCGGGCCAAGCCAGCCAACCGGGCGCTTGCCGGTGAATTTTTCCAAGCGGTCCATGCTGCGATGGATCATCGCCTTCTGGTCCGGCTCCTTGTGGATCGGCCCCTGTTCCCAGCTATGGCCCATGAACTCCCAGCCGGCATCCAGCGCCTGCTTCGCCACCCGCTCATAGTCGTCGCAAACCCGGGCGTTGATGCTGAGCGTCGGCGCGATACCAAGTTGCTGATAAAGCTTGAAGAAGCGCCAGACCCCAACCCGCATGCCGTATTCGTGCCAGGACCAGTTGGGCACATCCGGCATCAGCGCCTGGCCGGTGGGCGCCGGCAACACCTGGCGGGCCATCGGCTTGGCAATGTCCCAGACTTCCAGGTTGACGATGGTCCACACCACCATGCGGGCGCCGCCGGGCAGGCGCATCGGCGGCCGGTCCACAATGGCGGAAAACTCAACGCGGTCGCGTGGCTGCATGGCGGGGCTCCCTTCGGTTCCCCGCCAGGATAGGACGCCCCGCGCTCCGCCGCTACTCGGCCTTGATGTTCCCGGCCCGCACCACCCGGCTCCAACGCTCAATCTCGCCGGCCTGGAAGGCGGCGAATTCGGCCGGCGTGCTGGCGACGACATCAAAGCCGATATCATCCATCCGCGCCTTCACTTCGCGGCTCAGCAGCGCCGTGCGGAAGGCGGCGTGCACCCGCGCCGCCAGGGCCGGCGCCATGCCGCCCGGCCCGCCCAGCGCCTGCCAGGAATAAACCACGAAGTCGCTGAGCCCAACCTCCCCGGCCACCGGCACTTCCGGCAGTAGCGGGTGCCGCGCCTGGCTGGTGATGAAGATGCTGCGGACCCGGTTGTCGCGGATATGCGGCACGATGGAGCCGAGGTTCTGGAAGGAAAACGCCACATCCCCGGCAATCACCGCCGTGGTGGCGGGCGCGCCGCCGGTGAAGGGCACGTGCACCAGGTCCAGCCCGGTCGCCAGCGCAAACATCGCCCCGGTCAGATGGTCCGAACTGCCGATGCCAGACGAAGAATAGCTCGCCTCGCGCGGGTTGGCCTTCAGCCAGGCGATGAAGCTGGGCAGGTCGCGCACCGGCACCTTCTGCGGGTTCACCACCAGCACATTGGGCGTGCGCACGGTCTGGCTGATCCGCGTCAGCTGCGTCACCGGGTCATAGCCCAGGTTTGGCCGCAGGGCGACGTTGATGGCCCAGGTGGAGATCGGCGCATGCATCAGCATATGCCCGTCGGGCGCGCTGCGAATCACCTGCCGCGCACCCACCTCCCCTGTCGCACCCGGCCGGTTCTCCACCACAAAGGGCTGGCCAAGCGCGGCACTCAGCACCGGCGCGGTGGCGCGGGCGATGATGTCCGAGGAAGAGCCCGGCGCGAAGGGCACGATGACGGTGACGCCGCGGCTGGGCCAGGGAGCGTCCTGGGCGCGCAGCGTGGCCGGGGCCAGCAGCCCGGAGAGGAGGAGGCGGCGCTTCACCGGCCGTTCTCCTTCCGCCAGGCGGCGAAGTCGACCAGCGACTGCGGGTCGGTTGCTGGATACAGCCCGCGGATGCTGCGCCCGCCCTTCACCTGCTCCATGGCAAAATCCTCGTATGCGGTCATCTCCACCGCCTCGCTGGCAATCTCGTCGGCCAAATGCGCGGGGATGACGATGACGCCATCGCCGTCGCCCAGCAGCACGTCGCCGGGCCATACCGGCGCGTCGCCGCAAGCGATGGGCACATTGGCTTCCACCGG
>CAIPHQ010000301.1 GCA_903864895.1 uncultured Rhodospirillales bacterium
CGCCTCCGCCATCCCTCCGGCCCGCGCATGCGCCAGCCGGAACGACTTTGCCAGCGCCGCCCCCAGCGTCAGCCCATGCACGCCCTGCAAATAGGTCTGGAAGTCGTAAATCGTCACTGCCGGGCAGACCTCGAACTCAAAGAACACCGGGCGGCCATCGGCCCCGATGCGGAAATCCATCGAGAAACAATCGGCCAGCCCCAGCAGCCGCACCAGCCGCAGCGCCGCCCCGACAATCACCGGGGCAGACGGATCGCCGCGCAAATCGGTCATGCCGGGCACGAAGGCAGCTTCGCGCGCCTGCCCGAAGCCGCCGCGCGTGCCGGTGGTGTCGCGCGCCCCGGACAGGGTTTCGTTGTCCTTCATGGTCATGAAGTCGCCGCCGGTCTCGCTGCCCGCGTCCCTGGCCAGCCGGAACAGGCCCAACTGCGCGCGCATTTCAAGCCCGGTGTCCATGAAACTCACGCGCACATCATCGCCCGCCACATAGGGCTGCACCACGGCGCGGTCGCGGTAGCGGCCCCACAGCCGCGCCGCGCGGTCCCGCGCCTCGTCCAGCGTGGCGCAGCGGCTGTCGGCGAAGATGCCGATCTTGGCCCCCAGCGTGTTGGGCTTGACGAAATACGGCCCGTCAAATGCCGCGCCCAGCGTGGCGATGATCTCCGTCCCCTCCAGCAGCAGCGTGGGCGGGCACGGCAGTCCGGCGGTGGCGGCGACCGCGAGGCTGGCGAACTTGTCCTGACACAGATGCTGCGCGGTGGCGGGTGAGCCATAGCGTGCCACGCCGTGCAGGCGGGCCAAGGCAGGCACAACAGAGCCGCGATAGAAGCGGATCCCGTCGGTCAGGTTCCACAGCAGCGCGCCGGAAGGGCCGGGCAGCGCGGCGAGGGCTGCGGGCAGCGCATCAAGCTCCACGAATTCCGCCGCAATGCCATCGGCGGCCAAGGCAGCGGCAATCTCGTCCATGAAGCCGGGCAGGTCGGTGGATTGCGCCAGATACACCGCAATTTCGGCGGCGATATCCGCCGCGTAGCCGTGTGCCATCAGCCGCGCCCGCGCCGCTGCCTCGGTCTCATAGGCAATCAGCGCGCGGGCCAGCCGCGTCATGGGCGGCGGGCGACGATGTAGGTCACGCCGAAGCGCATCGCGTCGCGCCCATCCGGCGCGGTGGCGTGGCCCTCCACGCGCGCAATGCCGCGCGCGGGGTTGCTGGTGGAGGCGCGCGCCTCGGTCCAGCGTGCCGTGACCGTGTGCGGCACATCCGGGCGCACCGGCACGGCAAAGCGGGCTTCGTGCAATGAGCCACCAAACAGCACCGCCACATCGGCAATGCGCCGCACCATCAGCCCGATGGCCATCGCCTGCGTATGCACGCCCGAGGCGACCAGCGTGCCGAAGGCGCTCGCCTCGGCCAGAGCATCGTCCAGATGCCATGGCTGCGGGTCGAAGCGGTGGGCGAAGCCGATGATCTCGTCACGGCTCAGCGCAAAGGTGCCGCAGTCGAATGCCTCACCCAGCACAAGGTCTTCCAGATAGCGGCGCGGCGCGGTCACGTGTCAGCCTTCCCCGCGCGCCGCCGTGTCCGCGCCATCCTTGGGCGGCAGGTATTTCGCCGCAAGCTCATCGGCAAGTTGCTTCTGCGCCTCAGCGCGTTCACGTCTGGCGTTTTCGGCGGTTTCGCGGCGCTCAGCCCGTCCGGCCCACCATCTCTTGATCCGGGCGCTATAGAACATCAGATAGATTGCCGCCCACGCAACGATCGCGATGATCGGCGGCAGCACCTTGATCCAGAATATCATGGTCCGCGCTCCTTGCTGACCCGGCCCCGGCAACCGGCGGTCAAGCCGCAGCTTTCGCCTCGCGGCGGCGGGCGTGCAGAATGAATTCGGTGTAGCCGTTTGGCTGCGTGCGGCCCCTGAACACCAGATCGCACGCGGCGCGGAACGCCGGGCCGTCGAAATCCGGGGCCATCGGCGTGTAGGCCAGATCGTTCTCGTTCTGGCGGTCCACCACCTGCGCCATCCGCAGCAGCGTGTCCATCACCTGCGCCTCGGTCACGATGCCGTGCCGCAGCCAGTTGGCGATGTGCTGGCTGGAAATGCGCAGCGTGGCGCGGTCTTCCATCAGCGCCACGTCGTGCACATCCGGCACCTTGGAACAGCCGACGCCCTGATCCACCCAGCGCACAACGTAGCCCAGAATGCCCTGCGCGTTGTTGTCCAGTTCCTGCTGGATGTCCTGCGCAGACCAGTTCTGGCCGCGCGCCAGCGGGATGGTCAGGATGTCCTCACGCTTGGCCGCAACCCGGTGGGCAATCTCGTCCTGCCGGGCTGCGACACTGACCATGTGGTAGTGCAGCGCATGCAGCGTGGCGGCGGTGGGGGACGGCACCCACGCCGTGTTCGCCCCGCCGCGCGGATGGGCGATCTTCTGCACCAGCATCTCGGCCATCGCATCGGGGGCCGCCCACATGCCCTTGCCGATTTGCGCCCGCCCGCGCAGTCCGCTGGCCAGACCCACATCGACGTTGTTGGCCTCATACGCGGGCAGCCAGACCGACGCCTTCATGTCGTCCTTGCGCACCACGGCACCGGCTTCCATCGACGTGTGAATCTCGTCGCCGGTGCGGTCCAGAAAGCCGGTGTTGATGAACGCCACCCGCTCGCGCGCAGCATGAATGCAGGCGGCGAGGTTCACGCTGGTGCGCCGCTCCTCGTCCATGATGCCCATTTTCAGCGTGTTGCGGGCCAGACCCAGCAGGTCTTCCACCGCGCCGAACAGGTCGTTGGCAAACGCCACCTCGTCCGGGCCGTGCATCTTCGGCTTGACGATGTACACGCTGCCCGCGCGGCTGTTGCGGACGGGGCTGCGCCCGGCGAGGTCGTGCGTGGCAATCAGGCTGGTGATGGCGGCATCCAGAATGGTTTCCGGAATCTCCTGGCCTTCGGCGTCCAGCACCGCGTCGGTGAACATGTGGTGGCCCACATTGCGCACCAGCATCAGGCTGCGGCCGGGCAACGTGACGGTGCCGCCATCCGGCGCGGTGTAGGTGCGGTCCGGGTTCAGGCGGCGCTCGATGGTCCGCCCGTCCTTGTCCAGCGTGGCGGACAGCGTGCCCTGCATCAGGCCCAGCCAGTTGCGGTACAGCGCCACCTTGTCCTCGGCGTCCACCACGGCCACGCTGTCTTCGCAGTCCATGATGGTGCTGATCGCGGCTTCAATCACCACGTCCGCCAGCCCCGCCGGGTCGGTGCGGCCAATGCGGTGGGTGCGGTCGATGTGCAACTCGGCGTGCAACCCGTTGTGCCGCAGCAGCACCACCGACGGGGCGGCGGCATCGCCCTGATAGCCCGCGAACTGCGACGGGTCAGCCAGCCCGGTATCGGTGCCCGGTGTCGCGGCAGACAACTTTCCGTCGATCACGCTGTAGCCGGTCACTTCGGCGTGGCTGGCCCCGGCCAGCGGGAACGCATCGTCCAGAAACGCCCGCGCGCGGGCCACCACCAGCGCGCCGCGCGCCGGGTTGTAGCCGCGGCCCCGCGCCGCAGCACCGGTGCCGGGGATGGCATCGGTGCCATACAGCGCATCATACAGGCTGCCCCAGCGCGCATTGCCGGCGTTCAGCGCGTAGCGCGCGTTGCTCATCGGCACCACAAGCTGCGGCCCGGCGATGCTGGCGAATTCGGCGTCCACATGGGCGGTGCTGGCCGCAAACGGCGCGGGCGGCGGCAGCAGATAGCCGATGTCTGACAGAAAGCCCAGGTATTCGGCGTGGTCGATGTCCTGCCCGGCGCGGGCACGGTGCCATGCGTCAATCTGCGCCTGCAGTTCGTCGCGGCGCGCCAGCAGCGCCTTGTTGCGCGGCGCGAATGCAGCAACCAGCCCGGCGACCCCGGCCCAGAACGCGGCGGGCGTGATGCCGGTGCCCGGCAGGGCCTCATCGGCCACGAACGCCGCCAGAATCGGGGCAACAGTCAGTCCGCCAGTCGCTGAATTCGTCATGTTTCGTCCGCTCCGCCGCAGGGCGCGCATTTGTTGGCGGCCCGGATGGCGCTTGTCGAGGCCCAAGAAGGTGTGGTCTGCCGTTCAGCGCAGGCGGGGCCGCAGGAAGTCGATCACCGCGCGCACTTTCACCGGCAGATACTGGCGGCTCGGATACAGCAGCCACGCCGCCGATGGCGTGTCGCGCGCCCCGGCCTGATGGGTGGGAAACAGGTCGATCAGCCGCCCGGCGGCAATGTCCTCGGCCACCAGCCAGCCCACCAGCAATGCCGGGCCCATGCCGGCCACCGCGCAGTCGCGCACCGCCATCACGCTGGACAGTTTCAGCCCGCCCTGAACCGGCACCTCGATCATCAGCCCGGCGGGGTCGCGGAATCGCCATGTGGTGCGAAATTCCGGCAGGTCGAACAGCAGGCAATCATGCCGCGCCAGCGCCGCCGGGGCCTGCGGCCTGCCGTGCCGCGCCACCCAGTCCGGGCTCGCGCAGACATAGTACCGCATGTCGAACAGCTTCACGCCCACCAGATCGGGGTCGGGCAGCGGCCCCAGCCGGATCGCAAGGTCGATCCGCTCGGCCACCAGATCCAGCCGCACGTCGCTGAACAGCATTTCCAGCCGCAGGCGCGGGAAGGTGGCGCGCAGTTCCGGCAGCAGCGGCACCAGCCGGATATGGCCGAAGGAAATCGAACTGGTCAGCCGGAACGTGCCAGCCACGCCCACGCCCAGCGCCACCGCCTCATCACGCGCCCGCTCCAGATCCGCCAGCAGCGTCGCCACCCGCTCGCTGTACAGCAACCCGGCCTCGGTCAGCGCCAGATTGCGGGTGCTGCGCTGGAACAGCCGCACGCCCAGCTCATCCTCCAGCCCGGCAATGGCGCGTGAGACGGCAGAGGGGTCGGTGTCATGCGCGCGGGCGGCGGCGGCGAAACTGCCGCGCTGCGCCACCTCACGGAACAACTTGAGGGTGTTTGCATCCATTCGTGCGAAATTTGCACGAATATGATGCGAATGGAAGGCGTTCTGCGCAGGGGTGCGGCCAACTAACTTCCGGTTGTCACCAACGCCTGCCAAGGAGAATTCCCATGCAAGTCTCTGGTTCCACTGCTCTGGTCACCGGCGCCAATCGCGGCATCGGCCGCGCGCTCGTCGCAGCCCTGCTCGAAGCCGGGGCCGCCAAGGTCTACGCCACTGCCCGTCACCCCGGGGATGTCGTGGTGCCGCCGGGTGCCGAAGGCCGGGTCGTCGCCTTGCCGCTCGACATCACCAGCGCCGCGTCCATCGCCGCCGCCGCAGCACAGGCAACGGATGTGACGCTGCTGGTCAACAACGCCGGCGTGCTGGATTTCGGCGGCGCGCTGGAGATTTCCGGCGACAAGCTCGAGCGTAATTTCGCCGGCAATTTCTTCGGCCCGCTGAACATGGCGCGCGCCTTCGCCCCGGTGCTGGAAGCCAATGGCGGCGGTGCCATCGTGAACACACTCACCATCGTGGCACTCGCCAGCATGCCGGGTCTGGCGGGCTACAACGCCAGCAAGGCGGCGGCATGGTCGATGACGCAGTCGCTGCGCGCGGCGCTTGCGCCAAAGGGCATCGCCGTCCACGCCGTGTTCCCCGGCCCGGTCGATACCGACATGGCCGCCGAAATCACCTTCCCGAAAACCAGCGCCGCCGATGTGGCCAAGGCCATCGTCGATGGCGTGCAGGAAGACCATGAGGACATCTTCCCCGACCCGATGTCCGCCCAGGTCTATGAAGGCTGGCGTCAGGACCACAAGGCCGTCGAGCGCCAGTTCGCGGCGGTCTGACCGCGCAGGGATGCCCGGGTTCGCCCGGGCATCCCGCCCGTCAGGCGGGCGGCAGGTGCAACTGCACGATCTCCGCATCCCCGCCCAGCGTGGGAAACCGCGCCCGGACCAGCGGGTCATGGCCGGGGATGACATGGTCCGGCCCATCCGCCAGCGCCTCCAGCATCCGCCAGCCTTCCACCATGCGCGGCAGGTCGGAGATGATCGGGAACGGGTTGCCGGTGCGCATGTTGGCCCAGTAGTGGCTGGCATCGCTGGCCAGAACCACCCAGCCCCGCGCCGTCGGCACCCGCACCGCCTGCAAGCCGCCGGTATGCCCGCCCACCAGATGCAGCGACACGCCGGGCAGCGCGCGCGGCAACAGATCCGTCGTGCCGTCGTGGAACTGCATCTGCCCGGAATGCACCCGGCTGACCGCGCCCAGCACGTCGCGCACATCGAACGCGTGGCGCAGCACGCCATGGCACATGCAGCGCCCGGTGCAGAACGCCATCTCGGCGTCCTGTATGTGGAACATGGCCTTGGGAAACAGGTCGAGGTTGCCCGCATGGTCGTAGTGCATGTGCGTCAGCACCACGTCCGCGACGTCCGCTGCCACGATTCCGGCGCGGGCCAGCATGTGCTCCACCGTGTTCAGCACCACGCGCCCGGGCCGGTGTTCCACCGCCTGCGGTGTCATGCCGGTGTCCACCACCACGGTGCGCGGATTGGCCGACCCGATGGGGCCGCGGATGGCCCAGACGAAATAGTCCAGCGGCATCAGGCTGGCATGGTCGTCGGAGGTCAGGAAATTCATCCGCGCCGGGCGGTCCTGATGCGTGCCGTAGCGCAGCGCCAGAACCTCATAGATTGGCTGGGCGCTCATTGGCTGGCCTTCCAGGCTTCATAAGCCGCGAGGGTTTCGGCGTTGGGCGGGTAGGTGCCGGGCAGCGCCGCGCCCTGCTGGATGCGGGTCAGCACGAATTCTTCCAGCCGTTCCTGCGCCTCGGCGGCCACCGCAATCTCCTCGGCCAGATGCGCGGGCACCACCACAATGCCATCGGCATCGCCCACGATCAGGTCGCCCGGATACACCGCCACCCCGCCGCACCCGATGGGCACCTGCAACTCGGTGGCGTGGTGCACCGCCAGATTCAGCGGCGCGGAGGGGCCCGCGCAATACACCGGCATCGCCAGCCGTGAGATCGGCGCGCTGTCGCGAATGCCGCCGTCGCTGACCATGCCGGCCGCCCCGCGCGTCATCAGGCGCGTCATCAGAATCTCGCCGCCCGAAGCCGCCCGCGCGTCGCCCCGGCAGTCCACCACCAGCACATGGCCTGCGGGCGTGGTCTCGATGGCCTTGCGCTGCGGGTGTTCGGGGTTGGCGAAGCCTTCCACCCGGTCCAGATCCTCGCGCGCCGGGATGTTGCGCAGCGTGAAGGCGGGGCCGGCAAGATTGGCGCCATACTGCCCCAGCGGGCGGACGCCCTGCATGAAGCAGTTGCGCAGGCCGCGCTTGAACAATTGCGTGGTCAATGTGGCTGTGGTCACGCGCCGCATCCGCGCCAGACAGTCCTGGCTGAACTCCGTCATCGTCGTCCTCCCGCTTGGTTGCGGGCAGTTTGCGCGGGTTGGCTGCATCTGTCAGCGCCGAAGCGGCGGCGGCACCCCGCCGCCTCACCGTAGCGTGATTGCACCGGGGGGCAGGCCACCATTAGGGTGCGGTCGGCGCGTGCCCGAAAACGTCCGATCGCGGGCAAGGGCTGCGGCACGCAGCGGTCGCCACGGGAGAGCATGACGGTGCTGCGATTGAGCGTCAGCCGCCAACTGTACTACGTCGCGGCCCTTGTGCTGGTTCTGGTCGCAGGCGTGGCCGCGCAGCAATTGTGGCAGGTTCGCCGGTCCAAGTTGCAGGAAACCGAACGCCAGATGGCGCGGCTGGACATGGTGTTCGCCGAGCAGACCGGCCGGGCGGTGGAATCGGTCGATCTGATTCTGCGTGACACGGTGTTTTCCGCCCAGCGGATGCAGATGGGTGCCCATTCGCCTGAAGAACTCTCCGGGATCCTGCGCCGCCGCATCGCGGGGGTGCGGCAGGTCGCCGACCTGCTGATTGTGGACAAGAACGGGCAGGTGGCCGCCGCCGCCAATGTGCAAGGGCCAATGCCCCCGTTGCTGGGTGCAGCCCTTGCCACCTATCTGAAAACCCCGCCCGAGGGCTTGCAATTCAGCCTGCCCTTCAAGCTGGCCGATGGCACATGGAGCGCGCTGATGGTGCGCGCCATCGTGTCAGACACCGGGCAATGGCTGGGCCTTGCGGTGGCCTGCCTGAACCTCGGCTATTTCGAGGATTTCTACAAAGCCGTTGAGTTGTCCGAAAACGGCGCAATCGTGCTGCACCGGCGCGACGGCACCGTGCTGGCGCGGTTTCCGCACAACGATGCCGTGGTGGGCACCAGTTTCGCCGAATTGCCGCCCTTCCGCGACGTTTTGTCCAAGGCGCAGGCTGGAACGGTCATCATGACCAGCCCGGTCGATGGCTCCACCCGCGTGCTGGCCATACGGGCGCTGAAGGCGTTTCCGCTGGCCGTGAACGTGTCGGTCGATATGGACATGATTCTGGCCCAGTGGCGCGTGCAGGTGTTTCTGCTCGGTGGCGCGGCGCTGATTGCCAGCGCCATTGTCACCGCGCTGCTGCTGATGCTGGCGCAGCGGTCGCGGCAGATTGAAGTGCTGGTGGGCGAATTCCGTGCCGCGCGCGACAGCGCCGAACTGGCCAGTGCGCGGCTGCGCGAACAGATGGATGAACGTGAGCGCGCCGAGGCGGCGCTGCGGCAGGCGCAGCGCATTGAAGTCATCGGCCAGTTGACCGGCGGCGTGGCGCACGACTTCAACAACCTGCTCACCGTGGTGCTGGGCAATCTGGATGTGCTGCAACGCACGCACGACCTGCCGCCCGGCCCGGCCTCATTGCTCAACACCATCCGCTCGGCCGCCGAGCGTGGGGCGGCCTTGACCTCGCAATTGCTGGCCTTTGCCCGGCGGCAGCCGCTGGTCGCCTCGCCGGTCGAAGTCAGCGCGGTGCTGCACCAGATGTCCGATCTGCTGCTCAGCGCGCTGGGCAGCCGCATCAGCATGCAGATGCAGGTGGCGGGCGATCTGTGGCCCGCCATGATCGACCCCACGCAGGTGGAATTGCTGGTGCTCAATCTGGCCATCAACGCGCGCGATGCGATGCCGGATGGCGGCACGCTGATCATTGCCGCCAGCAACATCACGCTGGGGGCCTCCGAACGCGCGGAACAGCAACCGGGGGATTACGTCCGCCTCGTGGTGTCAGACACCGGGATGGGCATGACGCAGGAAGTGCAGTCCAAGGCGTTCGAGCCGTTTTTCACCACCAAGGGGCCGGGGCGCGGCTCGGGGCTGGGGCTGTCGCAGGTCTATGGCGTGGTGCGCCAGTCCGGCGGCGGCGTGCAGATTGCCTCGCAGCCCGGGCGGGGCACCAGCGTGATCGTGTATCTGCCGCGCGCCGCCCCGGCGCTGGCGATGGCGCCGCCGCCGCAATCGCCCGGTTTGCCCGGACGGCGCATCGGCAGCGACGTGACGGTGCTGCTGGTCGATGACGACCCGGCGGTGCGCAGCACCACCGCGCAATTGCTGCGCCATCTGGGCTACACGGTGGCCGAGGCTGACAGCGGTGCCGCGGCCATCGGCCTGCTGCAAGCCGGTCCGGTGCCGGATGTGGTGCTGACTGACGTGGCGATGCCGGGCATGAGCGGCCCGGAACTGGCCCGGCGGCTGCAACGCGACTGGCCAAAACTGCCGGTGGTGTTCGTGTCCGGCTACGCCGACCCGCAATCGGTGGCCGGTGGCGGGCAGATGAAGCGTCTGGTCAGCAAACCGTTCCGCCCCGCCGAACTCGCCGCCCAACTGGAAGCCGCCCTGTCCGAGCAGCGCGCGGGCGTCTGACCGCCCGCGCGCCTGAAACTACCCCGCCGCCAGAAGCCCCAGCAGCCGCACATGGCTGCGCACCCCGTGGCGGAAGCACGCCACCTCGAACTTCTCGTTCGGGCTGTGGATCTGGTCATCGTCCAGCCCGAAGCCCATCAGCAGACTGTCCAGCCCCAGCATCCGCTTCAGGCTGCCCACCACCGGAATCGAGCCGCCGCAGCCTGCCAGTACCGCCGGGCGGCCATATTCCTCGGCCAGCGCATCGCGCGCCGCCTGCACGAAGCGGCTTTCAGCCGGCACCTCGATGCCCGGCCCGTGGGCGAATTCCTGCACGTTCATCTGCACGTCGGCGGGCAGATGCGCGCGCATGAACTGCCGGAAGCCCTCAATGATCGCCACCGGGTTCTGCCCCGGCACCAGCCGGAAACTCACCTTGGCCCCGGCTTCCGACGCGATCACGGTCTTCGCTCCCGGCCCGGCATAGCCGCCCCAGATGCCGTTCACATCGCAGGTCGGCCGCGCCCACAGCCGCTCCAGCGCGCCGCGCCCGGCCTCACCGGCCGGAATCGACAGGCCGATATCACCCAGAAACTTGCTCTCATCAAAGCCCAGCGCCGCCCACGACACCGCCTGCGAATTGGTCAGTTCGGCCACCCCGTCATAGAAGCCGGGAATGGCGATGCGGCCGTTGTCCTCGTGCAGTGCGGCCAGCGCGCGGGTCAGCGCGTTGATCGGGTTGCGCGCCGAGCCGCCGAACATGCCGGAATGCAGGTCGCGGGACGCGGCCTTGATGTCGATTTGCAGATACACCAGCCCGCGCAGCCCGGTGGTGATGGCGGGCGTGTTGATGTCCCACATGTTGGTGTCAGAAATCACCGCAATGTCGGCCTGCAGTTCCGGCGCGTGCGCGGCCAGAAACGCCTCCAGATTGACGCTGCCGACTTCTTCCTCCCCCTCGATCACGGCCGTGATGGCCACCGGCAGGCTGCCGGTCTCGGCGTGCCACGCCCGCATGGCGGCCAGCCACATCGCCACCTGCCCCTTGTCGTCCACCGCCCCGCGCGCCACCACCCGCGGGCCGTGCGGGCCATCCACAATCGCCGGGTCAAACGGCGCGCTGTGCCACAATTCCAACGGCTCGGGCGGCTGCACGTCGTAATGGCCATAGAACAGCAGATGCGGCGCATTGCCGCCGGGGCCAGCGTGATGCGCCAGCACCACCGGATGGCCCGGCGTTTCCACCAGACGCGCCGAGAAGCCGAGGCTTTCCAGATCGGCGCGGGCGAATTCGGCGGCGGCACGGCAATCGGCGGCGTGCCTGGGCTGGGCGCTGATGCTGGGAATGCGCAGCCAGTCCAGCCACTTGCCCTGCAATGCCGCGAAATCCGTGTCCACCCGCGCCAGCACGCCCTGCGTCGTCGTCATGCCATTCCCCTGTGTCGTATCCCGGCGTCCAGTTTCGCCCGGTCAGTCGCCCAGCGCCACCCCGTCGCGGCGCGGGTCGGCGAACCCCAGCCAACCCGCCCCGCTGCGCCGCGCGAAGATCGAGCCGGAGGGCAGCGGTTCGGCGGCGGCCGCATGGCCCATCGCCTCCAGCGGCGCGGCCAGTTGCGTGGCAGCCGTGCCGGCTTCCAGTGCCAGATGATCGGTGTCGGCACTGGACAGATGCGGCTGGCCCAGCACAGACGCCGCAGCGGCCTGGCCCGGCAGCAAGCCAAGCAGCGCCTGTGCGACGAAATCCGGCACGCCCGGCCCGCCGCCGCTGCCGCCCAGCAGCACGGGCTGCCCCCTGGCGTCGAACGCCATCACCGGGGCCATCGGTGTCGCCGGGCGCTTGTCCGGCGCCATAGCATTGGCATAGCGCACGCCGGAGGGAGCCACCGGCGAGAAATTGGCCAGCGCATTGTTCAGCGGCATCCCGCCCGCCACCACGCGCGCGCCGAACACATGCGTCAGGCTGCTGGTCATGCTGACCGCGTCGCCATTGCGCGCCACCACCACAATCTGGCTGGTCGCCGTGACCGGGCGGCCCGGATCGTCCTGATACCGCGCCTGCTGCCCCGGCACCCCGGCCGGCGGGCGGACCAGCGCGCGCTGTGGCTGAATCAATGCCGCGCGGGCTGCCAGATAGCCGGGGTCCAGCAGCGCGGCGGCAGGCACCGGCACGAAATCCGGGTCAGCGGCGTAGCGCCGCCGGTCGGCCTGCGCCAGCCGTCCGGCATCGGCGAAGCGATGGGCATAACCGGCCTCGGCCAGATCACCCGGCCCGGCCATCGCCACAAGTTGCAGCGCCAGAACGCCGCCATACACAGGCGGCGGCGCGGTGCAGAGCCGCCAGTCCAGCCACACCATGCACAGCGCTTCACTGCGCGTGGCGCGGTAGCCCTGCAAATCGGCGGCCGACAGATGCGATGGCCGCGCACCTTGCCCCAGCGCGGCCATGGCCTCGGCCATCCCGCCGCCCGCCCATAGCCCGGCAGGCCCAAGTGCCGCCACCCGGCGCAGCGTCCCGGCATAGGCCGGGTTGCGCGCCGTCTCACCGGGGCGGGGCAGGGTGGGGCCGTACAGCGCCGCGATGGCGGCAAAGCCCGGCGCGCCCGGCCCGCTCAGCAGCGCGTGCAGCCCGCGCGGCATGGGAAAACCATCCTGCGCCAGCCTGATCGCGGGCTGGAACAAATCCGCCCATGGCAGCTTGCCCTGTGCCTGATGCGCCGCCCACAGCGCGGGCAACGTGCCCGGCACGCCCACGGCACCACCGCCATAGGCCACGCTGGCCGGGTCCAGTGGCTGGCCCGAAGCATCGGCGTTCAGCCCCTCCGGCGCGCGGCTTCCGGCGCGCGGCGTGCCGTCGATCACGGAAAGCCCGCCCGCCTGCGCCTGCCACAGCAGCAACACCGAGCCTCCGCCGGGGCCAGACGCGTTGGGCTCCACCAGCCCCAGCACCGCCTCGGCGGCAATCGCCGCATCCACCGCCGTGCCGCCCCGGCGCAGTATCTCCAGCCCGGCGGCGCTGGCCAGCTTGTCGTCAGTGATGACGATCTCGCGGGCAGGGGTGGCCAGCCCCGCCGCCGGGGGCTTGCTGCCCGGTGGCGTGCAGCCACAGGCCACAGCGAGCAGCAGCAGGGCAGGCCAGCGTGCAGGGGCGGCATTCATGCGGCCGGAGGTAAGCGGCATTCCCCCGGCATGGCAAATTTCACGGGCGCGACCCTCCCGCGCGGTGGCGGGCGTTGACCGGGGGGCATTGCCGCCTACCCTCCGCCTGGGTGTCTGGAGTGTGCCGGTGAGCGAGCGAAGCAGTCTGGGGCGGGCGGCGGCATGGGCGCTGGCGGCGGCGGCGTTGGCTGGCTGCGCGCCGAAGGGGCCGAATTTTCAGCCGCCGGCGGCCACCGGCGTGCCGGCCGCGTGGCAGGCTGCCAAAGCCGCCCCCGCCTCTCTCAGCGAACCCGTCCCCGAACCGCCCGATCCGCATTGGTGGAGCCTGTTCGGCGACCCCACGCTGACCGGGCTCGAAACCCGCGTCGCGGCGCAGAATCTGGATGTGCAGCAGGCCGGGCTGAAACTGGCGCAAAGCCGCGCGGCGCTCGGCGTGGCCGCCTCGGCAGAATTTCCGGTGGCCGATGCCAATGCCAGCTTCGCGCGCCAGCAACTCAGCAGGAAGGGCGCATTGTCGCTGGTGGGCGGCGGCCCGGCCACGGCCAGCAACGGCAACAGCGGCACCAGCGGTGCGGTGCAGAACACCGGGCTGTTCGCGCCGTTCGACCTGTACCAATACGGCTTCGACGCGACATGGGAGATTGATTTCTGGGGCCGGGTGCGGCGCGGCGTGGAAGCGGCCGGCGCCAACGTGCAGGCCACCGAGGAAGCGCGGCGGCAGACTCTTCTGGTCGCCTTGGGCGAAATGGCGCGCGACTACATCCGCCTGCGCGCCACCCAGCGCGCGCTGGAAATCACCAACGCCAATCTCGGCACGGCCAGACAAAGCCTGAAACTCACACAGGACCGCGCCGCCGGTGGCCTGACCACCGATCTGGACGTGGCCAATGCCGCCGCCCAGGTGGCCAACATCGCCGCCGAACTGCCCGCGCTGGAAGCCGCACAGGACCGCCTGACCAACGCCATCGCGCTGCTGCTGGGGCTGCCGCCGCGCAGCCTGTCCGCCGAACTGGCGGATGCCCACCCGATTCCGCCGGTGCCGCCGCGCGTGCCGGTGGGCCTGCCCTCCGATCTCGCCCGCCGCCGCCCGGACATCCGCCGCGCCGAGGCGCAGTTGCATGAGGCCACCGCCGATGTCGGCGTGGCGGTGGCGGATTTCTATCCGCGCGTCACGCTGTCCGGCAGTGCCGCCATTCAGGCCACGCAGTTCGCCGAAATGGGCAATTGGGCACAGGCCAATACGTGGGCGTGGGGGCCGAGCATCTCGCTGCCGATCTTCGAGGGCGGGCGGCTGCACCGGGTGCTGGAAGTGCGCCAGACCCAGCAGAAGGAAGCCGCCCTGGCCTACCACCAGACCGTGCTGGCGGCACTGCATGAGGTGGACAACGCCATGACCGCCTATCAGGCCGAGCAACTGCGCCAGATCCAGTTGCAGGAAGCCGTGGTGCAGCACCGCCGCGCGCTGAAACTGGCGCAGGAACGCTACGCGCAGGGCGTGGCCGATTTTCTGGCGGTGCTGGACGCCCAGCGCGGGCTGCTCGCCTCCGAACAGGCGCTGACCCAGACCACGGCGGCGGTTTCCACCAATCTGGTGCAAATCTATCTTGCCATCGGCGGCGGCTGGCAGTCCGATCTGCCGGAAACGCCTGCGCCGGTGGCCCCGCCGCTCGCGTGGCAAGACCTCACACCCTAGGCAGACCCCGCATGTACACCGGCCCCATCATCGACCCGCATTTCCACTTCTGGGACCTGTCGATGAAGAAGCATCCGTGGCTCGCCCCCTCGGATGGCGGGGTGCAGGCGCTGGGCGGGCTGGAAAAACTGCGCCACGACCATCTGCCCGCCGACTATCTGGCAGCCAGCGCCGGGCAGAACATCGCTGCCACCGTGCATATCGAGGCGCTGTGGGAGTTTGGCGACGAAATCGGTGAGACGCTGTGGCTGGAAACCCTCGACCGGCCCGCAGGCATCGCCGCGCGCTACATCGCCGCCGCCCCGTTCGGCACGGACCGCGCCGCCTCGGTCATCGCCGCACAGGCGGCGGTCAAGCGCGTGGCGGGCATCCGCGCGGTGCTCAGCAACCACCCGCACGAACCGGCCCGCAATTTCGCGCCCCGCGACGGCATTGCCTTCGAGCCGGAGTTCCGCCGCGACGTGGCCAAGCTCATCGACCACGGCCTGATGCTGGAACTGATGATGTATCACTATCAGTTGGACGGCGTGCTCGATCTGTCCCGCGCGCTGCCCGATCTGCGGATCGTGGTGAACCATTGCGCGAGCCCCATCGACCGTGACCCGGCCGGGATGCAGAAATGGAAGGATTCGGTGCGCGCGCTGGCCGACCGGCCGAACATCGTGCTGAAAGTCTCCAATATCGGCGCGTATGACCCAACACCCACCGAAGCCAGCGTGACCGATGTGGCGCTGCACTGCATCAACAGCTTCGGGCCGGATCGCGCCATGCTGGCCACCGATTGGCCGGTGGCTGGCATGCACAGCAGCTTCGGCCAGTTGTACGACGAATTTCGCCGCATCACCGCAGGCTTCAGCGCCTCGGAGCAGCGCGCGCTGTTCCATGACACCGCCAGGCGGGTGTACGCGCTGTAACGTCAGCACCGCCCCGCGCAGACGGCAGAAATCCGGACGGCGCGCGCGGCTGCCGTCCGTGCAGGTGCGGTGGCCCATCAGGCTTTGGCGTTGCTGAAGCTCGTGTAGTTGCGTATTTGTTGATTGGATCAGCCCGCATACTGGCATGCTAGGGGATTTTGGTGTCCGATATCGATATTCTGACAGGACACACTGCTGCGCCGGAACCGGGCTTGATGCTTGAGGTTCTGGATTTTCTACCGGCTGGTATTTTGGTTCTTGATATCGTTGCCGCCGAAAACATCAAGATCATTTTTGCCAACAAGGCGGCTCTGGCCGTGCTTGGCAGATCGCTCGCTGACGTGCTCGGCAGGCCCTTGTGTGACTTCGTGGACCCGGAACTGGCCAAATTTGCCCAGTCCCGCTTGGCCGCCGCCGTGGCCGGACAGGCATTGCCCGAGCTGGAATACCGCCTGCAGCGCGGCGACGGGCGTGTCTGCCGGGTGCGCTGCCAGAGCAGGAGGCTGCCCGGCATTGCAGCGGGTGCAAGTGAACGGGTGCTCACCACCATTCGCGACGCTGATGAACTGCCAACCCCGCCCGGCCCGGCCGGCGACGCGCACGCCAGCACGCTGCGGCGGCAGAACTGGGCGCTGAACGCCTACTCCCGGTCGCTGTCCGCCATCGTCCGCCCGGGCCAGCTTGACGCGCAGCTTGGACATATCTGTCAGGCCCTGGTGGACGAGTCGCCCTACGAACTCGCCAGCATTGCCATTCCCGTTGATGCACCGGGCAGACCAGTACGCTGCGTTGCATCGGCTGGCCCGGCCTCGGCCTATCTGGACGGGCTTCAGGTCAGTTGGGCCGCTGACGTCCCGGAGGGGCGCGGCCCCGGCGGGCTGGCGTTGCGGGACGGTGTGCCGACGATTGTCAGCGACGTGGTTGACGCGGCAGTGATGGTGCCATGGCAACAGCGATTGCAGCGGTTTGGACTGAAATCCACTGTCACAGTGCCCTGTATGGCGGCCGGGAAGCCGGTGGCAGCACTTGGCGTTTATTCGTCGGTGCCGAACGCCTTTGGACCGGAAGAACTGGCGGTCTTCCAAAGGCTCAGCGACGAAATCGGCTTTCTGATCAGCCTTGATGCCGAACGCACCCAGTTCCGCGCCGCCGACGCCAGGCTGGCAGAACTGGTCGAGCGCGGCCCGGCCATTCTGTTTCAAAGCATCGTCTCGCCCGGCCGCTCCGAGAAGATGATCTACACCTCGCCCAACATGGCGGAAATCACCGGTTATTCGATGGAAATTCTTGCGGACCAGGAGCGGTCCTGGCAGGCCATGACTGATCCGGCGATCAACGCCCAGTGGCCCGAAGTGCGGGACCGCGCGCTGCAAACCGGGGCCGCGCAATGGGAATATCCGCTGCGCCGGGCCGACGGCACCATCCTGCGCATCCTGTCGAGTTGCCGTGCCGAGCCGCGCGGTGACGGGTCGTGGCTGCTGACCGGCACGATGCTGGACGTCACGGCCCAGCGCGCGGCCGAGGCGGAACTGGAACGCGCAAGGCGGCAGATGCAGTTGGCGGTGGATGCCGGGCCGGGCGCGCTGATGCTGCAACGGGTGTATCCGGACAAGCCGGCCGAATGCTCCTTTGTCTCGGCGGCCATCGAGCGGATCACCGGCTACACGGCGGCCGAAACCATGGTGTCGGCCCTGCGGGAGGCCACCGTCCATCCCGATGATATCGCGGCCCTCGCGGCCAGCGACGCCAAGACGCTGGCGATGGAGCCTTCGGAGCTGACCTTTCGTGTTCGCACCAAGACCGGCGAATGGCGCTGGCTGCACGCGGCCGTCCGCCCGGTGGAACGGCGCGCGGATGGCTCGGTGGACGAAGTGATCTATGTCGAGGACGTTACCGGCCAGAAGGAACAGCAGGCCCGCGCGCTGCACACCGCCGAACTGATGATGCTGGGCGAGATGACCACGTCGATGGCCCATGAACTGAACCAGCCGCTCGCCATCATGAGCATGGCCGCCGAAAATGCCCTGCGCGACGTGAACGATCCGGCCCGTGCGCCAATGGTGGTGAAACGTCTGGAACGCATTCAGGAACAGGCCATGCGCGCGGGCAAGGTGATCGAGCAGTTGCGCGTGTTCGGCCGCTCGCATGAGATGGAGCCGGGCATCGCCCCGCTGCAAACCGTCATCGAAGGCGGGCTGGTGCTGGGCCGCATCAAGCTGCGCAACAGCGGGGTTGCGCTGACGGGCACAGTGCAGCCGGGCCTGCACGTGCAGGGCAACGTGCTGCTGCTGGAACAGGTAGTGCTGAACCTGATCTCCAGCGCCTGTGACGCCTATGACACCCGGGCCGCCGCCGGGCATACCGATACGCGGGTGCTGGACATCAACGCGGCGCTGGCCGATGGGCGTGTGGTGATCAGCGTGGCCGACCGGGCAGGCGGCATCCCCGAGAGTGTGCTGAGCCGTGTGTTCGAGCCGTTTTTCACCACCAAACTGGCCAGCAAGGGCACCGGGGTCGGGCTGTCCTTCTGCTTCGGCGTGATTGCCGACATGCAGGGCACCATCACCGCGCACAACGCCGATGGCGGCGCGGTGTTCACCATCAGCCTGCCCGCCGGCACGCCCGAGGCTGTACCTTGCGCCATGCCGTAACGACCGCGCGCCCCGCTTGACCAGCGGGCGGGGCGCTGGTGTGCTCCCAATCGACCCTGGCGCGCGGCCGGGACGGGGGAGAGTCCGAATGACCAAGCTGCTCGCTGTTGCACTGGCCGGCACGCTGCTGATCGGCGCTGGCGTGGCGAATGCCAAGGACACCATCACCGTCGGCATGGTGCTGGAACCGCCGGGCCTCGACCCGACCGCCGGGGCGGCGTCGGCCATCCGCGAGGTCACTTACGCCAACATCTATGAAGGCCTCACCCGCATCGACGCGAAGGGGGAGGTGCAGGCAGGGCTGGCGGAAAGCTGGAAGATCTCGCCGGACGGCCTGACCTACACGTTCAAGCTGATCCACGGCGTGAAGTTCCACGATGGCACGCCGTTCGATTGCAGCATCGTGCAATTCTCCTACGGCCGCGCCGTGGCGGCAGACAGCACCAACGCGCAGAAGCAGTTGTTCGAGCCCATCGCCAGCACCGACTGCCCGGATGCCAGCACAGCGGTCATCAAGCTCAAGCGCCCCACCGCGCTGTTCCTGTTCGACATGGGCTGGGGCGATGCGGTGATGCTGTCGCCGAAATCGGTGGCCACCAACAAGACCAACCCGGTCGGCACCGGGCCGTTCAAGTTCAAACAGTGGATTCCCGGCGACCGCGTCGAACTCGAGCGCAACCCCGAATACTGGGGCGCGCAGCCGAAACTCGCCGCCGTCACCTTCAAGTTCGTCGCCGACCCATCCTCGGCCACCGCTGCCGTACTGGCAGGCGACATCGATGCCTTCCCGCTGTTCCCCGCCCCGGAAGCGATCGACCAGTTCAAGGCCAATGCCAATTTCGCGGTGCATACCGGCACCACCGAAGGCAAGACGATTCTGGCGCTGAACAACACCCGCAAACCGTTCGACGATGTGCGCGTGCGGCAGGCATTGGCCTACGCCATCGACCGCAAGGCGCTGATCGAAGGCGCGCAATCTGGCTACGGTGCCCCCATCGGCTCGCACTACACGCCCGGCGACCCCGGCTATATCGACCTGACCGGGGTGTATCCTTACAACCCGGCCAAGGCGAAGGAATTGCTGGCCGCCGCCGGTATCAAGCCCGGCTTCACCATCACGCTGCAACTGCCCCCGCCCACCTACGCCCGCCGTGGTGGTGAGGTGATTGCCGCGATGCTGGAACAGGTGGGCATCACTGCCAAACTCGTGCCCATCGAATGGGGCCAGTGGCTCGATCAGGTGTTCACCCGCACCGACTTCGACGCCACCATCATCAGCCACACCGAAGCGCGCGATCTGGATATCTACGCGCGTGACAAATACTACTTCAACTACAGCAGCGCCGAATACAAAGCCCTGTACAAGAAGTTCGTGGAAGCCACCGACCCGGTCACGCAGACGGCGCTGGTGGCAGCCTTGCAGACCAAGCTGTCGCAGGACGAGCCCAACGTGTTCCTGTTCGCGCTGGCCAAGGTCGGTGTGGCCAACGCCAAGCTGAAAGGCCTGTGGGACAACGACCCGGTGCCCGCCAACGACATGACGGGCGTGAGCTGGGCGGAGTGAGGGCGGCTCCCTCACCCTCCCATGCCGCACGCATGGGAGAGTGAGGGCCAGCGCACCCGCCAAGCGTGACCACCTACCTCCTCCGCCGCCTGGCCATCCTGCTGCTGACGTTGCTGGCAGCCTCGCTGGTGGTGTTCATCGTGCTGCAAGTCCTGCCCGGCGACCCCGCCGCGCTGATGCTGGGCACAGGCGCGCGAGAGGACACACTGGCCGCCCTGCGCGCCCGCCTCGGCCTCGATGCGCCCTTGCCGCTGCGCTATCTGCGCTGGGCGGGCGGGATGCTGCTCGGGGATTTCGGGGTCAGCTACACCTATGGCGTGCCGGTGGCGGACCTGATCCGCCAGCGTGTGGCGGTCAGCCTGCCGCTCGCGGCGATGGCCATCGTGCTGTCCACTGCCATCGCCATCCCCACCGGCGTCTGGGCCGCCTCCCGGCGCGGGCGGGCCAGTGATGCGGCGGCGATGGGGGTGGCGCAGATTGGCGTGGCACTGCCGAATTTCTGGCTGGGCATCCTGCTGGTGCTGGCCTTCGCGGTGAAACTGCCGTGGTTTCCGGCCAGCGGCTTTCCCGGCTGGGCCGCAGGCCCGCGCCCGGCCCTTGCCGCGCTGATCCTGCCCGCCATCGCGCTCGCCCTGCCGCAGGCCGCCATTCTGGCCCGCGTCACCCGTGCGGCCGTGCTGGAAACGCTGGGCGAGGATTTCGTCCGCACTGCCCGCGCCAAGGGGCTGACGCAGCGCGCAGCCCTGTGGCGGCATGCGGTGCCCAATGCGCTGATCCCGGTGGTAACGCTGCTGGGCCTGCAGTTTTCGTTTCTGCTGGCAGGCACGGTCATCATCGAAAACGTGTTCACGCTGCCGGGTCTGGGCCGTCTGGTGTTTCAGGCCATCACCCAGCGCGACCTGATCGTGGTGCAGGATCTGGTCGTACTGCTGGCGTGCAGCGTCATCATGGTGAACTTCGCCGTCGATCTCGCCGCCGCATGGCTCGACCCGCGCCTGCGGGCATCCGCCACATGAGCGGGGGCACATGAGCGCGTGGCGCAGCGCCGGGCTGCTCACCGGGGCCGCCATCACCGCGCTGATGGTGGCCGTTGCACTGGTCGCGCTGGTCTGGACGCCGTACCCGCCCACCGCCATCGACATCCCGCACAAACTCGCGGGCCTGTCGGCGGCGCATCCGCTGGGCACTGACCCGCTGGGGCGGGACGTGCTGTCGATGCTGATGGCTGGTGCCCATGCCTCGCTGTCGGTGGCGCTGATTGCCGTGGTAGTGGGCGCGGGCCTCGGCGTGCCACTCGGCGCGCTCGCGGCGGCGCGCGGTGGCTGGATGGATGACGCGCTGATGCGCGCCGCCGATCTGGCGTTCGCCTTTCCCGCACTGCTCACGGCGGTGATGATCACCGCACTGGCCGGGCCGGGGGCGGCGAACGCCATGCTGGCCATCGGCATTTTCAACATCCCGGTGTTCGCGCGCGTCACCCGCGGCAGTGCGCGCGGGCTGTGGCAGCGCGACTTCGTGCTGGCCGCCCGCACCTCCGGGCGCGGTGACATTGCCATCACCGTGCTGCACATCCTGCCCAACATCGCCGCCGTGCTGCTGGTGCAGGCCACCATCCAGTTCGCATTGGCCATCGTGGCGGAGGCCGGGCTGTCCTATGTCGGGCTGGGCACGCAGCCGCCGCAGCCAAGCTGGGGGCGGATGCTGAACGATGCGCAGACCTACATCTTCCGCGCCCCATTGCTGGCGGTGTTTCCGGGGGCTGCCATCACGCTGTCGGTGCTCGGCCTCAATTTGCTCGGCGACGGCTTGCAGGATTTGCTCGACCCGCGCGTGCGGCGGCAGCGCTGATGCTGAGCGTGGAAAACCTCACCGTCACGCTGCCGGGCGGGGTGGAAATCCTGTCAGGCGTGTCCCTGGCCCTGCCGCGCGGCGCCGCGCTGGGCTTGGTGGGGGAAAGCGGCAGCGGCAAATCCATGACGGCACTGGCCATCATGGGCCTGCTGCCGCCCGGCGCGGTGGCGGGCGGGCGGGTGGTGTTGGACGGGCAGGATCTGCTGGCACTGGACGACGCCGCCCTGTGCCGGGTGCGCGGCCAGCGCATCGGCATGGTGTTTCAGGAACCGATGACGGCGTTGAACCCGCTGATGTCCATCGGCGCACAGGTGGCCGAACCGCTGCGCTGGCATCTGCGGCAGACCCGGCATGAGGCGGCACGCCACGCCCGCGCCTTGCTGGACCGTGTGGGGCTGGCTGACATTCCCGCCCGGCGCTACCCGCACCAACTCTCCGGCGGCCAGCGCCAGCGTGTGGCCATTGCCATGGCGCTGGCCTGCAACCCCACGCTGCTGATCGCCGACGAACCCACCACGGCGCTGGATGTAACAGTACAGGCGCAGGTGCTGGACCTGCTGGCCGATCTGGCGGCCGAGCGCGGCATGGCACTGCTGCTGATCACGCACGATCTCGGCGTGGTCAGCGAAACCGCGCGTGAGATGGCGGTGATGTATGCCGGGCGCGTGGTAGAGCAGGGGGCAACGCCGGACGTGTTCGCCCGCATGGCGCACCCCTACACCCGCGCGCTGTTCGCCGCCTCACCGCATCTGGCCCACGGCGTCACTGCCCCGATTCCGGGGCAGGTGCCAGACCCGCAGCACCGCCCGCCGGGCTGCCCTTTCGCACCGCGCTGCACCCGCGTGCAGCCGGACTGCACGCGCGCCGTGCCGCCACTGCGGGCGGATGTGGCCTGCTTTCACCCGCATTCGCCGCCATGACCGCGCTGTTGCAGGTGGAAAATCTGGTGCGCCGCTACACGCTGCCGCGCCCGCGCCTGTTCGCTGCCGCCCCGATGTTGACCGTGCTGCATGGCATCGACCTGCAGATGCCGCGCGGCGGCAGCCTCGGCATCGTCGGCGAATCGGGCAGCGGCAAGTCCACGCTGGCGCGCACGGTGCTGGCGCTGGACCGCCCGCAGGCCGGGCGCGTGGTGCTGGACGGCAACGATTTGTTCGCACTCAGCCGTCCCGAACTGCGCGCCGCCCGCCGCCATATTCAGGCGGTGTTTCAGGACCCGTACGGCTCGCTCGACCCGCGCCTGCGCGTGGGCCGCATCGTCGCCGAACCCGTCGCCGCACTGGAACCGGGCGCCGGCACCGCCGCCCGGCGAGAACGGGTCGCGGCAATCCTGAACGCCGTCGGCCTGCCCGGTCACGCCGCCGAGCGTTACCCGCACGAGTTCAGCGGCGGCCAGCGCCAGCGCATCGCCATCGCCCGCGCACTCATCACCCGTCCGGCGTTGGTGGTGGCCGATGAGCCTGTCTCGGCACTCGACGTGTCAGTGCAGGCGCAGGTGCTGGCGCTGATGCGCGACCTGCAGGCCAGTTTCGGGCTGGCATGGCTGTTCATCAGCCACGATTTGTCGGTGGTGCGCGGCATCACCGCGCAGGTGGCGGTGCTGTATCGCGGCCGCATTGTCGAGCAGGGGGCCACGGCCGAGGTGTTCGCCCGCCCGATGCACCCGTACACGCGCGCCCTGATCGACGCGGTGCCGCGCATCGGCCGCCCGCGCGCACTGCCGCCGCCCCCGCCGGCCGAAGCCGCACTGCGGGGCTGCGCCTATGCCGCGCGCTGCCCGCAGCGGCAGGCCCGCTGCCTGACCGAACCGCCCGCGCTGTCAGCGGGCGATCACGCGGCGGCCTGCCACTTCCCGCTATAGTTATCCGCCAAATCGGTCGCGCCAGCTTGGCAGCGCGCCGGGATAGGGCAGGGCGGCCGCCTCGAACACGCCGCGCCCGATGGCGCGCGCAAACGCCAGCGTGGCGGCGTGGCCCAGCAGCGTCAGGTCCTGCACCGCATCGCCCAATGGCGCCTTGCCGGTCGCGGCGGCAAAGATGGTGTCGCCATCCCACGGCGCGTGCGCGGGCAGGATGGCGCGGGCCAGCCCGTCATGCGCCATGATTGCCAGCCGTTTGGCCTGCGGTTTGGTCAGCACCGCATCGGTCAGAATCACGCCGATGGTCGTCGCCGGCTGCGGGCGGCCCTTCAGCCGTGGCGCCAGATCGGCGGGTGCAATCTGCGCGGGCCAGCCCAACCCGCCGAACTCCGCCTCCACCTCAAACGGGGCCGCCCAGAAATGCGGCCCGCTGCCAATCAAGGGCGTGCCGACGGCGTTCACCACCGCAATCGCCAGCACATTATGCCCCGACTCGGTGGTGGCGCTCGCCGCACCCAGCCCGCCTTTCACCGTGGACGTGGTCGCCCCGGTGCCCGCGCCGATGCTGCCCAGCGCGAACGCACCGCCCGAAGCGGCCATCGCTGCCGCGTAGCCAAGTTCACAATATGGTGAATAACGGCCCCAGTTTTTGTCGCCGCCGTTCATAAGATCGAAAATAATCGCTTGTGAAACAAGTGGCAGCCGCAACCCGGCGAATGGGGTGCCGCGCCCGGCTTCGCGCAACGCCGCCTGCACCCCGCCCGCCGCATCCAGCCCATAGGTGGACCCGCCGGACAGCACCAGCGCATCCACCCGTTCCAGTGTGGATTCAAGCTCCAGCAGGCCCGTATCGCGTCCGCCGGGGGCACCGCCCAGCACCATGCAGGACGCCACGGCGGGGTCATCGAACAGAATCGCGGTCACACCAGACCCGAGAGTAAAATTCTCCGCATGTCCGATAGAGATTCCAGCCAGCACGGATTTGAAATTGCGCGTGTTCATTCGATGGGCTCCCTCACTCACTTGTACCCAAATTATTGCGCTGTGGCAATTTCAAAATCCGCACGAAATGATGAATTGCATCTTGATGCAACGTACTTTCTTGATACGGTCATCAAGCGAATGGTCGGATAGCTGATGGGAAAATAGTAGCTCAGTTTGCAGGTTGTTATATGACCGAACATAATCATGCTGAAATCGAATTTTCTGCGGCAGTGCCCGACACCAGACCAGTGGTGCCGTCCGGCGGCCATGCCAGTGACGTGTTCGACGACACCGAGTTTGCCACGCTGCTGCTGATGGCGCTGAACCGCATGGCCGCACGCAGCAAGCGCGGGCAGGCCGATCTTGTTGCGGCATTGCGCGGGGCCGGGCTGTCCGCGCCGCGGCGGCGGGTGCGCGCCGCGCTGCGCCTGCTGCAAGCGCAGGGCGCCATCGACAATCTGGTGCCGCTGTCCGATGGCGGGCTGCTGCTCACTGTCACCAATATCGCGCCGGACTCGGCCAGCGGTCTGTCGCAGTGGTGGACCGCCGAAGACCGGCCCGGCGACGACCTCGAAACCGTGATCTGAGCCCGGCCTGCTGCCATTTCAGCCGCCGCGCGCCAGGGCGAGCAGGGCGGCCGCCGCCGCCATGGCCTGTACCACACTCAGGTCCGTCATCGCCCGCCCCTCGGCCACCACCGCGCGGGCAAGCCGTCCGGACGGGGCGTATTCATCGGCGGGTGTCGGGCCGAACAGGCCCAGCGTCGGCGTGCCGGCGGCCGCGGCCAGATGCATCAGGCCGGAATCATTGCCCACAAACAGCGTGGCGCGGGCCAGACACGCCGCCGCCTCCGGCAGGCTCAACTGCCCGGCAAGGTCAATCGCCCCCGGCAGCGCCGCCAGCACCGGCGCGGCCATCGCCCGCTCTTTCTCACCCGGCCCGGCCAGCACGGCCACCCGCGCGCCCGGCAGCGGCCCTGCCGCCAGCGCCTGAAACAGTGCCACAAAACGTTCGGGCGGCCACAGCTTGCCATCCCAGTTCGCGGTCGGGCCAAGCGCGACAATCGGCGTTCCGTCCGGCAGCAACCGCGCCGCCAGCGCGCGGTCCTGTGCACTCGTCCACGCCACCGGCAGCGGCGGCGGGTCAAGCCGCAGCATCGCGGCCAGTTGCGCCGTCTTGTGCCCCGGCCGCTTGCGCTTCACCGCCCGCCGCCGCGTGGCCAGCACGTAGGAAATCGCCGAGGCGCGGATATCCACCACCAGATCCCAGCGCGTGCCCACCGTCTGCCGCCACAGCCCCAGCCAGTGCGCGCCGAATCGGCGCTTCGGCATCACAATCAGCCGCGCCAGATTCGGCATCCGCAGAAACACCCCCTCCGCCGCCGGGCCGCAGGCCACCGTGATGCGGCTTTCGGGGTAGGCGTGGATCAGATGATCCAGCAATCCGGTGGACAGCACGGCATCGCCGACGCGGTTGGAGGTGACAAAAAGGATATGCATCGCCTGCGCGATAGCACGGGTCTGCCGGTTTGGCGCGGGGGGTGCTACAGGCACTCGGGTATTTGACGGAGTATTGCATGTGCGGTCTGGCCGGCATCATGACCCGCGACGGCACGCCACCCGACCCGGCGCTGTTGCAGCGGTTGCAGCATGCGCTGGCGCATCGCGGGCCGGACGGCCATGGCGTGCTGGTGCGCGGCGACACCGCGCTGATCCATCTGCGCCTGTCCATCGTCGATCTGCTCACTGGCGGCCAACCCTTGTTCACGCCCGGCGGCGTCGCCTTGGTGGCCAACGGCGAGATTTATAACGACCCGGCCCTGCGTGCCGAAATGGCGGCTGACACCCCGTTCGTCACCCGGTCAGACTGCGAACCGGCGGCGTTTCTGGCCGAACGCCTCGGTGCCGCCTTCGCCGGAAAACTGCGCGGCATGTACGCCATCGCTGTCCACGACCCCGCGCGCCGCAGGCTGCTGCTGGCGCGCGACCCGTTCGGCATCAAGCCGCTGTATTACGTCAGCACGCGCGACGTCTTCGCCTTCGCCTCCGAACCGCAAGCGCTCATTGCCGCCGGCCTCGCCCCGCGCGCGGTGGACCCGCTGCGCCGCGCCGAATTGCTGCAACTGAAATTCACCACCGGCCGCCAGACCGCCTTCCCCGGCATCTGCCGCGTACTGCCCGGTGAGACGCTGGAGATCGAGCGCGGCCAGATCATCAGCTACCGCACCCGCGCCGCCCTGCCCGAGGGCGGGCCTGTGCGCATCGGCCACGGTGCCGCGATGAAGCAACTCGATGCGGTGCTGCTCGACAGCGTCACCGCGCATCTGCGCTCGGACGTGCCGTATGGCCTGTTCCTGTCCGGCGGCATCGATTCATCGGCGTTGCTGGCACTGATGCGCCGCGCCACCGGCCAGCGCATCCATGCGCTGACCGTGGGCTGGGAAGGCGGCGGCGAGCAGGATGAAAGCCGTGAAGCCGAGCGTCTGGCCAAGCTGATGGGGGCGGATTGCCACCGGCTGGAAATGAACGACGGGCATTTCTGGTCACTCGCCCCGCGCATCGCCGCCTGCATCGACGACCCCACCGCCGACGCCGCCGTGCTGCCAGGCTGGCTGCTGGGGCAGGCGGCACGGGCAGACGGGCTGAAAGTCACCTTGTGCGGCGAGGGGGCAGACGAGTTGTTCGGCGGCTACGCCCGCTACCGCAAACAGATGCCGCCGCTGAGCTGGTTCGCCCGCAAGCCGCGCAGTTCCGGCCTGTTCGGCGACCCGACCGCTTGGGCCGGCTGGCGGGACGGCATCGAGACCGCCGAGGCACAGGATCAGGGCAGCCGCAGCCCGATGCAGCGGGTGCAGGCCATCGACTGCGGCGAATGGCTGCCCAACGACCTGCTGGTCAAACTCGACCGCACATTGATGGCGCATGGGGTAGAGGGCCGCACGCCGTTCCTCGACCCGGTGGTGGCGGATTTTGCCTTCCGCTTGCCGGACGACATGAAGGGCGGGCTGCGCTTCGGCAAGATTCTGCTGCGCGACTGGCTGGCCAAGGCGTTCCCCAAAGCCGGGGCCTACGCGAAGAAAAAGGGCTTCAAGCCGCCGGTGGGCAAATGGATGGCCGAGCGCGGCGACGTGCTGGCCAATCTGGTGGTGCCACATCCGGGCCTGGCCGACGTGCTGCCGGAACCGGCCATCCGCGCCGCCTTCGCCGGCGCTGCGGACAAGCCGCAACCGGCATGGTCGCTGCTGTATTATGCGCTGTGGCACAGCCACCACATTCTGGGCCTGCCCGCCGATGGCGATATCGGCCACACGCTGCGCGCGGCGGCCAGGGCGGGTTGAAAAGTTTTCGCATCGTCCGCGAATAAACCGCCCGCCGCCCCGGTCTGCTGTTCCACCCACGCAGGAGCATCAGGCCATGACCAACCGCCCCACCTCGCGCCGCACTGTGCTGGAATGCATGGCATGGGCAGGCGCTGCCGCCGTCTGGAGTTTCAGCGGCGGCGTGCCGCGCGCCCGCCTGCTCGGCAGCCCGGCCCATGCCGAGGAAGCCAGCTTCAGCTTCGCGCAGATCAGCGACAGCCATATCGGCTTCGCCAAGGACGCCAACATGGACGTGCCGGGCACGTTGCAGGCGGCAATCACCCAACTCGGCCAATTGCCGCACCATCCGTCCATGGTGCTGCACACCGGCGATGTCAGCCACCTGTCCAAGCCCGCCCAGTTCGACACCGCCGCGCAGATCATCGGCGCGGGCAAGTTCGACATCCACTACGTGCCCGGCGAGCACGACATGCTGGAAGACAATGGCCGCCCGTTCATCGAACGCTTTCAGGCGCGCGAGAAACCCGGCGTGGCGGGCGGGGCCTGCTACAGCTTCGACCAGAACGGCGTGCATTTCATCGGCCTGAACAACGTCACCGATCTGAAGGCGGGCGGATTGGGCATGATCGGTGAGGCCCAATTGAAATGGCTGGCGGGCGATCTGGCAGGCCGTGCGGACAGCCAGCCCATCGTGGTGTTCGCGCATATTCCGCTGTGGACCGTGTACGCGCCCTGGGGCTGGGGCACCGAGGATGGCGAGCGCGCGCTGGCGCTGCTGCGCCGCTTCGGCTCGGTTACGGTGCTGAACGGCCACATTCATCAGGTGTTGCAGAAGGTGGAAGGCAACGTGGCGTTCTACAGCGCCCGCTCCACCGCATTCCCGCAACCGGCCCCCGGTGCCGCCCCAAGCCCCGGCCCGATGAAGGTCGATGCCGGAAAGCTGCGCGGCGTGCTGGGCATTCGCGAAGTCACCGTCATCGCCGGGCAGGCGGCCCTTGCGGTGGCCGATGCCACGCTGGCGGGCTGACCCATGCGTGCCCGCCTCGCCCGCCGCACCGTGCTGGCCGCCGCCGCCCTGCTGCTCCCGCGCGCGGTGCGCGCGGGGGATGCCGCCGTGGCCATCAAGGATTTCGCCTTCGACCCCGCCACGCTCACCGTGCCCGCAGGCACGAAGGTGGTCTGGACCAACAGGGACGACACGCCGCACAAACTCGCCAGCAACGCCCAACCGCCGCTGTTCGTCTCGGACGCGCTGGATTCGGACGATGCGTGGCCGATGGTTTTCGACAAGCCCGGCACATACGGCTATTTCTGCACCCTGCATCCACACATGCAGGGAGCGGTGATCGTCACATGATGCCGCCACTGCCCTGTGGCTGACACGGATGATGCCAGCCGGTTCGCGCGCATCGCCCTGCCGCATCTGGACGCCGCGTTCAGCCTCGCGCGCTGGCTGGTGCGCGATGCGGCGCTGGCCGAGGACGTGGTGCAGGAGGCGATGCTGCGCGGCCTGACCTATATCCGCTCCTACCGCGAAGAAAATCCCAAGGCGTGGGTGCTGCGCATCGTGCGCACCACCGCGTTCGACCACATGGCACAGCAACGGCGGGTGGCCGAAGTGCCGCTGGACCATGCCGCCGAACTGCCAGACCCGCAGCGCTCCCCCGAAGCGGCATTTGCGGACGCGGAAGGGCGCACGGCGCTGGCCCGGGCCGTGGCGGCGCTGCCGGATGAGTTGCGGGAGTGCATCGTGCTGCGCGAACTGGAAGACATGAGCTACCGCGACATCGCCCGCATTGCGGGCGTGCCGCTCGGCACGGTGATGTCGCGGCTGTGGCGCGCCCGCCAGATGCTGCGCGGCGCGGCGCTGGAGCGCCAGCCATGACCAACCCGGCCTGCGAACGCTGGCACCTGCTGCTGCAAGCCGACCATGACGGCGAACTGACCGCATCCGAAGCAACGGACCTGATGGTGCATCTGGCAGGCTGCGCCGCCTGCCGCGCCGAACGCGATGGCCTCGCCGCGCTGTCCGAAGGTCTGCGCGCGCTGCCGCGCCACGCCGCACCCGCCGCCTTGCGCGCGGCGTTGACGCGCCAAGCCGCGATGCCACCTGCCGCCGCACCCCCCCGCCCGCGCCGCGCATGGGCAGGGGGCGCGCTGGGGCTGGCGCTGGCCGCCTGTATTGCCGCCGTCATGCTGCTGCCCCGCGCGCCCGATCCGGACGCCGCCGCCATCGCCAGCCATATCCGCGCCCTGCAACCGGGGCATCTGACAGACGTGCTCTCGTCGGACCAGCACACCGTCAAACCGTGGTTCAACGGGCGGCTGGATTACGCCCCCCCGGTGCGCGATTTTGCATCCGCCGGATATCCGCTTTTGGGCGGGCGGCTCGATTATCTGGCCGGGCGCGACGTGGCAGCGCTGGTGTATGGGCGCGACAGACACATCATCGATTTGTTCGTCTGGCCCTCAGACCAAAGTGGCAGCGCGGAGCACGTTGCATCCGGCTATAACACGGTGGCGTGGAATGGCGGCGGGATGCGGTTTGTGGCCGTGTCCGACCTGAACATGGCGGAATTGCGCGGATTTGCCGCGTTATGGGGCGACGCGGGCCGGTAAGGCGTGGCATTTGATCCCGGTCAATGCCCCGCCCGGATGGCACGGGGCATGCAGCCGCCAGCGCGGCTGAGCATGATTTTTGGATCTGGGAAAGGATAGCGGCATGAGCAGGATTGCACTCGTCACCGGCGGCACGCGCGGCATCGGGGCGGAGATCAGCAAGGAACTGAAAGCGGCAGGCCGCACCGTGGTTGCCAACTACGCCAGCAACGATGCCGCCGCCGCCGCCTTCACCGCCGAGACCGGCATCAAGGCGATGAAGTTCGACGCGGGCGATTTCGCCGCCTGCGAAGCCGCCGTGAAGCAGATCACCGAAGAACTCGGCCCCATCACCGTGCTGGTCAACAACGCCGGCATCACGCGTGATACCACGCTGACGCGCATGACGCGCACCATGTGGGACGACGTGATCGACACCAATCTCGGCTCCTGCTTCAACCTCTGCCGCCTGACCTTCGACGGCATGAAGAACGAGAAGTTCGGCCGCATCGTCAATATCGGCTCCATCAACGGGCAGGCGGGCCAGTACGGGCAGGTCAACTACGCCGCCGCCAAGTCGGGCATCCACGGCTTCACCAAGGCACTGGCGCAGGAAGGGGCCCGCTTCCACATCACCGTGAACGCCATCGCGCCGGGCTATGTGGACACCGAGATGGTGCGCGCCGTGCCGCCCGACGTGTTGCAGAAGATCGTCGCCAAAATCCCGATGGGCCGCCTCGGCCACGCCGAAGACATTGCGCGCGGCGTGGTGTTCCTGACGGCGGATGCGGCGGATTTCATCACCGGGTCCACGCTGTCGATCAACGGCGGGCAGCACATGTACTAAGCCCACCCTCCAGCCCCTCTCCCGCACTGCGGGAGAGGGAGGGGCCCGCGCCGCAGGCGTGGGCGGGTGAGGGTAAAGGTGAGGGTATGGGTGTGAGGGTTTCCCCGCCCCGCCAACGCTGCTAAGCGCCGCCCATGCAACCCGCCACACTTGCAGGCTGCGGCGCCATCGCGCTGTGGGCCTTTCTCGGCCTGCTGTCGCGCGCCGCGGCCAGCCTTCCGCCGCTGCAACTCACGGCGATGAGCTTCGCCGTCGCCGCTGTGCTGGGCGTCGCGGTGCTGGCCGCGCGCGGCAGGCTGGGTGACCTGCGGCAGCCGCCGCTGGCGTGGCTGCATGGTGTGGGCGGCCTGTTCGGCTTCCATGCGCTGTATTTCACGGCCCTCGCATGGGCACCCGCCGCCGAAGCCAATCTGATCAACTACACTTGGCCGCTGCTGATCGTGCTGCTGTCCGCCCCGTTGCTGGGCCTGCGGCTGACCGGCAAGCACATCGCCGGTGCTGCGCTGGGCGCGGCAGGGTGCGCGCTGCTGCTGGGCGGCAATGCCAGCCTGACGTCGTCCGCACTGCCCGGCTACGCCGCGGCGGTGTGCAGCGCCTTCACATGGGCCACCTACTCGGTGCTGTCCCGCCGTTTCGCCAGCGTGCCCACCGGGGCCGTCGCCGGCTTCTGCGCCGCAAGTGCGGTGCTGGCCGCCATCAGCCACTTCGCCTTCGAAGCCACAATCATGCCCGATCCGCTGGCATGGGCCGCCGTGCTGGTGCTGGGCGCTGGCCCGGTCGGCGGTGCGTTCTTTCTGTGGGATGCCGGCATGAAGCGCGGCGACCCGCGCTTGCTCGGCACGCTCGCCTACGCCACGCCGGTGGCGTCCACCCTGCTGCTCTGCGCGGGCGGCTACGCCGTGTTCAGCCTGACCACGCTGGCCAGTGCCGTGCTGGTGGCGGGCGGCGGGTTCATCGCCGCCCGCAAATAGCCTCAGCCCGCAGGTTCGGTCTGCGCGATGCAGGCATTCTGGCGGAACTCGGCAAACCACGCCGCCAGCTTCGGGTGCGCGTCCCGCCACGGCTCATGGCCGAAGCGGAAATCCAGATAACCCAGCGCGCAGGCAATCGCGATGGAGCCGATATCCACCGTCTGATGCGGCAACTCCGCCTCCAGCACCGCGAGCGACCGGTCAATGGCCGCCTTTTGCCGGTTCATGTTGGCGGTGCGCGCGTCTTCCACCGGGCGCACGCTCTCGCCGCGCCGCAGCACGGCCGCGTCCATCATGCCATCGCCCAGCGCCTGCAGCTTCAACGCCTTCCAGCGCGCCCCGCCACTGCGCGGGAACAGCGGCAGCGTGCCTTCCAGCGAGTCGATGTATTCGCAGATCACCGGGCTGTCATACAGCGCCACGCCATCGGTGGTGATCAGGCACGGCACCTTGCTCAGCGGGTTGGCCGCCAGCAGATCGGGCGGCGAGTTCCCGGCGGCGGTGGGGATCTGCATGATGCGCTCATGCACCTCGCGGGCGATGGCGCAGGCCATCACCTTGCGGACAAACGGGCTGGCGGGTGAGGAAAACAGTTTCACGATGCAGGCTCCCTAGAATTTGTCTTTGGCCGACCGCAACGCGGCCAGCGTTGCCACATCCGGCGCGCGCAGGAACGGGTTGGCGGCCAACTCGTCCGACAGGCGGCTCGGAATGGTCGGCTTGCCCGCCGCCCGCAGCGCCTTCACCTGCGCCGCATAGGCTTGCAGCGCCGCGTTGTCCGGGGTTGCGTGCAGCGCAAAGCGGGCGTTGCTCTCGGTGTATTCATGGCCGCAGCACACCAGCGTGTCCGGCGGCAGCGCGGCGAATTTTTGCAGGCTGGCAAACATGTTCGCCGCCGTGCCTTCCAGCAGCCGTCCGCAGCCCAGGCTGAACAGCGTGTCGCCGCACAGCAGCACCCCGCCATCGGCGAAGTAGTAGGCAATATGCCCCAGCGTGTGGCCCGGCGTTTCCATCACACGCGCCGTGCTCTGGCCGATGGCCACCGTATCGCCCTCGGCCACCGCCACATCCAGCTTCGGCAGCCGGTGCGCGTCCGCCGCCGCACCGGCGATCTTCGCGCCATAGCGGGCGCGGATTTCGTCCGCCCCGTCGATGTGGTCCACGTGGTGATGCGTCAGCAGGATGGTATCCAGCCGCCCGCCCGCAGCCTCGATGGCGGCCACAACGGGCGCCACTTCGGCGGGGTCCACAATGGCGGTCGCCCCGGTTGCCGCGTCACGCAGCAGCCAGGCGTAGTTGTCGGACAGGATGGGGACAGCATGTGCAGTGATCATGCCCCCGATCTAGCATCGCCGCGCCGTGGCGCAAACCACCCGCCGATGACAGTCTGCGCCCGCAGCAGGACGTGGTAGGATCACGCATGGCAACCGATGCTCACGCGGCGGCGGAGTTTTATGCCTCGACGCAGGGGGCCGTCGTGGCCATGCTGCTGCGCGAGCGCATGCAGCTTCTATGGCCCAGGCTGGCGCGGCAGAACGTGCTGGGCATCGGCTACGCGCAACCCTACCTGCGGCTGTGGCGTGACGACGCCGAGCGCGTGATTGCACTGACCCCCGCCCGGATGGGCGTCGCCGCATGGCCCCCGGGCGGCCCCGGCCTGTCCTGCACCGCCGAGGAAGACGCGCTGCCATTCCCCGATCTCAGCTTCGACCGCGTGCTGCTGGTCCACGGGCTGGAGGCCGCCGACAACACCCGCCGCCTGCTGCGTGAGGCTTGGCGCGTGCTGCGCGACGACGGGCGGTTGCTGGTGGTGGCCCCCAACCGGCGCGGCATGTGGGCGCATGTGGAAAGCACGCCGTTCGGGCAGGGCCAGCCCTATTCGCCGGGGCAGATCGGCCGTCTGCTGACCTCGGCGATGTTCCGGGTGGAACGGCGCGACACCGCGCTGTTCCTGCCGCCCACCCGCCTGCGCATGGTGCTGCGGGCCGCCCCGCTCTACGAACGCTGGGGCCGCTATCTGGCCCCGCAATTCGCCGGCGTCACGCTCAGCGAGGCGGTGAAGGATGTCTACGCCGCCGCCCCGGTGCGCGGTGTGGCCCAGCGCCGCGTGGTGCTGGCCGAAGCCTGAACGCGCCGCAATTGCCCGGCGCGGGCCGTTCGGCCATCATCGCGCTGCGATTCGTGATAATTCGGGGAGACTCAAATGTTGTTGTCCGCTACCGCCAGGCTAGTCCGCCTTGCCGTTCTGGGCTGTGTGCTGGGGGCCGCCGCGTGCAGCATGGCGCAGAAGCCCGGCCCGCAAAGCGTGCAGGGCATGACGCCGGTGGGCACTGTCAGCATGACCCAGGTCACTGCTGCCGGTGCCGCCGCCGGGTCGGGTCAGGTCACGTTCAAGGGTGCCACCTACAACTTCAAGGTCGGCGGCGGTGTTACCGGCGGCGGCGGCGCGGCCACCACGGTGGCCAACGGCGAGGTCTACAACCTGTACAACATCTCCGACTTCGCGGGCGTGTACACCGAAAACACCGGCGGCATCGGCCTGTCCACGTCGGGCAGCAGCGACCTGTGGCTGCGCAACCAGGCCGGCGTCGTGGTGCATCTGGTCGGCATCCAGCGCGGCATGATGTTCAGCCTCGGGCGTGACGAGGTGGTCGTCGCGTTCATGTAACGGGCGGATGGGCAAGCTCGCGCCCGCATTGCTGTGCGGGATTCTGGCAGCCTGTCCCGGCGGCGGCCCAACAGCCGCCGCCTCGGTGCCCAGCGTGATCATCACGCAAGTGGACGGCGACAGCACCGAACTTGGCCCACCCGCCGCCTCGGCCTGCTATGGCGACACATGCCGCGCCAGTTTCCGTGCCGTCTTTGCCGAGGCTGTCTGTGACATCCGCACGTATGTGACATGGACGAATGAAAAGCCTTGGGCAGACATACGCCTGTCGCTCACAAGCTGCGAACCTGCCTTGCCGGAGCCTGAGGTCTGGATTCTGGAATTCGGACAGTTCCGCTTCTTGCAACTCGACAGGCGCCGAACCGCAACTCTCGTGTTCATGGTCTCGTTGAGTTCGGTCTGGAATGACATTGTGCGGCGGGCAGATGACAGTGTTTTCGTGCGCGTGGATGCGATACTGCCGCTGCAACCCTGGCGCGCATTGAGGACGAGCATGAGCGGGATGGTGGACGTCACGATTCCGGTGGATGCCGAAACGGCGGACTTACTGACAGATGTGCGCAACCGCGGGGCGGCGGGTCGCCTTGTCAGCCGCATGATGGGCCGCAATGCGGGACCAACCCCGTTGGCGCGGGCTTTGGGCGAGATGCAGGCTGCTGCATGCGCTACGGATCTGACCGGCGAGGAAATCCACGCCGCGTTGGAAGCCAATAACGCCGAACGGCGTGGCCCAAGCACGGCGGAGTGATCGTCTTCGACTCTTCGTCGATCATCGAAGCCGCCCTGAAGGCGAACAGCATCTCCGAACGTGCTGTGCATTTTGCGGCAGCGGCCGGCCTGCCGGGTAGCTTGCGGCGTCTGGCAGACTTGGCAGCGGCTGATCCTGTCAGCTTGCGGAACTCAGGCGGCGGGAGGCGCGCCTAAGCCTTCCGCAACTGAAACAACCCCTGCTCCCCAAACACATTCGCCAGCCCCGAAAACCGCCGCCACGGCGCGCGCCGCCCGGCTTCGTCCACAGCCAGCCATTTCTCCACCGCGTAGCCCTCGCTTTCGCACAGCGCGAAGAAGTCGCGGATGGTGCAGGGGTGGATGTTGGGGGTTTCGTGCCAGGGCCGGTCC
>CAIPHQ010000302.1 GCA_903864895.1 uncultured Rhodospirillales bacterium
CAAGATCGCCAATCCAGTGCTGTGGAACGGTTATTGCGGCGGTGATCCGTGCAAAGGCGTCGGCGTGCGAAACGCCTAACACACGGTCGAGCGCCATCTGTGCAACTAGAGCGGTGCCAAAGTCGGTCATATGCGTGTCGGTCCGTTGGAAGACCGCCGAGCCTGCGTCGCGCAGCGCGTCACGCGGATACAAGACGTGGCCAGCGATGCCAGGGCGCGCTGACAGATAGATTTCGCCCAGGCACTTCGGGTCCTCAATCGGAAAATCCTGCGTCAGCACCGATTGCTTGTCGGGGAAGATGATGTGCAGGAAGGGAACGTTGTAATTGGCTGCGGCCGTGTGGCGGTTGCCCATGTTCTCGGCGAACGTGGCGATGGACTCCGCCGTTGGCACTCTGTTCCCCCGTGCGAAATCGAGAACCGCGTGGCCACCGTCTGCCAGGAACAACTGCCCGTCCCGTCCGAACAGCACGCCGTTTTCCAGGGTGCCGGGTGGGCGGTCAGTCGTCGGCGCGTCTAACTGAACCATCTTAATCCTATGGATACACAATACCCGAACCTTCTTGAGCTTATCAGAAAATACTGGGATTCACAAATTTCTGACATCTGGCATCAGAAAATGATAAATATATAAAAATTCGATATTTTTGAATTTGGTAAATATCATAACAGATAAGCCGCCTAGAAAGCTGGATATCAGTATGCCTTAATGTTGGACCTGTTCTCTCCCTACGGCAAGTTGTACGCCGACAGCGGCTATCAGGTCCCGAACGTTCCCGAGGGATTACGCGAGGTCTGCCGTTGCGTGGGGGTCCAGATCGTCAAGCGATCCGATGCTGGCAAGTTCGCGGCCATGCCAAAGCGTTGGATTGTCGAACGTACCATCGGCTGTAAGATAAGTATTTAATTCGTATCAAAATCAGGATAAAATTCCCGGATCATCTGAATAGCTTCAGCTTCACGGTGAGGAAGTTTGAGAGTGCGAAAGGCTTGCGCCAGCTTGATCCAGACATTCTTATCCATAGACTGGGCCTCTAGTGCCCGTAGCATTGCTGCTAGAGCAAATGGAGATCTTCCGATTTTCTCGAGATAGTAGCCATAGGCGAGCCAGCAGTCGGCACGATTTGGATGATTTTGGAGCATAATTTCTGACAAGAAGATGGCCATATCAAAATGATTGAGATGTGCATATATGTTGCGAATCATCATTAAATCGTTAAAAGAAACAGTATCGTAATTTTTGATAGAAGAAACTAGCTGATGGGCGGCCGGAAAATTCTGCATCTCGAGGAGATTGCGGGCAACAATAAGGTTTGTGGCATCAGAAGTTGAACCAAATTCCTCTAATTTCTCACGAACACGAGCAATCCAACCTGTCTTGTTTGTATTATTGTTGATAAGGTAAGTTAATATATTATAAAAATAGTCAATATTTGAGTGTAATTTTTCACGGATGTGGCGCCGGGCTGATCCAATTTGATCGGACTTACGATTTAGAACCGCATAAAACAAATCTATTATTAGATTGTCGCGGATAAAGTAGGAAATTGTCATATGTCCAGCCCCGGGCATGACGATATAATCGACGTTTTCCAAATTTCTAAATTTATCAGCATGCAGTCTGTCTGATTGCAACAAAGAATCATAAATAATAATGGAGAATTTGGCGATGTCAGAAGTCTCAATATTCATATTAATGTTTAAGATACTATCATAAAATTTCATATAACGTTGATCAGTGGCAATTGATGTTTGTGGGCTTAAAGAAATAGCGCCATCCAGTTGTAGTAAAGATCCATATTTAAGCGTAGCATATCCACCCATACTGTGTCCATATCCAATCAAAGGTTTTCCCATTGGTGCTATGAAGTCGAGAATTTTCTGTGCTGCTGACGGCATGTGGCGACTAGGGAACCAATTCGGGCGGGTTGCGGTAATTCCAATTGCAGCTATGCCATGCTTAATGAAAAACCGCTCACCCCAAATTTTATGTTCGCCGTTTGCATAAACATTTACCGGTGAGAATGCGATTATTATATAATTACTATTTCCCGGAAGATAATTTACGTGAAAATCCTCGCATTTGAATAATTCGGTCATTTCGTAGGATCTTCCTTGTGTCTATGGTTGGCCCAAATTGCCATTCTTATTTTCCGTCTATTCAGGGCAAATTTGGGCAGCCTGTTGGTTTTAAAGTGGTCGATTCATGAGTAACTCCTGACGGGTCTCTTGTCTTCTCACCGTCGAGAATTATAATTTGTTTGGAATGAGTCATGGCAGAATCTGCACGATAAATCCAGCACGCGTCATTGCCGTATCCGTCCAGCACGATCTTGCTAGCTCTTGGTCCGGTGACGACATTGGGCCCCTCTGTATGAATCGCCGAGAATTGGAAATCTGAATTTCGGCCCGCGTCAATCCGTAGGCCCTCGCCATGTGGCAACCCACCGCCGATCGCACCCTGCGCAGTGATATGATAGGGCACGGGTGCACCCGGCGCGGCAGTCATGCGCAGGGCGGCAAACCCCGCATACGGGTCGATCAGTTCCAGATTGGTGAAGGTGATACTGAACACGCGTCCACGCATCACCGGATCACCGATGGTCAGCAAATCAGCCGCCACCGTCCCGTTTTCTGTGCCTTCGATGCGCAGCGATTCGGCGGTGATGGCGCGCACGCCGCCCTCGCCGTTGTTGCGAATGACAAATCCGGGTCCGTGGGCACCATAAATATCCACCTGCGAAAGGCGGATTTGGTTGGTGGCGTCGGTCTTGCCGGTGCCCTCGGAACTGAACTCCACCACCGGCAGGCCCGGCGCGCCATCGTTGAAAAACCGCAGGGAGCGCATGTGCGATTCGCGCATATAGGCCTGCGGCACGTGCTTCATCACGCCGGAATACAGCGCCCGGCCCGGCAGATCGTTCACCACGATCTGGTCCAGAAACACCTCGTCGTTGCGGTCGTAGAACACCAGCGCATTTTGCGGGCCGCGCGCGGTGCGGGTGCCGGTGATTTTCAGCCCTACGGCGGTGGGGCCGGGCGTGGTGGGCTTCCAGGCCTCCGACCAGGCGAACAGGTCGCCGGTGAAAGTCTCGTCCAGCACCAGTTCGGACTGCGTGGGTCCGTCACCGCGCACGCACCCGGCGCGGATGAAGGCGGGCGGCGGGGTGCTGATGCGGTAGCGGCCGGGTGGAATCACCACGCAGGCCGGCTCGCCCTTGGCGGTGAACACATTGGCCGCCGCAATCGCCCCGGCCAGCGCCGCCGAGGCATCCGCCTTGCCGCTGCGGTCCACCGTGCCGCCCGGCGGGGCGAAGGCCAGAATGCTGATCGGGTCTGCCGCGCGGGCTGCCAGTGGCAGCAGCAATGCGGCCAAGAATGGCGCCGCCAAGACTGGGGCAGCCAGCAGTGTGGCGCGCGTCATGCGGTGGCCTTGGGCTGGGAGGGAAACGCCGCCCGCAGCCAGTGCTTCCCGGTGCGCTTGTAGGCGGCGGCGGCGTGGCTCGCGATGGCGCGGCGCATCTCGTGCCGCTCCAGAATCACGCTGCCGTTCAGAAACCCCAGCGGCAGCAATTTGCCCTGCGCCAGCGTGGCGGCGTAGGCGCGGGTCAGCAGGCCGGGGCCGGTGGACAGCCACGGAATGTCCTGATCGCCCCGGTTCACCGCCCCCACCGCCTCGGCCAGCGCCGCGCCGATCACCGGGTGGCGCGGGCAGGCGGCCAGGAAATTGTTGCCCAGCGTGCCGTATTCTTCCTGATAGGCGGCAAAGATCGCGTCCCCGCCGATCAGCACGGACACCGGGTGCAGGCAGCGGTCATCGGCGTCGGCATACACGCCGCCTTCGGCATACAGCCAGGCGAGGCGGAAAATATCCGCCTTCAGCGCCGGTTCCGGCGCGCGGCGGAAGGCCAGCACCACGTCATTGGCGTAGCGCTGGCGCAGATAGTCATGCGCGCTGGCGCCGCTGAAGCGGGTGTAGGCGTAGTCCGGGTGCCGGGCGGGCCAGTCCGCCATCAGGGCGGCGATGTCATCGGGCGGCTCCGGCGTGTCCCAGAACTGGGCAATGCGCTTGGGGATGCCGCGCGGCTCCCCCGCCTGCGGGCCGGCCAGCAGCCCGGCCTGCCGCAGCGCGATCAGCAGAAAAATGGCCGGCGCGGTGTGACCGGCGTTGGCGCGCACCAGCGCCAGCAGCCGGGGCAGGCGCGTCTGCGGCGGCTGGCGCGCCAGCGTGGCCAGTTCGCCGATCAGCGCGGCGTCGATGCGGAACTCGTCCATGATCTGGCCGAGCAGGCTTTGCGTGATGTTCTGCGACTTGCCGCGCAGCCGCAGGGCGGCGGTGTCCAGCCGCACCGATTCGCGCAGATAGCGCGTGGTGCCGTCCAGATCGCCCTGCAACAGACAGGCGCGGGCGGCCAGCCACTGCGCCCAGCCATTGGCCGGGTGCATCTGCGTCGCGCGCGCCAGATGCGCCTCGCTGCCCGCCGGGTCCCACAGCGCGGCGGCGAGTTCGCCGCGCAACTGCCAGACATGCGCGTGTTCGTGCTGCGTGGCGGCGGGGGCGGAGTCCAGCGCTGCCGCGCAGGCACCGAACTCGCCCAGCGCCAGCATCAGTTCCATGCGCTGCCGCCACAGCCCGAAATGGCTTTCACCCTCCGCATGGCTGTCCGCCAGCGCGCGGGCTTCGTCAAAGCGGCCCAGACCGCGCAGCAATTCCAGTTGCTTGGCGGTCATCTCCGGGTGCGGGCCACGGCGCTGCGCGCCCTGCTCCAGCACCGCCAGCCCGGCCTCGGCGTCCCCCAGCACCGCCAGTGCGCGGGCCATCTGCACATAGGGCACGTGATGCCCGGGGTGGGCCTCCAGCGCGGCGCGGCACACGTCCAGCGCGCGCGGCGCGTCGTCGGCCAGCCACGCGTGCTCGGCCAGTTGCATGGCGGCGTGCAGATGGCCGGGGGCGGCGGCCAGCGCCTGTTGCAGCAGCGCGGCCGACGCGGCGGCGTCGCCGGCCACGCGCAGTTCCACCGC